>CAYOXI010000023.1:0-34961 GCA_964407855.1 uncultured Chromatiaceae bacterium
CGCTGCCACTGATGCCGCGGACGCCGCTGCCACTGATGCCGCGGACGCCGCTGCCGCTGATGCCGCGGACGCCGCTGCCACTGATACCAGCGACCCTGGACTGCTGGGCTCTACCAACGGCTGACCACGCCGCGCTCGATGACTCGAGGGAGCCAATTTCAGAGACGACTATCCCGTCTGTTGCTGCCTGGAATCCAACCAATTCGATCAGGGTTCCTACCCCGACTTCGGTGCCGTCTCCAATTGTCGACAGGTCCAAGAACGCTTGACCTATCGATGCCTGTCGGGCGTCAGTATTCATGTGGTTCATGACGCCCCGAAGGTAGATCGGGGAGCTACCGAAAGCCACATTGGGATCTAAACGGACGACGTGGCTCACCAACCCCTCACTACCGCCAAAGGTATGTCCGGCAACAGCGATATACGCGCCGGGTCTTAGATACCAAATGATGTTTTCAGAGTTCAACACTGAATCGATGTCTCTTGGCGCATCGATCACCAAGGCGTTCTCAGCGAGAGTCATGGTTTGTCCAGAAACCGTGAAGGTTTGATTCTGTTCATTCCAGCTTTCAAAGATACCGATGCCCAACAGAGTTGGTGCCCCTGCATTCTCCCCGGTTGCTCGCGTTGCCAGACCATTCGTCGGCCAAGAACTTAGCGCACTGACAGAGTCATCCAGAACCAGCGTGCCATCGTTGGATTGACCAACAAGCCGAATTCCGAAAACCTCGCTCGAAAGTTCTTGTTCAAACGCATTCGAACTGAAGCTCGCCAAAAGAAAAATGAGGCCACCGACTAGCCCCACTGGGAGAGTCCGGCCTTTGTCTCTTGCGAAGGTCGCCATCGAGTTCATCATTTGCATATCCCCAGGGTGCTAGTTGTGTTTTTTTACTTGTATCGAGCTAGGTGATGTCTTCGTCTTGCTCTTCAACGTAATGGAAGATTCCGAGGCCAGCCTTGACTCCAAGGGGCGGGAGATCCGAATCGGGCTTCTCTCTCATGCTCAGCCACGTATCAATTTCTTCAAGCAGAGCCTGTCCTCTGGTTCGAATAAGAGACTGGAGACGACCAAGATCCTCTGGCCTAATGCCGAAGTCCGAGGTCACTGTTCGTTCAAACCGTCTGTCGTCCGGGGCAACTTGCCGGCGGTTGAATTCGATGGTCTCGACAAAAAACTGCACTGCGCGGCCCAACCTATCTAAACTTTCTGGATCGGTGACGGCTGGCATGTAGGTGCGGGTCAAAACTCGATACATCCCATAGCTCGTTTCAAGCACCACTCCTACTCTTACCAACTCCCGTACCAAATCTTGAGCTTTCCTGCGCGGCGAGAAGATCGCCGTAAGTGTTGCGAAATCTGGCCGATTTCGTTCGTGCAGGCTTAGCTCAAGGGGTAAACCGTACGGACCGACGAAGCGTGGATCCGTATGCCATCCACTCAAAATTGCCTCAATGTCCTCCAAGCTCGTTGCGGAACTTCCTCCGGCATTTCGTTGTTCGAGTACCTCAACTGTTTCTCGTTGGGACATCCCAGTAACTAGCGAAATCCGCGTTGCAGAATCGTCGTCACCCTGCCGTCTGATCTCTCGAGTTGCTGCCTCAACGAAAACTCGCTTTGCTAGGTCGGCAAACTCCGGATAAGTGACCCCTGTGCGGAGCAGAATCTGGACAAGTGGCCTCAGGAGCCGCGAATAGGCCTTGATCAGCGATGATTTCAGATCGGGTTCCATGTTCCCCTTAGTATTATGGCAAAGAGACTAGGTGGAAACTTATGTTGCGTCAAGCCAATTCAATGGTTTAACACCCTTCCTTTAACGTGAAAGTAGTGACTCAATTCAAGAGTTTTGTAAAGTAAGTCGGCGACGCCGATCTCAGTCCCGGCTGCCCGGACTTGGGGTTCTCGCTCTCTGAACTAGCGGAGGAAAACTAGGCCGATCCCAAACGGGAGCTACTCCCCCCCAAGAACCTCTATCCGAAGAGCATGGATTTCAGTTTCGAGGAGGTCGCCGAGGGCCTCGTAGATGAGGCGATGCTGAGAAAGTCTGGCTAAGTCTCTGAGTTTTCTGGCTTGAATCCGGAGAAAAAAATGACCACGGCCGTCGCGGGCACCGGCATGGCCCACGTGCAGGTGGCTCTCGTCGGTGATCTCGCAGATTTCCGGTTGGAGGGCGACCTGGAGCCGGCGCCGGATTTCTTCGACCCGTTCGAGGCTCACGGCATGACCTGGACGAAGGGTTTGACGGAGACCCGGCACCAGACACCGCCTGCCACGTAGGGGTCATCGGCCGCCCACGCCTCGGCGGCTGGCAGATCGGGGAATTCGGCGATGATCAGGCTCCCGGAGTAGCCGGCTTCCCCCGGCTCGCGGGTATCGAGCACCGGGTGCGGACCCGCCAGGACCAGCCGCCCGGCCTCCCGCAGGGCTGTGACGCGTGCCAGATGAGCGGCCCGCTCCCGCAGTCGACCGGCCAGGCTGCCTGGACTGTCCTCACCAAAGATTGCGTAAAGCATCAGGATTCCTCCGGTAGCGTCTTGGTCGGGGGTGTTCGCCCGCTCATCCACATGGCCTGCAGCACAACGAAGACCAGGGTCATGCCCAGCAGGCCGAAGAGCTTGAAGTTCACCCAGGTGGCCTCCGAAAACCGGTAGGCAACGACGATATTCGCAATCCCTGAAACCACGAAGAAGCCTACCCACATGAGGTTCAGCCGTTGCCAGTCGGCGGGCACCAGGCTGATCTCATCCTTGGACGCAGCGCTGAGCAGGCGCTGCACAATGGGCCTGTCGCCGATGTACTGGCTGCCGAGAAACACCGCCGCGAACAGCCAGTTCAGGACAGTCGGTTTCCACTTGAAGATCAGCTCATTGTCCAGCAGGACACTGCCGCCACCCATCACGATCACGAGCGCGGCCGAGACCATCAGCATCCTGGGCACCGTGCGCCTGACGAGCCAGGTGATCAGTACCTGCAGGGACATGACTACCATGATGACGAGAATGGCCGTCTTCATGTCGGTCAGCCAGTAAGCCGCGAAGAACGCAATCACCGGCAGAAAATCCAGAAAAGCCTGCATGCAGCAATATCCAATTGGGCGGGACAGTCCGCGCTGAACCGGTAGAATACGGACATGACGCAGCGCTTTCACGTCCATCCGGTAAATCCCCAGCCCCGACTCATCAAGCAGGCAGTGGAGATTATTCGCGGTGGCGGGCTCGTGGTGTACCCGACGGACTCCTGTTATGCCTTCGGGTGGCAGATCGGCGAGCGGGAACCAGCCGAGCGACTCCAGAAGATCAGGGATACGGGTCACGACCACTATTACACGGTCGTGTGCCGGGACCTTTCCGAGCTGGCGAGCTATGCACGGGTCGACAACTCGACGTATCGACTTCTTCGTGCGCATACACCCGGGCCCTACACCTTCATCCTGAAGGCCACCAAGGAGGTTCCGCGGCGCCTGCAGACGCCAAAGCGCCAGACCGTCGGCATTCGGGTTCCCGACCACCCCGTGCCCCTGGCCTTGCTGGCTGCCCTCGGGGAGCCCCTGATGAGTTCAACGCTGTTGCTGCCGGGCCATGACGCCGCGCTGTCGGACCCCGATGAGATTGAGGCTGCGGTCGCGGGGCGGGTTGACCTGCTGATTGACAGCGGCGGTTGCGGCATCGAACCGACCACCGTCGTGGACCTGACCGGCGACAGCCCCGTCATCCTCCGGCAGGGCCGGGGCGACGTCCGCGGGCTGGCCTGAAGGTATCGCGATGGATGTCGCCGCGACGATCCAGTTCATTTCGGTCGCGATCATTCCCATCCTCTTCGGCATCACGCTGCATGAGGTCTCCCATGGCTGGACGGCCCGCTACTTTGGAGACCGGACGGCGGAGCTGCTGGGCAGGCTCTCCCTGAATCCTGTCCGCCACATTGACCCGGTGGGAACCATCGCCGTACCAATCGTGCTCGGCATCCTGATCGGGATGCCCTTCGGGTGGGCCAAGCCGGTGCCGGTCAATGGCAACAACCTGCGCAATCCCAAACGCGACATGGTGGTCGTGGCGGCAGCTGGCCCGGCCAGCAACCTGGTGATGGCCGTGTTCTGGGCCCTAATCTTCGCCGCCACGCTTCAGTGGCAGCAGCCGCTGTCGGCGGTCCGCCAGTTCCTGCTGTCGATGGCGCAGGTCGGGATCTTTTTCAACGTGTTGTTGTGTGTTTTTAATCTGCTCCCGATTCCACCGCTTGACGGTGGCCGGGTGCTCCGTGGCCTGGTGCCCGAGAGTCTTGGACGGCGGCTGGATGCAGTTGAACCCTATGGCCTTATACTGGTCATGGCACTCTTGGCACTCGGCATCCTCGGCCGGGTGATTGGTCCGGTAGTTTCAACCCTCACCCAGGCTATCCAGAGGCTGGTTGGCAGCTGAGCTATGGCATCTGCGGATTCTGAAGTTGTCGTTCCCCGGCTCACCGTGGTCCACGATGCCGACGCGCGTCGAAGTCCGCTGTTGACTGCGGAAGAGGCGGGGGGTGGCCCCGCCCAGGCGGAAATGCCTTTCGCGATCGTGGAAGGCGAGGCGGTGACCCAGCTACCGCAGGACCTGTACATCCCGCCCTTTGCCCTTGAGGTCTTTCTTGAAGCCTTCGAGGGCCCTCTCGACCTGCTGCTGTACCTGATCCGCCGGCAGAATCTCGACATCCTGAATATCCCGATCGCCGAAATCACCCTCCAGTACGTCCAGTACATCGAGGTGATGAAGGAGCTGCAGCTTGAGCTGGCCGGCGAATACCTGCTGATGGCGGCCATGCTGGCCGAGATCAAATCCCGGATGCTCCTGCCCCGGATCGGGGCAGTTGATGACGACGAGGCCGACCCCCGTGCCGAGCTGGTGCGCCGCCTCCAGGAGTACGAGCGCTACAAGCAGGCGGCGACCGACGTGGATGGGCTTCCGCGGCTGGAACGGGACTTTCACCAGGCCAGCGCCGAGGTGACGGAGCGCCGGGTGGTCACGCGGCTGCCCGATCTCACGCTCAAGGAATTGCTGCTCGCCTTTCAGGACGTGCTCAACCGGGCGGAGATGCTGGCTCATCACCACATCCGGCGTGAACCGCTCTCCGTACGGCAACGGATGTCGGAGGTGCTGCTCAAGGTACAGCGGGACAGCTTCTGCGAATTCCGCGAGCTGTTCTCTGCGGATGAGGGCCGGATGGGCGTCGCCGTGACCTTCCTTGCCCTGCTGGAGCTGTTAAAGGAATCGCTGATCGAAGTGGTGCAGACCGAGGCCTATGCGCCGATCCACCTGCGGGCAGCGGTCATGCGCCCGGCAGGGACCCTGGATCTGGATAATGAAGATGTCGAAAGCGCCTGATAGATAAGGCCTTTAATCTATGGAAACCACGCAACTCAAGAATGTCCTGGAGGCAGCTCTGCTGGCCGCCGGTCGTCCGCTGGACCTGAACGCCCTCCAGGCCCTGTTTGGCGCAGATGATCCACCGGGTCGGGACGACCTGCGCGCGGCAATCACGGCCTTGCAGGCCGACTACGCCGACCGCGGTATCCAGCTCGTCGAGGTCGCCAGCGGCTTCCGCATCCAGGTTCGCACCAGCATGTCGGGTTGGCTCACCAGCCTGTGGGAGGAGAGGGCGCCCCGTTACTCCCGTGCCCTCATGGAAACCCTGGCGATCATTGCCTATCGCCAGCCTGTCACCCGGGGCGATGTGGAAGACATCCGCGGGGTTGGTGTCACTACCAACATCATGCGAACACTGCTGGAGCGCAACTGGATCCGCGTCGTTGGCTTCCGGGATGTACCGGGTCGGCCCGCCATCTACGGCACCACCCGGGAGTTCCTCGACTATTTCGGCCTGAAGAAGCTTGACGACCTGCCGTCACTGGCCGACCTCAAGGATCTGGAGACCCTCACCGCCCAGCTGGAACTGGACGGTCCCACCGGTCCGGATCTGCCGGCGCTCCCCGCAGAGTCCGCCGATGACGGTGAGATCGATCCCGAGCGGGAACCAGAGGAGCTGATGGCATCGAATGTGGTGCCGATCAAGGCACGCTGACGGCCAGCCCGGTGAACGCACCTCCCGCCAGTGAGCGCCTGCAAAAGGTGCTGGCTTCTGCCGGACTTGGTTCCCGTCGGACCATGGAGGACTGGATCCGCGCCGGCCGGGTCACCGTCAATGGCAAGCCGGCGGTGCTGGGCCAGAAAGTTACGGGCCGCGAGCGCATTCTCGTCGATGGCCGCCAGGTTCCTGCCCTCCGTCGCACGAAACCGGCGCCCCGGGTACTGCTCTACCACAAGCCGGCCGGTGAGGTATGCAGCCGCCGGGATCCCGAAGGCCGGCCCACGATTTTTGACAATCTGCCCCCCCTGCAGGGCAGCCGCTGGATCAACGTCGGCCGGCTCGACCTGGCCACGTCGGGACTGCTGCTCCTGACGACTGACGGCCAGCTGGCCAACGCGCTGATGCATCCATCCCGGGAACTGGAGCGGGAGTACGCGGTCCGCGTGCAGGGTACCGTTACCCCGGAGCTCATCGAGCGGGTGCGGGTGGGCATCGAGCTTGAGGACGGCAAGGCGGCTTTCGACCGTATCGAAAGCGCTGGGGGTGACGCCAGCAACCAGTGGTTCCGTGTCGTTGTTTCCGAGGGACGGAACCGGTTGGTAAGACGCGTCTGGGAGGCTGTTGACTGCCGCGTCAGCCGGCTGATCCGCGTGCGATACGGGCCGGTGCTGCTGCCCCGTGCGCTCCGACCGGGCCACCATCGCCTGCTGCGGGATTCGGAGTGCACCGCACTCTATGCCGCCGCAGGACTGGTCGAGGTCGAGGAAGAAGAAGGCTAGCAGGCGGCGCCTACTGGCAGTCGATGCTGTGTCCCGTTACGCCCCGGCTCGCCGGGCCAAGCAGATAGACGTAGGGTCCCATCAGCGACAAGGCTTCCGGTACCGTGGCCGGGTCCTCGCCGGGATAGGCGGCCCGCCTCATCGCGGTGCGGGTCTTTCCCGGGTTGATGCAGTTGGCGCGGATCCGGCCTTCGCCGCTGGTCTCGTCGGCCAGCACCTGGGACAGGCCCTCGATGCCGAATTTGGCAACCGCATAGGCACCCCAGTAGGCCCGTCCCTGGCGGCCGACCGAACTGCTGGCGAACACGATCGAGGGGTCAGGCGCCTGCCGGAGCAGGGGCAGAAAAAGCTGGGTCAGAATGAAAGGCACATTGAGGTTCAGGTGCATCACCTGGTGCCAGACAGCAATATCGTAGTGCTCGATCGGCGCACGCTGCCCGAGGATGGCTGCATTGTGGAGCAGGCCGTCAAGCCGTCCCCAGCTGCTGCCAACCTGCTCAACCAGCTGGTGATAATCCGGTCCTCCCGCAGAGGCCAGGTCGAGCGCGGCGATGGCCGGTTCCGGATGACCTGCAGTGACGATCTCGTCGTACAACGATTCGAGCCGGGACGTGGTCCGACCCAGCAGGATCACGGTTGCGCCATGGGCGGCGCAGGTCAGGGCGGCAGCCCGGCCGAGGCCGGCACCGGCGCCGGTGACGAGAATCACCCGATCCCTGAGTTCATCCGGAGCCGGTTGATGCGCACGGGCAGTGGCTGACAGCATGGCTATTGAACGCTTCCCAGTATCAGGGTGCTGAGTTCCGCGGGTGTTGCAACAACGTAGTCGGCGCCCCAGGCGGCCGGGTCCTGGCCAGGCTCCACGTATCCATAGCGAACTGCGACCGTCTGCGTCCCCGCCGCCCGGCCGGACTCGATGTCCCGGCGCGCATCCCCGACGTAGACCGCCAGCCGCGGGTCAACCGCGATCTGCTCCAGTGCATGCAGGATGGGGCGCGGATGGGGCTTGCGCTCGGGCAGCGAATCACCGCTGACCGTGCACGCGGAGCGTTCCAGCAGCTCCAGGGCGGCCAGCAGCGGTTCGGTGAGATGCCGGGGCTTGTTGGTGACAATTCCCCAAGGCACGCCGGCGGCTTCGAGGTCCCGCAGCAGCTCCTCCATCGCCGGAAAGAGGCGGGTATCGTCTGCCAGACGCTCCGCATAGCGCGCGAGGTAGCGCCGATGCAGGTCCGGATGGCTCTGCGGCGCGAAATCGGGAACCCGTAGCCGCAGGAGTCCAGCGGCGCCGTTGGAGACCTGGGGCCTGCCGGCGTTGTAGGTGACTGATGGCAGTCCCTCTTCGGCGCAGATCACATTCAGCGCCGCAATCATGTCCGGGGCCGTATCCACCAGTGTGCCATCGAGGTCGAACAACACGGCGCCCGGCGGGCCGGCCACGGGCCACCGGCTCACGTCGCCGTTTCCAGCGGGGTGGCATCGGCCCGGAAGTGAGCAAAGTAGTTGACGCTCAGATCATCACCCAGCTGGAACTGCCTGTTGAGCGGATTGTAGTGCCCGCCCCGCAGCGTCGTCAGACGCAGTCCCGCAGCTCGTGCCCAGGCATCCAGTTCTGACGGCCTGATCAGCTGGTCGTAGCGATGGGTGCCACGGGGGACCAGTCCCGTGAGGTACTCGGCACCAACGATCGCAAGCGCAAAGGCCCGGGGTGTGCGGTTCAGGGTTGAGAAGATCACGTGTCCACCCGGCGTTGCCAGCCTGGCACACGACCCGACCAGCCGGGCCGGGTCGGGCACATGCTCGAGAAGCTCCATGCAGGTGACCACATCGAATGCGCCAGGCAACACGGCTGCCAGGTCTTCGGCGGTCGTCTGCCGGTAGTCGATCTCGAGCGGGCCCGCATCCAGCAGGTGCAGTCTAGCGATGGCCAGTGACTCAGCGGACATATCCACGGCTGTCACGCGGGCACCCCGCCGGGCGAGCGCCTCGGCGAGCAGCCCGCCGCCACAACCCACATCGGCAACCCGCTTCCCTGCCAGGCCGGTCAGGTCATCGACCAGCTGGGCCCGGACCGGATTGAGGTCGTGCAGTGTCCGGAATTGGCCGTCCGGGTCCCACCAGTGGCTGGCCAGGTCATCGAAGTGGGCGACCTCTGCTTCACTGCTATTGATTACTTCAGGCATTCTGGCCTCCAATCCGCTGGCCCCAGTGGCGGGCCCGGTCAAGGATACCGGCCCGGTCGGCCTGCAGGGGCGCGCGGTTTCGCAGCAACTGCCGGCCCGCCACCCAGACGTCTGTCACCTGGTCCCGCCCGGCCGAATAAACCAGCTGGGAGATCGGGTCGTAGACGGGCTGGCAGTGGGGTGCGGAGAGATCAGCGCAGATCAGGTCGGCCGATTTGCCCGGCTCGAGGGAGCCGATCCGGTCGCCGAGTCCGAGGGCCATGGCACCATTCAGGGTTGCCATGCGCAGTGCCCGGGCTGCCGGCAACGCGTCGGCCTGTTGCGCTACGCCCGTGGCCAGCAGGGCGGCCGTGCGCATCTCACCCCACATATCAAGGTCGTTATTGCTGGCCGCGCCATCCGTTCCGAGGGCGACGTTGACACCGGCGTCGAGGAGGCGGGTGACCGGGCAGAAGCCACTGGCGAGCTTCAGGTTGGACTCGGCGCAGTGCACGACGCTGGCTCCCCGCCTGGCCAGCTGACCGATCTCCGTCGGGGTCAGGTCCGTCATGTGCACGGCCATGAACTGGGGGGTGAGCAGGCCGAGCGCGTCCAGCCGGCTGAGTGGCCGGCGTCCATCCTGATGGCAGGCGTCCGCAACTGCCTGCGCCGTCTCGTGGACGTGCATGCTGATCTGGGTCTCCAGTTCATCGGCGAGCACACGGACCTGGGCCAGCGTCCCGTCGCTCACCGTGCAGGGCGCATGCGGCGCAAAGCCGAGCGTGATGCGCGGATGGCCCCGAAACTGATCCCGCACCGCGAGGCCCTTCCGGAGGTATTCGTCCGGCGTGTTCGCCCAGATGGTTGGCTGGTCCAGTACGACCATCCCGACCCAGGCCCGGAGCCCGCTCTCCGCCACCACCCGCGCCGTCGCATCCGGAAAAAAGTACCTGTCCGCAAAGCAGGTTGTCCCCCCGCTCAACATCTCGAGCACGGCCAGTTCGACCCCATCCCGGACAAACTCCCCGCTGACCCAGCGGGCCTCGGCCGGCCACATAGGCCGTCGCAGCCAGTCATCATGCGGCAGGGTGTCCGCGAGGCCCCGGAACAGGGTCCTGGCAGCATGGGTATGCGCGTTGACAAGCCCCGGCAGCAGTGCGTGCTCCGGACGATCGACAACCGTCGGGGCGGAGAAGACCTGCAGGGCATTCGCCGTCGGCAGGATCGCGACGATGACCTCATCCCGGACCACGAGGGAGTGGTGCTGAAGCACCAGGCCCTCGGGTTCCACCGGGATGATCCAGCGGGCATTGATAATGAGATCGGCGCTCTGCATCGGGGTCCTGTCCGGGGGCTGGATCATGCCTGATCGCCCCGCAGGGGTCGAACCGCAGAACCAGGCGGGGACGCGATCGGGACCCGGCCCGGGCATCCGGAAAAGGCGCGATTCGTGCTACGCTTTCACATTGTCCCGGCGCCCATTTCTGGTTTGGCTTTGGTTTGGCGCCGCGCCAGCACCGCAGCGATCCTCCAGACGCTGGCGGCGACGCGAAAATGCGCCGCCCCCGCTGGCTTGTGGATTTCTGCCCAGCGGGATCAGCGAAATAGATGGCTGAAGTAGCCAAGGAAATTCTCCCGGTAAATCTCGAAGACGAGATGCGTCAGTCCTATCTGGACTACGCCATGAGCGTCATCGTTGGCCGGGCTCTTCCGGATGTCCGCGACGGACTCAAGCCGGTGCACCGCCGCGTCCTCCACGCGATGCGGGAGCTGGGCAATGACCACACCAAGACCTACAAGAAGTCGGCTCGTGTGGTCGGTGACGTGATCGGCAAGTACCACCCGCACGGGGACACGGCGGTCTATGACGCCATCGTGCGGATGGCCCAGCCCTTCTCAATGCGTTACCTGCTGGTAGACGGGCAGGGCAACTTCGGCTCGGTGGATGGCGATGCGCCCGCGGCGATGCGCTACACCGAAGTGCGGATGACCCGCATTGCCGGCGAACTGCTGGCCGATATCGACAAAGACACGGTTGATTTCGTGCCCAACTACGATGGCTCCGAGACGGAGCCTTCTGTCATGCCGGCGCGGATCCCGAACCTGCTGGTCAATGGCTCATCTGGCATTGCAGTTGGCATGGCCACCAACATCCCGCCCCACAACCTGGGCGAGGTGATTACCGCCACGCTGGCCCTGATTGAGGATCCGTCGATCAGCATTGCCGAGCTGATCGCCATCATGCCGGGCCCCGACTTCCCGACCGCCGGCATCATCAACGGATCCCAGGGAATCTACTCCGCGTATACCACTGGCCGCGGGCGCGTTTATGTCCGGGCACGCCTGCACGTGGAGGAGATTGACAGTCGCGGCCGGGAGGCGCTGGTCGTTACCGAGCTTCCCTACCAGGTGAACAAGGCCCGGTTGATTGAAAAAATCGCCGAGCTGGTGCGCGACAAGAAGCTCGAAGGCATCAGCGAGCTGCGCGACGAGTCCGACAAGGATGGGATGCGCGTGGTCATTGAACTGCGACGCGGCGAGTCCTCCGAAGTCGTCATCAACAATCTGTACAAGCAGACACCCCTCGAGTCCGTCTTCGGCATCAACATGGTGGCGTTGCGGGACGGCCAGCCGAAAGTCTTCGACCTCAAGGGCCTGCTGGAGTGCTTCGTCCGGCATCGACGTGAAGTCGTCACGCGGCGCACCCTGTTCGACCTGCGCAAGACCCGCGACCGTGCTCATGTCCTTGAAGGCCAGACTGTGGCGCTGGCGAACATCGATGAGGTGATTGCGGTCATCAAGGCGTCGCCCACGCCCCCGGAAGCGCGCGAAGCACTGACAGGCCGCTACTGGTCGCCCGGGGCGGTGATGGAGATGCTGGCCCGTGCCGGCAATGTCTCCACCCGGCCTGAAGGAGCGGATGCAGACTTCGGTCCGGGTGAGCGGGGCTACCGGCTTTCGACGATTCAGGCCCAGGCGATACTTGATCTCCGCCTGCAGCGCCTCACGGGCCTGGAGCAGGCCAAGATCATCACCGAGTACGAAGAGCTGCTTGTCAGGATTCGTGAGTTCACGGAGATCCTCGCCGACCCGGAGAAACTCATTGCGGTGATCCGGGCTGAACTGGCGGAGATCCGCGACAACTACGCCGACAAGCGGCGGACGGAGATCGTCCAGGTGCATTCCAGCCTGGAAACCGAAGACCTTATCCCCGAGGAAGACGTGGTCGTGACGCTGTCTCACCAGGGATATGCGAAGGCCCAGAGCGTTCGGGACTATCAGGTCCAGAAGCGTGGTGGCCGGGGGCGGGCGGCGACCCGGGTCAAGGAGGACGATTTTGTCGACAAGCTGTTCGTGGCCAACACCCACGACACGCTGCTGTGCTTCACCAGTACGGGCAAGGTCTACTGGCTGAAGGTCTACCAGGTTCCCCGTGCCGGCCATGGAGCCCGCGGGAGGCCCATGGTCAATCTGCTGCCGCTGGAGCCTGATGAGCGCATCAACGCGGTGTTGCCGGTCCGCCAGTTTACTGATCACAACTTCATCTTCATGGCCACCAGCGACGGTACGGTCAAGAAGACGACCCTGGATGCGTTTTCCCGGCCGCGGGCTGCCGGTATCCGTGCCATCGAACTTCACGAGGGTGACCGCCTGGTTGACGTGACCATCACCGATGGCGAGTGCGACCTGATGTTATGTGCGAGTTCCGGCAAGGCCATCCGCTTCCATGAATCGGACGTGCGGCCGATGGGGCGCACGGCTTCCGGTGTGCGGGGTATCCGTCTCGCCGATGGTCATGAGGTAATCGCACTGTTGATCATGGGGCAGGGTGAGGTGCTGACAGCCACCGAGAACGGCTTTGGCAAGCGGACGGATCCTGGCGAGTTCCCGGTCCAGGGCCGGGGTGGTCAGGGCGTCATTGCCATCCAGACCTCAGACCGGAATGGGCGGATGGTTGGTGCCATCCAGGTGGCTGATGAGGACGAGATTGTGCTCATCAGCTCGGGAGGAACACTGGTCCGGACACCAGTTGCCGACGTGTCCCGGCAGGGGCGCAATACCCAGGGCGTACGCCTGATCCGCATAGACGGGGACGATCGACTGGTCGGCCTGGACCGGATCGTGCCTGGCGAAGACGACGAGGCGGCCGAATCCTGACGCCCCTGGACGGCCTTTCCCGGTAGTTTCAGTTTCAAGAGAGAGTTTCATGACGAGGGTTATCAATTTCAGTGCGGGTCCCGCCGTGCTGCCGCTGGAAGTACTGCAGCAGGCTCAGGCGGAGCTTACCGACTGGCAGGGATCCGGCATGTCGGTGATGGAGATCAGTCACCGGAGCAAGGCATTCATCCGCGTGGCTGAACAGGCCGAAGCGGACCTCCGGCAGCTGTTGAAGATCTCCGATGACTACTCGGTACTGTTCCTGCAGGGCGGCGCAACGACGCACTTCGCCCTGATCCCGATGAACCTGTCGGCCCCGGACCAGACGCTGGATTACCTGGTCACCGGCAGCTGGTCGAAGAAGGCCAGCAAGGAAGCCGCTGCCGTGCGCAAGGTTTCTGTGGTCGCCGATGGCGTGGCAGCCAACTATATGGACGTACCCGCGCGCGGCGGGTGGAAGCTCGATTCGGAGGCGGCGTACTTCCACTACTGCGCCAATGAGACCATCAGTGGTCTGGAGTTCCATGAACCCCCGGCCGTCGGCACGGTCCCGCTCGTCGCGGACATGTCCTCGACGATCCTTTCCCGCCCGGTTGACGTTGACCAGTTCGGCCTGATTTACGCCGGTGCCCAGAAGAACATCGGACCATCGGGCATCGTCATCCTGATCGTGCGCAAGGACCTGCTCGAGCGCGCGCCGGCGGGACTGCCGGGAATCCTGAAATACTCGGCGCATGCTGCCGAGGGATCCATGCTCAACACGCCACCGACCTTTGCCTGGTACGTTGCGGGCCTGGTGTTCTCCTGGCTCCTGCGGCAGGGTGGCCTTGAAAAGGTGGGCGCGCTGAATCAGCGCAAGGCCGGGCGGCTGTACCAGGCCATCGACGAGTCGTCCTTCTACAGCAACCCCGTTGCAAAGCCCTACCGGTCGTGGATGAACGTGCCCTTCACCCTGGCCAGGCCTGAGCTGGATGGTGAATTCCTGAAGCAGGCTGAGAAGGCCGGACTGACAAACCTGAAGGGCCACCGGTCAGTGGGTGGCATGCGGGCCAGCATTTACAACGCGATGACCGAACAAGGCGTCATCGCGCTGGTGGATTTCATGGCCGAATTCGAGAGGCGGCAGGCTTGATCGCCTGCCAGCACAGAGGTTAAGCGCGTGACACTAAAGTCGACATACAAGATCCTGACCCTGAACAGCATTTCCATCGAGGGACTGCAGAGACTGCCGCGGGACCGGTACGAGGTCGCCTCCGATATCGGGCATCCCGACGCGATCCTGGTGCGCTCGGCCAAGATGCACGACATGCCACTCCCCGATTCGGTACTGGCGGTTGCGCGGGCCGGGGCCGGTGTCAACAACGTGCCGGTTGCGGCCTTGTCCAGGCGGGGAATCCCCGTTTTCAACGCCCCGGGCGCCAATGCCAACGCCGTCAAGGAGCTGGTTATTGCCGGCATGCTGCTGGCAGCCCGCAACCTCTGCCCTGCCTGGCAGTTCGTGCAGAACCTGCAGGAGGAAGGCGCGGCGCTGGACAAGGCCGTCGAGGCCGGCAAGAAAGAGTATGTCGGCTTTGAACTTCCCGGCCGCACACTCGGCGTAATTGGCCTCGGTGCCATTGGCGTCCAGGTGGCGAATGCAGCTCTGGCACTTGGCATGCGGGTGGTCGGTTTTGACCCCCAGATCACCGTCGAGCGCGCCTGGCAGCTGTCGTCGGCAGTGGAACAGGCGCGCAGCATTGACGAACTTTTCAGCCGCGCCGACTTCGTCACGCTGCATGTGCCACTGCTCGATGCTACCCGCGGCCTGGTCAACGCCGAGCGTATCCGCCTGCTGCCTGACAAGGCGGTGGTGCTGAACTTCGCGCGCGGTGAAATAGTGGACGAACCGGCTGTGGCGGCTGCCCTGGCGTCCGGCAAGCTCACCGCCTATATCTGTGATTTTCCCAGTCGTGCGCTGATCGGCAACCCCCGGGTCGTCGCGCTGCCGCATCTGGGCGCCTCCACGCAGGAGGCCGAATCCAATTGTGCGGTGATGGTGGCAGACAACCTTCGCGCCTTCCTGGAGGATGGCATCATCCGCTATTCGGTCAACTTCCCGGAGGCTGATGTGCCACGGAACAGCGCCCACCGGATCACCATTGCCAACGCCAATGTGCCGAGCATGGTCGGCCAGATCTCCACGTGTCTCGGCAGTGCGGGCCTCAACATTGCGGACCTGCTGAATAAATCCCGGGGTGATATCGCCTATACCATCGTCGACCTGGATGGGCCGGTTTCTGAGTCGCTGCTCGGGCAGTTACGGGCAATTCCAGGTGTGCTCAACGTACGTGATCTCGGCGCGCCACACGGCGCTAAAGCCTGAAGCCAGGTGGCATGAAGAAGCGGGGCAAAACGGCGTCACGCAGAGCGAGGGTGTCACCTGAGTCCCGGCCGGCACTGGATGCGCTGCGCAGTGAGATTGACGCGCTGGATGCCCGTATCCAGGCGTTGATCGCCGAGCGGGCGGGTATTGCCCAGCAGGTTGCTGTCGCCAAGGGCGGCCGGGGATCCGCGGTCGAGTTCTATCGCCCGGAGCGGGAGGCGGAAGTCCTCCGGGGCGTCGTTGCGCGCAATCAGGGTCCGCTCTCGAACGAGGAGATGGTCCGGCTGTTCCGGGAAATCATGTCGGCGTGCCTCGCCCAGGAGGAGCCGATGAAAGTGGGTTACCTCGGGCCGGAAGGTACCTTCAGCCAGTCGGCCGTCTACCAGCATTTTGGCCATTCGGTGCGGGCCTTGCCGCTGGGGGCCATCGACGAGGTCTTTCGCGAGGTCGAATCCAGTACGGCCGATTTCGGCGTGGTCCCTATCGAGAATTCGACCGAGGGCAGCGTCAATCACACCCTCGACATGTTCCTCACATCCCCGCTGAAGATCTGCGGCGAACTGGAAATGCGCATTCGCCAGCATCTCCTCGGCAACGTCACCGGACTGGACAAGATCATCCGGGTCAGCGCCCATCCACAGTCCCTGGCCCAGTGCCGCAACTGGCTGCGGGAGTACCTGCCAACCGCGGACCTGCATCCCGCCAGCAGCAATGCGGAGGGTGCAAGGCGCGCCCGGGACGAGGCAGGCACTGCCGCCATTGCCGGCGACGCAGCCGCCGAGGTCTATGGGCTCCAGAAGCTCGTTACCGACATTGAGGACCGCCCCGACAACACCACGCGCTTTCTGGTCATCGGCCGGAGATTGCTCGCGTCCAGCGGCCACGACAAGACCACCCTGCTGCTCTCCACCCAGGACACCGATGATGCCGGTGCGCTCCACAAGCTGCTGGAGCCGCTCGCTGCCCATGGGATCAACATGACCCGGATTGAGTCGCGGCCCTCGCGGCAGCGCAAGTGGCACTACGTGTTCTTCGTGGACATTGATGGCCATGCCGAGGACAAGGGCGTTGCGCTGGCCCTGGCTGAATTGCGCCAGCGGGCCAAGCTGTTCCGGATCCTGGGGTCTTACCCCAAAGCCATTCTCTGAGCTTCGGCATCGATGCCTGATCCCGCGCCACCCTTTGCCAGGCTCGCGGCCCCGGCGGTACTGGGCCTGCAGCCCTATGTCGCCGGCAAGCCGCTGGCTGAACTGGAGCGGGAACTCGGCATCCGGGATTCCATCAAACTGGCGTCCAATGAGAATCCCCTGGGCCCGCCGGCGGCCAGTGTTGCCGCCCTGCGCACCGCCGCAGGCTCGGTCGGTCTTTACCCGGATGGCGCCGCCTGGGAACTCAAACACGCGCTGGCCCGCTTTCACGGCGTGGTGCCCACCCAGTTGACGGTAGGCAACGGTTCCAATGAAGTCCTGTCACTCATCGCGGAGACCTTCCTTGGGCCTGGCGACGAGGGACTGCATGCCCACTACGCCTTCCTGGTGTATGGTCTCGCGATCCAGGCGACCGGCGCGCGCACGATTGTCGCGCCGGCCAACCCGCCCGAGGCGGACCAGCCCCTCGGCCATGACCTCGATGCCTTCCGGCAGGCGATCTCGCCCGCCACCCGCGTGGTATTCATTGCCAATCCCAATAACCCGACCGGTACCTGGCTCGAACCGGAAGCCCTGCAGGCCTTTATCGCTGCAGTCCCGGCAACGGTTCTGGTGGTGGTTGATGAGGCCTATGCTGACTATCAGCCGGCCGGGACTGGCCAGGCCACGCCTGGATGGATCAGCCGTTTTCCGAACCTGATCGTGTGTCGCACCTTCTCCAAGCTGTACGGCCTGGCAGGACTCCGGGTGGGCTATGCCATCAGTCATCCCGAAGTAGCCGAGCTCATCAATCGCGTCCGACAGCCATTCAACGTCAATGCCCTCGGCCAGGTGGCGGCCATCTCTGCGCTGGGGGCCGGGGACCACGTACGGCAATCCCGGCTGCTGAACGGGGCAGGTCTCAGGCAACTGCGGGACGGACTGAGGAGGTTTGGCTGGCAGGTTCCTGTGTCGGCCGGCAATTTCGTACTGGCCGATACCGGGGAAACCGCCGGCACCTGGTATGAGGCGCTGCTGCGGCAGGGAGTGATCGTGCGACCGGTTGGCAACTATGGCCTTCCCCGTCACCTGCGGATCACAGTCGGCTTGCCGGAACAGAACGAGCGCCTGCTCGCAGCCCTTGGCGAGATCCGCGATCAGGGTGGGCCAGCATGACGACCAGGCTGCTGGTCGAACCCTCCACCGCAGTCCGCGGCAGCATTCGTGTACCCGGGGACAAGTCCATCTCCCATCGGGCGCTGATGCTGGGCGCCATCGCCGAGGGCAGCAGCCGGATCAGCGGCTTCCTGCCGGGTGAGGACTGCCTGGCGACGCTGGCTGCCATCCGTTGCATGGGAATCCAGGCCCAACAGCATGATCCCACCACCATCACTGTGGCGGGCCGAGGCCTGGGTGGCCTCGTGGCCAGCCCGACGCCCCTGGACATGGGCAACTCCGGCACGGCGATGAGGCTCTGCATGGGCCTGCTGGCCGCCCAGTCCTTCGACAGCGTACTCATCGGGGACCAGTCCCTCAGTCGCCGGCCAATGGAGCGCGTAGCCCGGCCATTGCGGGCCATGGGCGGGCGAATTGCCACCAATGACGGTACTCCGCCCGTGAGAATCACTGGGGGCAACAGCCTTCGCGGCATTGATTTCCATATGCCCATCGCCAGTGCGCAAGTGAAGTCGGCCGTGCTGCTGGCGGGTCTCTATGCGCGGGGGACCACGACGGTGACCGAGCCGGCCGTCACGCGGGACCATACCGAGTGCATGCTGGCCATGCTGGACTGGCCCTGCGAGAGGCAGGGCCCGATGGTGCGCATCACCGGTAATGCGCGGCTGAGGGCTGCCGACATCGCGGTGCCCGGTGACCTGTCATCGGCCGCCTTCATGGTGCTTGCCGGCTGCCTCGCCCGCGAGGGCGAACTGGTGATCGAAGGGGTGGGCCTTAACCCGACGCGCACCGGCATCCTGCAGATCCTCGCGCTGATGGGTGCTGATGTCCGCGTTGAGACCGCCACACCCGGGGCGGGGGAGCCGACCGGTCGACTGATCGTTCGTCCCAGCCGACTGAGTGGTGCCGAGATCCCGGCAGCGCTGGTGCCTCTCGCCATCGACGAGTTTCCCGTGCTGTTCGTTGCGGCGGCCCTCGCGGAGGGCCTCACCACCGTGACCGGTGCGGCCGAACTTCGCCACAAGGAAAGCGACCGGATCAAGGTCATGGTGGACGGTCTGCGGGCACTGGGTGGCGATGTGGAGGAGTTGCCGGACGGAGCCCGGATCCGGGGTGGAACACTGACGGGTGGCGTGGTGGACAGCCACGGCGACCACCGGGTGGCGATGGCATTCGCCGTCGCGGGTGCCCGGGCACTGGGGCCCGTAGAGATCCTCGACGCCGCCAACGTCGCCACGTCGTACCCGGACTTTGTGCATCAGGGGCGCGTCATCGGCCTCTGCCTGGAGGCCCGGGACGATGGGTGAGCCCCCCCCGGTGATTGCCATTGACGGACCCGGCGGGGCGGGCAAGGGCACGATCAGCCGCCTCGTTGCCCGAAGCCTTGGCTTCCACCTGCTCGACAGCGGCGCTCTTTACCGCCTGGTTGCGCTGGACGCCCTCACCCGCGAAATCGCGCTGGACAACGTCGAGGCGGTGGCCGGGCTGGCCCGTGGGCTGGACGTGCACTTTGGCGCTGGAGACGACGGCCCCGTGACCCTTGCCGGACGTATCGTCACGCAGGAAATCCGGTCGGAGGCCTGTAGCCGGGGTGCCTCACTGGTGGCGGCGATTCCGGCCGTCCGTATGGCTCTCGTTGGCCGTCAGCGGGCATTCTGCCGTCCGCCGGGCCTGGTCGCTGACGGGCGCGACATGGGTACGGCCATCTTTCCCGATGCGAAGCTCAAGGTCTTTCTTACGGCGAGTGTCGAGGAGAGGGCCCGCAGGCGTCATAAGCAGTTGAAGGGAAAGGGTATTGATGTTAGCCTGCCGCTCCTTTCCGAGGACATGGCTGAGCGCGACCGGCGGGATGCGGAGCGCTCAGCGTCGCCGCTAAAGCCCAGCGACAACGCACGCCTTCTGGATACCACCGGGATGGAGATACCCGAAGTGGTGGCCACGGTGCTTCGGTGGGCGGCGGACGCCGGGCTTGTCCCGGCAGGGGAGACTCAGGATTTTGACTCAGGATATTGATGGGACCCGCTCGCAGTAATGTGAGCGGGATGGCAGCAACACCGCCACCTTGTACAAACAGGGCTGGCGCTTCACCGCTACAGGTCCACCCGCGGGTGGGAAATTGACACACATGACGGAAAATTTCGCCGAACTTTTCGAGCAGAGCCTCGCCAACACCCGCATCAAGCCCGGCACGATCCTCACCGGACTCGTGGTCGAGGTGTCCTCCGAGGCAGTCGTAGTCAGTGCCGGTCTCAAATCCGAGGCCGTAATTCCAGCCAGCCAGTTCAAGAACGAGCGGGGTGAACTGGAGGTCAAGGTTGGCGACATGGTCGAGGTGGCGCTGGACTCCGTCGAAGACGGTTTCGGCGAGACCCGGCTCTCCCGGGAGCGCGCCAAGCGCGTCCGGACGTGGGAGTCCCTTGAGGACGCCTTCGAACACAGCAAGATCGTCAAGGGCGTGATCAACGGCCGCGTCAAGGGCGGTTTCACCGTCGATGTGGAGTTCGTCCGGGCCTTCCTGCCAGGATCACTGGTCGATGTACGGCCCGTTCGCGATCCCTCCTACCTCGAAGGCAAGGAACTGGAATTCAAGGTCATCAAGCTCGACCGGCGTCGCAACAATGTTGTGGTTTCGCGTCGGGCTGTTGTCGAGGCTGAGTACAGCGCCGAGCGGGAAGCCCTGCTGACCAATCTCCAGGAAGGCTCAGTGGTCAAGGGCGTCGTCAAGAACCTGACCGATTATGGTGCCTTCGTCGACCTGGGCGGCATCGACGGCCTGCTGCACATCACCGACATGGCCTGGAAGCGGGTCAAGCATCCGTCCGAGGTTGTCACCGTCGGTGATGAAATCGAAGTGAAGATCCTCCGCTTCGACCGGGAAAAGAACCGTGTTTCCCTCGGCATGAAGCAGCTCGGGTCTGATCCCTGGGAAGCCATCGCCCGCCGCTACCCGCCCAACACCCGCCTGTTCGGCAAGGTTACCAACATCGCTGACTACGGCTGCTTCGTCGAGATCGAAGAGGGCGTCGAGGGCCTGGTGCACGTCTCTGAAATGGACTGGACCAACAAGAACGTCAATCCCTCGAAGATGGTGCAGATTGGTGATGAGGTCGAGGTCATGGTCCTCGACATTGATGAAGAGCGCAGGCGGATATCGCTCGGCATCAAGCAGTGCCAGTCAAACCCCTGGTCTGATTTCGCCGCCGGCTACAACAAGGGTGACCGTGTCTCGGGCAAGATCAAGTCAATCACGGATTTCGGCATCTTCATCGGTTTGCCGGGTGGCATAGACGGTCTCGTGCACCTCTCGGATATCTCCTGGGATGTCGCCGGTGAAGACGCCGTGCATAACTACAAGAAGGGCGAGGACGTGGATACAGTGGTCCTCGCCATTGATCCCGAGCGGGAGCGCATTTCGCTGGGCATCAAGCAGATTGACCAGGATCCGTTCTCCCGCTTCCTCGCTGACAATCCCAAGGGCAGCATCCTCAGGGGAATAATCTCGGAGGTGGATGCCCGGGGTGCCGTGGTGGACCTGGAGGGCGGCATCAAGGGCCAGCTTCGGGCAAGCGAGCTGTCCCGGGACCGGGTGGAAGATGCCCGTACCATCCTCAAGGTGGGCGAGGAGATCGAGGCAAGATTTACCGGTCTCGACCGTAAGAGTCGCCTGGTATCCCTGTCGATCAAGGCCAAGGATGCGGCCGAGGAAGCCCAGGCGATGGAGAGTTATCGGGCCGAGAGCGGTGGTAGCACTGCTACGACCCTTGGAGAGCTCCTGAAGGAGCGGATTTCCGGCGCTGGCGACTCCTGATTCCGGTCGCTGCCGATTTTAGTGTAGACCGGAGCGCGTGAAGGGGACGCAGCGATGACGAAATCAGAGCTGATTGAAGTTCTGGCCCGTAAGCAGAAGCATCTGCCTGCCCGGGACGTGGAACTTGCAGTCAAGCATCTTCTTGATCTGATGAGTGATGCGCTCGCCAGCGGGCAGCGCATCGAGATCCGGGGCTTTGGGAGCTTCTCGCTGCACTTCCGTCCTCCGCGCATGGGTCGCAATCCCAAGACGGGGGAGGCAGTCGCACTGGCCGGGAAATATGTGCCCCATTTCAAGCCTGGCAAGGACCTGCGCGACCGGGTAAATGAAAATCGAGAATTGCCAATCAAGGACTAGCAGGCGGGAAATACCAGTCAGCAGGATCACCGGCGGTTCCGGATGATCCGCAGCCTGCTCATTGCCTTGCTGGTTCTCCTGTGCGTTGCCGTGGCGGGGATCTTTGCAGCGCTGAATCCCGGCCGGATCGGCCTGGACTTTGCGTTCCTGGCGATCGAGATCGAGAAATCCCTCGCCTTGCTGGTGGCTGTCGGGCTCGGCTGGCTACTGGGGATCGTCTGCGTGTCCGTCGGGCTCGTCCGGCTGCTGGTTCAGCGTCGGTCGCTACAAAGAGCGCTGCGCCTGGCTGAGCAGGAGGTCCAGGCACTGCGCAGTCTGCCCACCCAGGATGCCGACTGAATCCACGTTCCTCTTTGCTGGCCTGTTGTTCATCGCGGCTGCGCTGGGCTACTTTTTTGCCCGGTTTGGCGATGACGATGAGCAGAGCAACAACGACCAGGCAAAACAGGGCGGTGCCAACCTGTTACGTGGTTTCCGCTATTTCCTCAACGAGGAACCCGACCGTGCCGTCGACATACTCACCGAAGCCGCAGACAGCAGCGAGGACGCGATAGAAGTCCAGCTGGCGCTTGGTGCCCTGTTCCGTCGCCGGGGTCAGATCGAGCGTGCCATCCGCCTGCATGAGAACCTCCTCGAGCGCCCTGGCAGCGGACCGGCGTTACGGGACCTCGCCACGATGGAGCTGGCCGAGGACTTCCTGAGTTCCGGGTTATTTGACAGGGCCGAGGAGCTCTTTCTTCGCCTGCTGGAGTCACCCATCCACGGACCCACAGCCCTGGAGCGTCTGCTTCGAATCGCTGAGGTAACCAATGACTGGGAGCGGGCAATCGATCTGGGTGACCGCCTCAGCCGCAGTGCCGGCGATGCAATTGCGCCAGCCCGCATGGCCCACTATTGCTGCGAGCTCGCGGAACTGGCCCGTCGCGAGGGGAGGCCGGCTGATGCCAGCCGCCTGCTGGCACAGGCGGAGATTCTGGACCCCGGCAAAGTGCGCACAGCGCTGATCCAGGGCGACCAGGCCGCCGCGGAAGGACGGTTCGGCGATTTGCTCGCAGTGCTTGAGCCACTGATCACAGCCGACCCGGACCTTAGTGGCGAAGTACTCAGCCGACTGTTCGCCGGTGCGCGGACACAGCCGGAGAAGGATCAGGTTGGTGCGCTGCTTGCCCGTGCAGGTGCTACCCCGAAAGGCCAGCGGGGCATTGCGCTGGCACTGCTGCAGGATGTTTCGCTGGATCATCCCGGGGCATTGGAGCACCTCGCGGCGTTCATTGACGGGCGTCCTGCACTCCGGGCCCTTGCCGGACCGGACGGGCTGGGCGTGGATGAATCCGCCGCGCGCCTCGTCAGTGTCCGCCGGATCCGGGATCTGCTCCAGCCGCTGCTTGCCGGCAACCTCCGGTACCAATGCAGCGCCTGCGGTTATCGTAGCGCCGTGCGCCACTGGCACTGCCCTGGCTGCCGGTCCTGGGACAGCATCAGGCCTCTGGAGAAGTCACCACTGCACGCTCTTCTTGGCTGAGGTGTTTCCCGGCAAAGTCGCGAGAATCCCGCCTGTCTGGCGCATGTTGATCCGCCTAGCATGCGGGCACTGTCGTTGTGACAGTGAAACGCCAAAGCCACCTCAAGGAGATTGTCATGCGAAGAATCCTGTTCAGTGCACTATTGGGCCTCTTGCCAGCACTTGCGCTGGCGGGTCCGGTGGATATCAATACCGCTGATGCCGAGACGCTGGCGCGGGAACTCAACGGCGTGGGGGACGCCCGCGCGCGCGCGATTGTCGAGTACCGGGAAAAGAACGGCCGCTTCGCTGCACCGGAAGACGTGATGAAGGTCAGCGGGATAGGCCCCCAGGTCTTCAGCCTCAATCGGGATAATATCCGCACCGGGCCGCCGGCAAAGCCAGCCGAGCAACCCTGACCAGGGCACGCACCGGACGGCGGGGCGGGCGGCTCCGCCGTCCGGCGAACTGGTGCACGGTCAACAAGGGACCGGATTGGCTATCATGCGAGACTTTCCTTGCTCTCGCCCGGAGGCCATTGATGCATCCCCTGGTTCGTACCGCCGTATTTCCCGTGGCCGGTCGCGGCACGCGCTTCCTGCCGGCAACCAAGGCCATGCCCAAGGAGATGCTGCCGATCGTCGACAAGCCACTGGTTCAGTACGCAGTCGAGGAAGCCGTGGCAGCCGGTGTTACGCGTCTGGTCTTCATCACGGGAAGTGGCAAGCGGGCTATCGAAGACCATTTCGACCGGGACGCTGAGCTGGAGCGCTCGCTAGGTTCGTCGGGCAAGGAAGACCTTCTGGAAATCGTCCGGGGGATACTTCCATCCAACGTGTCCTGCGTTTATATCCGCCAGGGCGAGCCTCTCGGGCTTGGGCACGCGGTACTTTGCGCCCGTCCTGCGGTGGGAGAGGAGCCTTTCTACGTACACCTGCCAGATGACCTGATCCGGGCCGAGACTGGTTGCCTCACCCAGCTACGGGATCAGCATGCCACCCACGGTGCCAGCGTCATTGCGGTTCAGGAGGTTCCCAGGGACCGGACCCGTGACTACGGCATCGTGGCGGTCGATGAGCAGTTCCGGGTACGCCAGATCGTGGAAAAGCCCGCCCCTGACCGCGCCCCGTCGACACTGGCCGTAGTCGGCAGATACCTGCTTACTCCGGCAATCTTCGACATACTTGCCGCGACGGGGCAGGGGGCGGGTGGAGAGATCCAGCTGACGGATGCAATTGCCAGGCTGCTTGCCGTGGAACCGGTGTTCGCGCTGCCCTTCACGGGCCGTCGCTACGACTGTGGCAGCAAGGTCGGCTACGTGGAAGCCACCATCGACTATGCGCTGGGGGATCCGTTGATTGCTGCCGCCCTGAAGAGGCACCTGGCCACGCTCCGGTAGAGCCCGTCAGCGCTCCTGGGGTCGTCTAGCGGGCAGAGTAGAGTTGGCTCCCCGGGCCGGATTCGAACCAGCGACCAACCGGTTAACAGCCGGTTGCTCTACCACTGAGCTACCGGGGAAACGAGCAGAAATCAGGGCTGAAGCGCCGCGGATTTTCCGGTAATGCGCCTGGACAAGTCAAGGACCAGGTCATCTGCCCGGGTCCGTCAGTCGAGTACCCGATGCATGCGGGCCACAGCATCCTTCAGGGTCGCAAGGCTGCAGGCAAAGGAGAGACGGAGGTGGCCCGGCGCTCCAAATGCCGAGCCCGGCACGACAGCAACCTCGGCCTTGTGCAGCAGGAGTTCCGACAAGGCGAGATCGTCTTTCAGCCCTTTTGACCTTAGCGCCTCGCCGACGTTGGGAAATGCATAGAAGGTTCCGGCCGACGGCAGGCATGAGAAGCCAGGAATTTCGTTAAGCGCGGCGACTATGTAGTCATGTCTTGCGCGAAAAGCCTTGTTCATCTCCGCGACACATTCCTGGCTGCCATTCAGGGCAGCGACGCTGGCTGCCTGGGATATGCTCGATGGATTGGAAGTGCTCTGGCTCTGGATCTTCTTCATGGCACCGATGATCGCCTTCGGGCCGCCCGCATAGCCGATCCGCCAGCCCGTCATCGCATAGGCTTTTGATACGCCATTGATGGTGACCGTGCGCTCGTAGAGCGCAGGGCACACCTCGGCCAGGCTGGAGAAAGGCTCGTCAGCCCAGTAGATGTGCTCATACATGTCGTCAGTCGCGATCAGGACCTGGGGGTGGTTTTCCAGGACCGAGCCCAGTGCTGCCAGCTCGGCCCGCGTGTACGCGGCGCCAGTGGGGTTCGAGGGACTATTGAGGAACATCAGTCGCGTTTTCGGCGTGATCGCAGCCTCAAGCAGGCGCGGGGAGATCTTGAAGCCATCTTCCATGCCCGCCGAGACGATCACGGGTTCCCCGTCGGCCAGCTTGATCATGTCGGGATAGGACACCCAGTATGGTGCCGGGACTATCGCTTCATCGCCCGGGTTTAGGACGGCGCTGCAGACGTTAAAACAGGTCTGCTTGGCACCGCTGGAGACGAGAATCTGGTCGGGCGCATAGCTGAGGCGATTGTCCCGCTGGAATTTGGCGATGATGGCCGCCTTGAGCTCGGCCGTGCCGTCCACGGCGGTGTAGCGGGTCTGGCCTCCCTCGATAGCCGCCACCCCGGCGGTCCTGATGTGGGCAGGGGTGTCGAAGTCCGGCTCCCCGGCGCCCAGGTCGATGACATCGTGTCCTTTGGCACGAAGCTCTGCAGCCATTGCAGTTACCGCCATTGTGGGCGACGGCTTTACGCGCTGACAGCGCTGGGAAACTGCTAGACTCACATGAACTCCTTGCGGGACAGTCGGGTCAAAGGGCTGCAGATACTAAGGGATTCGGGCCCCGCAACCAACTGGCCTGAGAGTGATGCAACCCATCCGGCTCTCCACGGACTTCCAGCCTGCGGGCGACCAGCCTGAAGCCATCCACGCCCTGAACACGGGCCTGGAAAATGGTCTTGCCCGGCAGACCCTTCTGGGCGTCACTGGTTCCGGCAAGACCTTTACCATCGCCAAGGTCATTGAGGCGCAGCAGCGTCCGGCCCTGGTCCTCGCGCCGAACAAGACGCTGGCAGCCCAGCTTTACGGCGAAATGCGGGAGTTTTTCCCCGACAACCGGGTGGAATATTTCGTCTCGTACTACGACTACTACCAGCCCGAAGCCTATGTGCCGTCCTCCGATACCTACATCGAGAAGGACGCGTCCATCAACGCCCATATCGAGCAGATGCGCCTGTCGGCCACCAAGGCCCTGCTGGAGCGCCGCGACAGCATCATTGTTGCCACCGTCTCGTCGATCTATGGCCTCGGTGATCCGCAGGCCTACCTGAGCATGGTGCTGCACCTCTCACGGGGGCACCGGTTGGCGGAGCGGGACCTGCTTCGCCGCCTGGCCGAGCTCCAGTACACCCGCAATGACCTGCAGCTGAGCAACGGAACCTACCGGGCGCGGGGCGAGATTGTGGATATCTTTCCGGCCGAGTCGGAGCGTGAGGCGATCAGGGTAACGCTGTTTGATGAGGAGATCGAAAGCCTTGCGTGGTTCGACCCCCTGACCGGTGAAGTGCTGCGTACCGTTCCGCGGCTGACCGTATTTCCCAAGACCCACTACGTCACGCCCCGGGATGCGCTCGTTGAGGCCGCCCACCAGATCAGGCGGGACCTCATCCTTCGTCTCGAGGATCTCCGCCGGAGCAACAAGCTGGTGGAAGCCCAGCGCCTTGAGCAGCGGACGCTCTATGATCTGGAGATGATCGCTGAGCTTGGCTACTGCAACGGCATTGAAAATTACAGCCGCTACCTGTCCGGCCGGAAACCAGGTGAGCCGCCACCCTGCCTGTTTGACTACCTCCCCGGCGATGCGTTGCTGGTGGTTGACGAGAGTCACGTCACCATTCCACAGCTTGGTGGCATGTACCGGGGCGACAGGTCGCGAAAAGAGACGCTGGTGGAGTATGGGTTCCGCCTGCCATCTGCCCTGGACAACCGGCCGCTGCGCTTTGATGAGTTCGAGGCGCTGGCCCCGCAGACCATCTATGTGTCTGCAACGCCGGGCACCTACGAGAAGCAGCACTCCGACGCTGTCGTCGAGCAGGTGGTCCGGCCGACCGGGCTCGTGGATCCACCCATAGAGATCCGCCCAGCCTCGCGGCAGGTGGATGACGTCCTTTCCGAGATCCGGATCCGGACAGAACGGCAGGAGCGGGTGCTGATCACGACCCTGACCAAGCGGATGGCCGAGGATCTCACCGACTACCTCCAGGAGCACGGGGTCCGGGTCCGCTACCTGCATGCGGATATCGAGACTGTCGAGCGGATGGAAATCATCCGCGACCTCCGCCTGGGAACCTTTGATGTCCTTGTCGGCATCAATCTGCTACGGGAAGGCCTGGACCTGCCGGAGGTATCCCTGGTTGCCATCCTCGATGCGGACAAGGAGGGCTTCCTGCGGTCGGAGGGCTCGCTGATCCAGACGGTGGGCCGGGCAGCCCGCAATCTGCAGGGCATGGCGATCATGTATGCCGACCGGGTAACGGGCTCGATGGAGCGGGCTATCGCGGAAATGGACCGGCGTCGCCGCAAGCAGCTGGAGTTCAACCAGGAGCACGGCATCGAACCCCGCTCGATCATCAAGGAGGTCCGGGACATCATGGAGGGGGCCCGGGACCAGGCGCCGCGTCGGGGCCGGCGGGCGCGGGAACGCGCCCCGGATTATACCCACCTGTCCCAGGCGGACCTTGCCCGACGGATTGGCCGGCTGGAGAAGGACATGCTGGAACATGCCCGGAATCTGGAGTTTGAGGACGCAGCCCGGCTCCGGGACGAGGTCCAGGCCCTGCGCCGCGTGGAACTGGGCTTGCCGCCAGCCCCGGGTCGCTGAGCTTCCTTGCCTTTCGCGCCCGCGATTCTGTATCGTTTCGCCCCGAATCTGCTGGCTGTGCCAGCAGCCAGAAGCATCCGCAGGCGCGTAGCTCAGTGGTTAGAGCGCTTCCTTGACATGGAAGAGGTCGGTGGTTCGACTCCACTCGCGCCTACCACGTACCAAAGTACCCATGCCCTCAGTCACTCTGCCGGACGGCAGCCAGAGAGTCTTTGAACACCCCGTAACGGTGGCCGAGGTTGCAGCTGCGATCGGGCCGGGTCTTGCGCGGGCGGCGCTGGCCGGCCGGGTCAACGATCGACTCGTCGATACGAGCCATGTGATCAGCGAGGACGCCGGGCTGTCCATCGTCACTGCGAAGGACGCCGACGGCCTGGAAGTCCTCCGCCATTCCACGGCTCATCTGCTCGCCCAGGCCGTGCAGTCGCTGTTCCCCGATGCCCAGGTCACGATCGGCCCGGTGATCGAGGATGGCTTCTACTACGATTTTGCCTACCAGCGGCCATTCACTCCGGAGGACCTGACGGCGATCGAAGCCCGGATGCGGGAACTGGTGGCCGCCGACCTGCCGGTGGAGCGCCGGGTCATGAGCCGGGACGAGGCCGTGGCCTTGTTTAGGGAACTGGGCGAAATCTACAAGGCGGAGATCATCGCGAGTATCCCCGCTGACCAGGCAATCAGCCTGTACGGCCACGGCGGCTGGGTGGATCTGTGCCGGGGGCCCCATGTGCCGTCCACCGGAAAGCTCAAGGCCTTCAAGCTGACGAAGGTTGCCGGGGCCTACTGGCGGGGCGACTCCCGTAACGAGATGCTCCAGCGCATCTATGGCACGGCCTGGCCGGACGAGGCTGCTCTCAAGACATATCTCACCCGGCTGGAGGAAGCGGAGAAGCGCGATCATCGGCGTCTGGGCCGGGAACTGGACCTGTTTCACTTCCAGGAGGAAGCACCGGGGGCAGTGTTCTGGCATCCCCGGGGCTGGACCCTGTTCCAGCAGCTGATCGGCTACATGCGCGATGAACAGCGGGCGGCGGGCTACCAGGAAGTCAATACCCCCGAAATCATGGACCGGGCGCTCTGGGTCCAGTCCGGACACATCGAGAAGTTCGGTGACAGCATGTACATGACCCGCACGCCGGACGAGCGGGTCTACGCCATCAAACCGATGAACTGCCCGGGACATGTGCAGGTCTTCAATCAGGGCCTGAAGAGCTATCGCGACCTGCCATTGCGCCTCTGCGAATTCGGCAAGGTGCATCGCTATGAGCCTTCCGGAGCGCTGCACGGCCTGATGCGTGTGCGGGCCTTCACCCAGGATGATGCGCACGTCTTCTGCACCGAGGAACAGATCACGGCCGAGTCCGTGGCCGTGACCAACCTGATCCTGCGCATTTACCGGGACTTTGGCTTTGACGACATCCGGGTGAAATTCTCCGATCGGCCCGAGCGGCGGGTAGGCTCCGATGCGATCTGGGACCAGGCGGAGGAGGCACTGCGGGCAGCGGCGCGGGCGGGCAACCTGGACGTGGAACTGAACCCCGGGGAGGGTGCCTTCTACGGGCCCAAGCTGGAATTCGTTCTCCGGGATGCCATTGGCCGGGACTGGCAGTGCGGGACCCTGCAGGTCGACTTCAACCTGCCCGAACGCCTGGGCGCCGCATATATTGGCGATGACAGCCAGCGCCGGACCCCGGTGATGCTCCACCGGGCCATGTTCGGCTCCCTGGAGCGATTCTGCGGCATTCTGCTGGAGCATCATGCCGGCCGGCTGCCCACCTGGCTGGCCCCGGTGCAGGCCGTGGTCATGAGCATTACCGACCGGCAGGCGGGGTTCGCTCAGCAGCTGCAGGAAATCTTGGAAAATCAGGGCTTTCGGGTCGCGGCGGACTTGAGGAACGAGAAAATAGGCTTTAAGATTCGCGAGCATACCCTGCAGCGGGTTCCTTACCTGCTGGTCGTCGGGGATCGCGAGGCAGAATCGAACGAAGTGGCCGTGCGCACGCGCGGCGGACAGGATCTGGGCCGGATGCCGCTGACTCGGCTGGTGCAGGGACTTTCCGCCGAGATCGCGAGCCGCGGCCGCACTGTTATGGAGGGTTGAAGTATCGCTGCGAATAAACGTGTCCGCCGGAATGATGAGATCGATGCCCGGGAAATCCGGGTGATTGGTGCGGACGGTGAGCAGGTGGGGGTGCTGAGTCGTGAGGCGGCCCTGCAAATGGCTGGAGATCTCGCGCTGGATCTCGTCGAGATTTCGCCAACGGCCGTGCCACCGGTATGCCGGATCATGGACTTCGGGAAGTTCCTGTTCGAACAGAACAAGAAGGCCCACGCAGCGAAACGCAAGCAGAAGCAGATCCAGGTCAAGGAAGTAAAATTCCGGCCTGGCACAGAAGAAGGGGATTACCAGATAAAACTGCGTAATCTCCAGAAGTTTCTCGGCTCAGGAGACAAGGCAAAGATCACTTTGCGTTTCCGGGGCAGGGAAATGGCTCATCAGGAGATCGGGGTGCGTCTCCTGCAGCGGGTCCGGCAGGACCTGGAGCTGCTCGGTACCGTGGAACAGTTTCCCCGGCTGGAAGGCCGGCAAATGGTCATGGTGATTGCACCGAAGAAGAAGTGAGTGACGGCGTGTCGAGGGTGGCAATCCCGCCACCGCCGGTACCCTGAACCCGCCTGTCCCGGCCCCGGAAGTGTTCCAGGGATTCGGTCCAGGCCTTAAGGAGTTGAAATGCCCAAGATGAAGACCAACCGGGGCGCGGCCAAGCGCTTCAGGGCGACTGCGAACGGCTTCAAGGCGGCGCAGTCCCACCTCAATCATATCCTGACCAAGAAGAGTTCGAAGCGGAAGCGCAAGCTGGGTGTCATGAACCAGATTGCCGACTGCGACGTACCCGGGGTCCGGAAAATGCTGCCGTACTCATAGGAAGGACTGACACATGGCACGCGTAAAACGTGGTGTGACGGTCAAGGCACGTCACAAGAAGCTGCTCAAGAAGGCCAAGGGTTTTTCCCAGGCCCGTAGCAAACTCTACAAGACCGCCAAGCAGGCGGTCATCAAAGCGGGTCAGTACGCTTTCAGGGACCGTCGGGTCCGCAAGCGGGAGTTCCGGGCGCTGTGGATTACCCGCATCAATGCGGCGGCCCGCCTTCACGACCTGTCCTATAGCCGCCTGATGAGCGGCTTGCACAAGGCGGGTATAGAAGTCGATCGCAAGATGCTGGCTGATCTCGCCGTGCATGATGCAGCGGCTTTTGGTGCGATCGCGGAGCAGGCCAAGAACGGACTCGCCGCGGCCTGAGCGGCGCGTGGAGCGCCAGGCATGGATGACATCAAGTCCCTGCTGGCACTGGCCCGCACGGAAATTGCCGCTGCCGGGGACCTCCCAGTCCTCGATGCGGTTCGTGTCCGCTATCTCGGCAAGAAGGGTGAACTGACCGTTCGCCTGAAGCATGTCGGCACATTGCCTGATGCCGAACGCCGAGCCGCGGGCCAGATCATCAATGCAGTCAAGGCAGCACTGACAGAGGCCTTCGACCAGCGACGGGCCGACCTGGAATCCGAAGCGCTGGACCGCAGCCTCCGTCTCGACGCGCTCGACGTCAGTCTCCCCGGACGGGGGCAGCGCCCCGGAGGACTGCATCCGGTTACGCGCACTTTGCAGCGGGTGGAGGCCATATTCCAGGCAGCGGGATTCGAGATCCATCAGGGTCCGGAGGTGGAGGATGACTTCCACAACTTCACCGCTCTCAACATTCCTGCTGATCATCCCGCCCGTGCGATGCATGACACCTTTTACCTGCCTGGCGGCAGGCTCCTTCGGACGCATACGTCGCCCGTGCAGATCCGGGCATTGCGAGCCCAGGGTCCGCCCCTTCGCCTGATCGCCCCGGGCAGGGTCTATCGCTGCGATTCGGATACCACCCACACGCCCATGTTTCACCAGGTTGAAGGGCTGCTTGTGGACCGGGAGGTCAGTTTTGCCAACCTGAAGGAACTGCTGAGGGAATTCGTGGCGCGTTTTTTCGAACGCCCGGCAACAGTCCGCTTCCGGCCGTCCTACTTCCCGTTCACCGAGCCGTCGGCAGAGGTGGATGTACTGTCTGAATCCGGGCGCTGGCTTGAGATACTCGGTTGCGGGATGGTGCATCCTGAGGTGCTGCGCATTGCGGGAATAGACCCGGAGGAATACACCGGCTATGCATTCGGCATGGGTATCGAGCGGCTGACCATGCTCCGCTACGGAATTGACGATATTCGCCTGTTGTTCGACAACGACCTGCGCTTCCTGAGCCAGTTCAACTGACCCCATCCCATGAAATTCAGTGAACAGTGGTTGCGTGAGTTTGCCAATCCGGCGGGTGACACCGCAGCGCTCGTGCACCAGCTGACCATGCAGGGACTCGAAGTCGAGGGCACTGAGGCTGCCGGACCACTGCTGGATCACGTCGTTGCCGGGCGCGTCATCGCAGTGGGCCCGCATCCCGATGCCGACCGTCTGCGCCTCTGCCGCGTGGACATCGGAGGTAGCGAGGTGCAGATCGTGTGCGGGGCTGCCAACGTTCGCAACGGCGGCGTCTATCCGACCGCACTCCCTGGTGCAGTCCTCCCCGGTGGACTGGCCATCAAGGCCGCACGTCTCCGTGGTGTCGAGTCCGCCGGAATGCTTTGCTCTGCGACCGAGTTGGGACTCACGGAGCGCCCAGAGGGTTTGCTCGAGCTTGACCCGAAGCTGCCGCCAGGAACGCCGGTAGGGGTAGCGCTCAGGCTTGACGACCAGATCCTCGACCTCAAGGTGACGCCTAACCGGGCGGACTGTTTCTCGGTAACCGGCATCGCGCGTGACCTGGCGGCGGCGTTGAGCCTGCCGTTCAAGGCGCCGGAGCGAGAGCCGATCGCCCCGACCATTCCGGCGGTAATCCCGGCCCGGATCGGAGATGCCGCGGACTGTCCGCGCTTCGGACTAAGGGTCATCCGTGATCTTGATCCGGCGGCTGCAAGCCCCCTCTGGCTTCGGGAGCGCCTGCGCCGCAGCGGTATCCGCGCCATCAACGCCGTGGTGGATGTCACGAATTACGTCATGCTGGAACTGGGCCAGCCCATGCATGCCTACGATCTTGAAAAGGTCTCGGAGGAGCTCGTAGTACGCCGCGCCGTCGCGGACGAGGAACTGCAGCTGTTGTCCGGGGAGCAGGTCACCCTGGACCCGGACGTTCTGGTAGTCGCCGATGCCAACTCTGCCGTCGGCCTCGCGGGCATCATGGGTGGCAGCCGCACCGGGGTCACTGCCGGCACCCGTCATGTCTTGCTCGAAGCGGCATTCTTTGCGCCAGCGGCCATCGCCGGGCGCGCTCGCCGCTTCGGCCTCCAGACTGATGCAGCCACCCGTTTCGAAAGGGGGGTGGACCCGACGGTTCAGGTATGGGCACTGGAGCGGGCGACCGCCCTGTTGCTGGACATTGCCGGCGGGCAACCCGGACCGTGCGTAGTCACGGGCGAGGCAGTCGCTCCGGCTTCCGTTGTGGAACTGCGGCGCAGCCGGCTGGACCGTGTGCTCGGGCAGGCGGTCCCGGACGCGGATGTGGTGTCGATCCTCGTCAGACTTGGGATGGAAATAGCGCCAACCTCCAGCGGTTGGCGGGTCAGGCCACCGGCCTTCCGCTTCGATGTCCGCACCGAAATTGATCTCGTGGAGGAGGTTGCCCGGATCTTTGGCTATGACCGGATCCAGGCCAGCCCTGGACGTCAGGTCATGCGCCTTGGTGAGGTTCCCGCACGGTGCGTGCCGATTGACCGGGTGCGGACCACGCTCGTCGAGCGGGGCTATCAGGAAGCCATCACCTACAGCTTCATCGAGGCGGCCCTGGACCGTCACCTGGCTGGTGGTAGCGATGGCGTTGGCCTGCTGAATCCGCTATCGGCAGACCTGGCTGTGATGCGCCAGACGCTGTGGGCAGGACTACTACAGGCCGCCCGGCACAATCTGGCCCGCCAGCAGCGGCGAGTCCGGCTGTTTGAATATGGCGTGCGCTTTCTCCCCGGCCCGGAGGGAGTGACTGAAGAGGCCGTGCTGGCCGGCATGGCTCACGGGGCCACCGTCCCCGAGCAGTGGGGAACGCCCGGCAGCCCCACCGATTTCTTTGATGTCAAGGCGGATGTCGACGCGGTACTGTCCCTCGTTGCTCGCACCGGCACCTGGAACTTCCTGCCTGCAGAGCACCTGGCGCTTCAGCCTGGCCGTACGGCGCGCATCCTGCGGGGTGATCAGGCCGTGGGCTGGATCGGCGTTCTCCATCCGCAGCTGGTGGCCGCACTCGACCTGCCCGGGGCTCCGGTTCTGTTTGAGGTCAGCGGGGCGGTCTTTCAGGCTCGCGAGCAGCCAACTTACCAGGGTCTGTCGAAATTCCCGGTCGTCAGGCGCGACCTGGCTGTTCTGGTGAGTCGGGACACGCCGGTAGCGCGCCTGCAGGCGGTAGCCGCCGAAGCCGCCGGAGACCTCCTCCGGGAGGTGGTGGCATTTGACATTTTCGCCGGCGGACGCATAGACGCAGGACAAAAGAGCGTGGCTTTGGGCTTGATTTTGCAGGAAACTT
>CAYOXI010000024.1:0-34646 GCA_964407855.1 uncultured Chromatiaceae bacterium
GCCGGCACGCTGATCCGCGGTTCGGCGGTGAGCAGCTCCAGCAGCCGCTCCATGGCCCCCGCCCCCCGCTGTACATCCCCCCAGACTTCGCTGAGGGAGGCGGCGGACGCGGCCACGAACATCGCGTAGAGCAGGAACTGGCCGAGCTGGCCGCCGGTGATCTCGCCATCCAGTACAGCATGGGCGCCGATCCAGAGCACAAAGGTGATGGCACCAAAGAGTGTCAGCACGGAAACCCCGGTGAGCATCGCGCCAGCCCGGACCCGGCGCACTGCGGCGCTGAAACTGGCTTGCACCGCAGTGCCGAAGCGCCGCTCCTGGAAGGCCTCCATCGTAAAGGCCTGGACGGTCTGGATCGCGTTCAGGGTCTCGCCCGCCATGCCACTACTGTCTGCCAGGCGATCCTGGGCGATCCGGGACAGGCCCCGCACCCGCCGGCCGATGACAATCAGCGGCACCACCACCGCCGGTATCAGGAGCACGATCATGCCCGTCAGGCGCGGGCTGGTGATGGCCAGCATCACGATCGCCCCGGAAAGCTGGATGGCATTGCGCAATGCGATGGAGATGCCGGTGCCGGCGATGGACTGGATCAGCGTGGTGTCGGTCGTGATCCTGGAGAGAACCTCGCCGGTCTGGGTGATCTCGAAAAAGGTGGGATCCATCCGCAGGATGCGCTGGTAAACAGCCTGGCGGATGTCGGCCACCACGCGCTCGCCCAGCCAGGTCAGCAGGTAGAGCCGGGCAGCGGCGAAGACCCCGAACAGCACGGCCACACCGAACAGCCAGAGGAAGTAGCGGTTGATCTGCTGCGGGTCCTGGCCTGCAATGCCGAAGTCGATGACATAGCGCAGGGCCACCGGCAGAGCCAGCAACGCCCCGGCGCCGACCAGCAGGGCGATCAGGCCCAGCACCAGCATTCGCCAGTGCGGCCGGATGAAGGGCACCAGTGCCCGGAGCGGCTGGAGTGATCGACCCTTGGGGCGGTTGGCAATATCGTCGGGCGGGCGGGGCATGGGGTCGCCCCTCCCGGGGGGCGCTATCGGTACCGATCCTGTCACTATGGAGCAGCGCCGGCCGGGGTGCAAAGGGTCGCCAGGCGACTACAATTCCTGCTCCTCAACAGCCAGTGCGAAAGCGTGTATGAGCAACGACCGGATCAGTACCGTTCCCCGGGGCGAGCCGGGCGACAAAGCCTGATGGGCGGCTGGTTCTGGCTGATCGCCCTGGGACTGTTTCTGGTTCTGGTGGGGCTGTACATCCACTGGACCGTGGTCCTGCTGGGCGCGCTGTTGCCGCTCGTGCCGATCGTCGCCGAATACCTCAGACGAAGAAGGGGCCGTTCCTGACACCAGGAACGGCCCCCTTGTTCGCAGTCACTTCCTGAATAGCTGATCAGGCCGGGCCCGGCGCCTCCTGCTGGCTCTGTTCTTCCTCCAGGGCGCGGGCCTCTTTGTCGAGCCTCGCCTTGATATGGTCCGGCGTAAACCAGGACGCCCCGATGATCACCGCCATTGCGAGGGTGAACATTGACAGTTCCAGGCCATACTCCCAGGGCTTGACCCAGATGTCCTCGCCAATGCCCCAGTGGCCAATCAGCTCGTAGCTGGTAAACGCGATGATGGCGGTGGCAATGGCATAGCGGACCGCGGCACCCACCTTCCACATCTTGATCATCCGCCGGAACAGGTAGACCGCCCAGATCGTATTGAAGACAAAGTAGCCGTAGGTGAAGGGGTGCGTCGCGCCCACCCAGTTCTCGTTGTAGAGCACCAGCAGCAGCAGGTAGAAGAACCACAGCAGCATGAAGCTTTCCATGAACGAGATAAGCGCGAAATTGCGCTCATGCCGGGGGTTCGGTTTGCCCACGGGCAGGTGGGCATGTCGCTGGATCCAGCGGAAGAAGTTGCACTTGGTTTCCTTGTTGAGCAGGAAGTAGAACAGCGCCACCACCATCACGCCGACCGAGGCCTCCATCAGCAGGTACTCGGGCTTGATCTCGATCTCGCCCGCCGAGTCCAGCAGCGGCGGGACACCCAGCTGGTACGCATACTGGATGAAGGTGAATTCAACCCAGCCGGTCCACAGCAGCATGGCCGCGACAAATCCCCACCAGGTTGCGGCAGTCTCGCCGGGCCTCGTCATTCCGTAGAGCAGCATGCCGAGCCCCGCCAACCCCATCGCGAATGCCGACTGGAACATCCACTGCTTGCCCAGCGTGTCCTCCATGATGATCATGATCGTGTGGCCGAGGCCCTGCACGATGAACACGCCAACGAAGGCCAGCAGGCCGATATAGGGCGGCTTGAAGTAGGATTTGTTGACTGCAGATTTATTGGCTGTAGTTGCTGAACTTAGTGTACTCACTGAACTTCTCCGGCCAGGCCTTGCGGACTGACTAAAATGACCATGACTGGCTAACTTTCCGCCCTGAATCCCCGTTCGAGATGGGCAAGCTTGCCGTCGACGCCCTTCCACTCGGCAGCGTCGGCGGGTACATCACCCCGGGCAGTGATGACCGGCCACAGGGCCGTCAGCTCCTTGTTCAGGGCAATGAAATTGCGATAGCGTTCCGGCACTTCATCCTCCGCGTAGATCGCGTCGACCGGACATTCAGGCGCGCAGAGGGTGCAGTCGATGCACTCCTCCGGGTCAATGACCAGGAAGTTGGGACCCTCGTGGAAGCAGTCCACGGGACAGACTTCGACACAGTCCTGGTGCTTGCACCGTATGCAGCTCTCGGTCACAACGAAGGTCATGGCAAGCTTCCGCACCCTTTGGCTCGTAGATGGAGTTAAAGTGTAGTGACAGGCGGGCAAAACAACTGTCAACGAACGGTCAACAACATCCAACAGTCAGCAATTTTTCTGATGTGTCATAACAACTTCAAGCCTCCCACAACCTGAGACCTATGGCCCCGCAACACCATGGATAGGCCCGCAGCAACCGGCATTCCCCGCCTCCTGCTCATCGACGACGACGTCGGTCTGGCCGCGATGCTGCGCGAGTTCCTGGAGCTGCAGGGCTTCGATGTGGACGTGGTCCACGACGCGGAGGCCGGGCTCGGCCATCTGGAGAAACAGGTGCCTGATCTCGTCATCCTCGACGTGATGCTGCCGGGGATCAGCGGCTTCGAGGCGCTGAAGCGCATCCGGGCTACCCGGGACGTGCCCGTGATCATGCTCACGGCCCGCGGTGGCGAGTCCGACCGGATCCTCGGGCTGATGGCGGGGGCGGATGACTACCTGCCCAAGCCCTTCAATCCGCTGGAACTGTCGGTGCGAGTCCAGGCCGTGCTCAAGCGGGTCAGGAACGATCCGACACCGGAAATCAGGGACGCACTCGTCGTCGGGCCGGTGCGCCTCGACCTGCGCCGGCGCGAGGTGGTGGCCAACGGGCAGCGGATGCCGGTCACCGCCGCCGAACTCCGGGTACTTGAGCAGCTGATGCGTCATCCGGATGAGGTGCTGTCCCGGGCACGGCTTACCGAGCTTGCGCTCGAACGTCCGATCGAGGCCTACGACCGCAGTATTGACACGCTGATCAGCAAGCTGCGCAAGAAACTGACGGCTGCCGGTGTCGCCCACGACTGCATCCGCGGTCTCCGGGGTCACGGCTACGTCCTCGATTCGGCGGGCACCCGGCTGGCCTGAGCGATGCAGCTGCCGCGACGACTCTACTTCCGGATGATGATCTACATCAGCCTGGCGCTGGCGGCATTCGTTGCGCTCGGCGTGGCCAGCGTGGTGTCGGTGGCGTCCTACGAACTCCGGAACTACAGCGAAACGCGTCACAGTGGCCTGGGACAGCGCGCCGCCGACGTGCTGACCACCGGCGGGCGGGCGGCTCTGGAAACCTGGCTGCAGAACGAGGCCAACGTGCCGGACGACGTGGTCGCCTATGTGCTGGACACGAACAGCGAGGACATCCTGGGGCGCCCCCTCCCACCCGAGCTCGTCAATTTCGTGCGCACCTCGGTGGTCGGCTCACCCGAGCCCGACGCCGACAACTACCGGCCGGTCCGCCTGGCACCGCAGCTGATCGGCCCCGACAACGAACGCTACGCCTTTCTCGTGCTTCCCAAGGGCGTCAGCATCTTCGGCAGCCGCGCCACGATAATGGGCGCACTGCTCGCTGCCCTGCTGGTGATCGTGAGCATCGCCGCCCTGCTGGCCCGGACGGTCGGGCGGCCGATCGGTGAACTGCAGCTGGCCGCGCGCGAACTCGCGCTGGGTCATATCGACGCCCGGGTACCGGCTGCGATCGTCAGGCGCAAGGATGAGCTCGGTACGCTGGCCTCGGACTTCAACACCATGGCAGACCGTCTCTCCGCCCTGATCGAAAGCCGCCAGCAGCTGATGTCCGAGCTGTCCCACGAACTGCGCTCGCCGCTGGCCCGCCTGCAGACGGCGCTGGCACTGGCCGGCCACCGCCAGTCGCTGACACCGCCGGAACGGGAACGCATCGAGACCGAGATCCGGCGCATGGACCTCGTGATCGGCGACCTGCTGCGCTTCACGAGGCTGGATGCCGCGGCCACGATCAACAAGCGCCTGGTGCGGCTGGACGAAATGTTGCGGGAACTCGTGGCCCGGGAGGAACTGGAAGCGGCCGCCCTGCACTGCCGCCTGGAGCTGGTCAGCGCCGGTGACCTGGCCGTGGTCGGCGATCCGGATCTGCTGCGCAGTGGAGTGGAAAACATCCTGCGCAACGCGATCCGCTATGCCGGCGGGGACAGCGTGGTACGCCTCGAGGCCGACCGGAGGGGTGGCGAGGTGTTGATCCGGGTACTGGATCGCGGGCCGGGCGTGCCGGAGGCTGACCTCGACCGGATGTTCGAGCCCTATGTGCGCGTCGCCAACAGCGCCGGCAAGGCGGGCGGCACGGGCCTCGGGCTGGCGATCGCGCGACGGGTCTTCCAGGCGCATGGCGGCCGGGTCAGCGCCGCCAACCGGGAGGGCGGCGGCCTCGCGGTCACAGTCGCGATTCCAGCGGCAACCTGACCACTCAGCTTTCCGGGGCCCTCAGTGCTGCCGGGGCGACCGGGCCTGCGGTCACGGTCGCGGGTGTCGGCGCGCCGGCCCCGATGCCGGCTGCATTCGCGATCCGCTGCTGGGTCCTGCCAAGCCAGACACCGAGCACAGCCCAGAGCAGTGCCAGTGGCACCGCGACGCTGGCGAGCCCGGCCAGCCCCATGCCGAGCTTGCCGAGCAACCCCTCGGTCTGCGCGCCCAGGGCGTCGCCTGCCCGGTAGCCAAAGGTATCGATGAAGGCCTTGGCCTTGTACTTCTCCTCCCGGCTGACCACCGTGAAGAGCGTTTCCCGGCCGGGCCGCATGATGGCCCGCTGGACGGCGCGGAAGGTCGCCTCGAAGACCACCAGCGCGACGAGCGAGCCGACGATCGCCAGCCCGATGAAGCCGAGGGCGACCGTCAGCGGCAGCAACGCCAGCGCGACGGAAACGCCGAGCCGTTTCATGATGTGCCCGGCAACGATCAGCTGCAGCACGAGCGTCGCGATCTGTGTCGCCAGGTCGATCCTGGCGAACAGACCGGCACGCATGTCCACGTCATCGCCAAGTGCCGCGACCATCTGCAGTCGGGTGAAGTAGATGAAGGTCGCGATCACGGCAAGGATCAGCACATAGGTAGCGATACCGAACAGGTACGGGGAGCGGAACACGGCCCGCATGCCCTCCCAGGCACTGCCACCGATCAGCGCATTTTCGTTGACGGCCGGCGGGGCCTCGGGATCCGCAGCCGCCACTGCACCCTGTACTGCCCGTTCGGGTTGCAGCAACGCGACCGCCCAGGCGGCACCCAGCGCGAAGATCAGAAACGAGATGGAAACCAGGAGCATGGCCGCGGCGCCCAGTCGCTCGGTCAGCAGCACCGCAAGCCACGAGCCGAAGATGGCGCCGGTCGTACCCCCGACGGCGATGCTGCCGAACAGCCGCTTGCTCTGCTCCAGCGAGAAGCGGTCGGCCATCAGGGCCCAGAACACCATCGTGATGAACAGGTTGAAGACGCTCATCCAGACGTAGAACACCTGCCCGCTGGTAACCCCGACGGCCTCCGGGGCCAGGGTAATCAGTCCGTAGAACAGCAACAGGTTCAGGGCGAAGAACACGTGGGTCGCCGTGATGAACACCAGCCGGCGGAACCGCCCGACCAGCCAGCCGAACAGCGGATTCACGACCAGGGTCAGCACCAGGGTGGCCATGAACAGCCAGCGTACCGAATCGATGCCGCGCTGCATTCCAAGGGCATCCCGGGTGGGCCTGAGCACCATCAGCGCCGTCAGGATGCAGAAGAAATACAGGGCGGCCATCAGCACCGGGGCGGCCTCACTGCGCCGGATATTCAGGAAACGCTGGAGCGGGCCTGTCCTGTCCACTGATTGGTCAGTCATTGATGCGCCTCACGGCAACAGCCTTGGGTGTTTTCGGGGGATCGCAGTCTAACTGATGAAGAAAACACCTGAGCGAAGACCGGCATATGCATCCAACCAAAGCGTCTTTGGTCCACCCCGACGCCTGTCTAAGCTCCCCCGGATAGCCTGCCAGGGACTGGCAGGCCGGTTCCACCCACCCATACACCCCGAGGCCGGATCCGTGGCCATGCACAGGACTGGAAAGATGGTGGTCGCCAGCCGGCTTGGCGATGGCCGCGTGATCTTTCTGGCGGCTGCGGGCAGCTGGACGGAGGACATTGCGGCCGGCGCACTGACCGGAGATGAGGACGAAGCCGCACGCCTGCTGGCTGACGCGCTGGGCGACGAAGGCAGAAACCTGGTCGTGGAGCCCTATCTGATCACCGTCACGGAAGCGGAAGGCCGGCGCCGGCCAGTCGCCTGGCGGGAAGCGATCCGCGCAGCGGGACCAACTGTCCGCACCGATCTGCAGGACTGAACAGCGGCCTGGCAGCGCAGGAAACCATCTCATGTACCGATACGACGAGTTTGATCACACCCTGGTGGCAGAGCGCATCGCCACCTTCCGCCGCCAGGTGGCGCGACGCCTCAGTGGCGAACTGACCGAAGACCAGTTCAAGCCCCTGCGCCTGATGAACGGCCTGTACCTGCAGCTCCATGCCTACATGCTCCGGGTAAACATTCCCTACGGTTGCCTGTCAGCCCGGCAGCTGCGCCAGCTGGCCTTCATCGCCCGGCGCTACGACCGCAACTTCGGCCACTTCACCACACGGCAGAACATCCAGTACAACTGGATCCGCCTGGACGAAACACCGGACGTGCTGGCCGCCCTCGCCGAGGTGGAGATGAATGCGATGCAGTCCTCCGGCAACTGCGTGCGCAACATCACCGCCGACCAGTTCGCCGGCCGGGCCCGGGACGAGATCGAGGATCCGAGACCCTGGTGCGAGCTGATCCGGCAGTGGTCCATCCTGCACCCGGAATTTGCCTACCTGCCCCGCAAGTTCAAGATCGCCGTGAGCGGCGCGACCGTGGACCGGGCCGCCGTCAAACTGCATGACATCGGCCTCTACCTGCGGCGCAATGCGCAGGGGGTGGTCGGTTTTCAGGTCATCGCCGGTGGTGGCCAGGGACGCCTGCCCTATGTGGGCCACACCATCCGGGAATGGCTCGCCAGGGAAGACCTGTTCTCTTACCTCGAAGCCATCCTGCGCATCTACAACCTGGGCGGACGCCGCGACAACCTGCAGAAGGCGCGCATCAAGGTGCAGGTCAACGCCCTGGGACCGGAAGAGTTCCGGCGGCTGGTGGAAACCGAGTGGCTGCAGATCAGGAACAGTCCGCTGCTCGAAATTCCGGCGGACGAGATCCAGCGCATTGCCGCCTACTTCGCTCCGCCGGCCTGGGAGTCTCTCCCCGACCAGCCGGCATCCCTGACCGCGTCCCGTCAGCTGGAGCCCGCCTTCGACACCTGGTACCGGGTCAATGTGGTGGAGCACCGCACCCCGGGCTATGCCATCGTGAACCTGTCCCTCAAGGCACCGGGCATTGCGCCGGGCGATCTGACGGCCGATCAGATGGACAGGGTGGCTGAACTCGCCGAGCGCTTCAGCTTCGGCGAGCTGCGCGTCTCGCACCGTCAGAATCTCGTGTTCCCGGATGTGCGCCAGCAGGACCTGCCCGCGCTCTGGCGGGAACTGTGCGGCCTGTCCCTCGCCACACCGAACATTGGCACCCTGACCGACATCATTGCCTGCCCGGGTCTCGACTACTGTGCGCTGGCGAATACCCGGGCGATCCCGGTGGCCCAGGACATCAGCCGGCACTTCGCCACATCAGCCCTGCTCCAGGACGCGGGTGAACTCACCATCAACATCTCGGGCTGCATGAATGCCTGCGGCCATCATCATGTGGGCCATATCGGCATTCTGGGCGTGGAGAAGAACGGTCAGGAGTTCTTCCAGCTCACGCTGGGTGGCTCCTCCGGCGAGGACGCCTCGCTGGGTGACCGCCTCGGGCGGGCCATCCCGATCAATGAAGTGCCCCTGGCAATCGAAGCCATCGTGAATTGCTACAAGGCCCTGCGCGGGGCAGACGAGCGGTTCCTGGATACCTACCGCCGGATCGGTGTGGAACCCTTCCGGGAAGCCGTCTACGGCAGCAGCGCCGGCGCGCGGCGGGCGGTGGCCTGATGGCACTGCTCCGCAAAGGCACCGTGGTGCCGGATCCCTTCCGGGACGCCTCGGGCCTCGAGGTGATGCCCGATTCCGGCCCGGTGTTGGTCAGCCTGGACCAGTGGCAGGCTCACCGCGAGGCCCTGCTGGCCTCTGACCGGCCGCTTGGCGTCCGGCTGCGCAGTGACCAGCCGCCAGCACTGCTGGGCGACGACCTGCCGGTCTTCGCGGTGGTGGCCCTGGAATTTCCGAAGTTCCGCGACGGTCGCGCCTATACCCACGCCCGTATGCTTCGGGAACGGCTCGGCTTCGCCGGCGAGATCCGCGCCGTGGGCGATGTACTGCAGGAGCAGCTGCATTTCATGCAGCGCTGTGGTTTCGACACCTTCGAGATCAGCACCCCGGACCCGGAACAGGCCTGGGCTGCCATCAGCCAGGATCACTCGGTCTGGTACCAGGCCACAGGCGACGGACGCCCGCGGGCGCTGGAGCTGCGCCGGAATCGCTAGATCAGGGCGACGACGCCTGTTGCTTCAATCATCCCGCTGCAGGGCTTCCACGGCATCCAGTATTTTGCTGAAGCGGCGACCGTACGCCGTGAGCCGGTATTCCACCCGGGGTGGCACCTCCGGATAGGCGCAGCGCTCAATCACACCAAAGCGGCTGAGCTTGCGCAGCCGCTCGTTCAGAACCTTGGTACTGATGCCGGCCAGTTCCCGCTCCAGCGCCCCGGGGCGCTGCACACCGGCCCGGATCGCGGCCAGTACGCGCACGGTCCACTTGCAGCCCAGTACCTGCTCCACCATGCGGGGCACGTTGCGCTCGGGCGCAACCCCGGAACTTTGTCTTTTCGTCGCCAAGTTAGACTTTCCGGTACCCCGGTTACCCTTTTGTGCCTGCTGTTGGGCCGGCCCGCACGGTGCTAGCTTGCGCTCCCCGACGAATCATCCAGGAGCATCACCATGTCAGGCACAGGACGGAATATAACCGCGATCGCCCTCCTCGCCTTCATCAGTATCGGCCTGACCAGGATCGCCGGTGCCGGCGACCTGCCGCCAGCTGTGCCGTATCCGGACGGCTACCGGGACTGGCGCCATGTGAAGAGCATGCTGATCGAGCCGGGCCATGCCCTCTATAGCTCGTTCGGCGGCCTGCATCACCTGTATGCCAATCCGCTCGCGGTGGAAGGCTATGCGACCGGTCGCTTTCCCGACGGCGCGGTAATCGTTTTCGACCTGCTGGAAGCGAACGATGCCGGCAATGCCCGGGTGGAGGGCGAACGCAAAGTACTGGGCGTCATGCGCAAGGACCAGCGGCGCTATGCCGAGACTGGTGGCTGGGGTTTTGAGGGCTTCGCCGGCGGGGACCCGGCGCAGCGCGTGGTCGGCGACGGGGCCAAGGACGCCTGCTTTGCCTGCCATACCAGCCAGAAGGCCACCGACTACGTCTTCAGCCAGATGCGCTGAGACTCCGGTGCGCTGCTCGTCACCCCTGTCCCGACGCCGGCCTACCGCCGCGGGCCGCGGATCGGCACTACCACAGGCCGCTTGACGGGCCGGCGTGGCCGGGGCTGGCGAGCCTCCCGGGCGGCAGCCTCGTCGGTCACCAGCACGGCCCGCTGGCGGGCGACGCGGGCGGCCGGAAGCGGGGCGCCGCCGGCGTACAGGTCGGCGACGACGCCAGCCTTGTCGGCTCCGGTCACGAACCAGACGATGTTCCGCGCACGGTTCAGCACCGGGTAGGTCAGCGTCATACGGCGGTAGCCGGCCTGCGGACCGGCGAGTGCGACGCTGCGGTCGCGGATGGCAAGGGCCGGATCACCAGGGAACAGTGATGCCGTGTGCCCGTCGCTGCCGAGGCCCAGGTGCACGACATCCAGTACGGGCGGCTCGCCGGCGAGCAGGGCCAGTTCGTCGGCGTAGGAGGCCGCGGCTCCGGCCAGGTCCGCCCGGTCCACCCACATGGGATGCAGGTTGCGGCGCGACAGCGGTCCGGTCCACACCAGGAGCTCGTGCAGCGGGCCGAGGTTCCTGGCCGGATCGCCGCGGGCTACTACCCGCTCGTCCACCTGGAACACGTGCACCCCTTCCCAGTTGAGCATGGGCTCGTCGACGAGGGCACGCAGCAGGGGGAGTGGCGAACTACCGCCGGAGAGCGCGAGCGTCGCAAGACCGCGCCGCTCAACCGCAATGCTCAGCACCGTCGCGATGAGCCGGGCTGCCACGGTGGCCGCTTCGGCCGGCGTTGTCGCCACTTCAAGCCGCATGCGTGCGTTCTGCCGCAACCTGCTCAGCTGCCGCGCCCGATCCCGTTGCGGGTTGGGTTGTACCAGCCACCGGTGGCCGCCACCATGCGCTCCGCTTCCCGCGGCCCCCAGCTGCCGGGCTCGTAGCGGTACGACGCGCCACCGTGGTTGATGATGGGATCGCAGATGGCCCAGGCCGCTTCCACACTGTCCTCGCGGGCGAACAGCGTGGCGTCGCCCGCCATCGCATCGCCGATCAGCCGCTCGTAGGCTTCCTTGGCCTCACTGGTGGCGTTGCAGACGTAGAGTTCCACTTCCTCGCCGGCCATCCGTTCACCCGGCGACTTGGTGCGCGCGCCAGCCGCAATCGCCACCTGATCCGGCCCGAGTCGGAAGCGGAAATAGTTGGACTGGGGAGGCACCGGCTCGTCGAACACCTGCTGGGGCGGTGCCTTCAGGATGACCATGACCTCGGTGGCGGTTACCGGCAGGGACTTGCCCGCCCGGATGAAGAAGGGCACGCCCTGCCACCGCCAGGAGTTCAGGTGGAGCTGCATGGCTGCGTAGGTCTCGACCTCGGAATCCGCCGCTACACCGGGTTCATCCCGGTACCCCTTGTACTGGCCGCGCACCAGCGTCTGGCCCGTAAACGGGCTGATGGCCCGCAACACCTTGATGCGCTCGTCCCGCTGGGCCTCGCCCCAGTAACCGACGGGCGGGTCCATGGCGAGGCTGGCCACCACCTCGAGCAGGTGGTTCTGCACCACGTCGCGGATAGCGCCGACTTCCTCGTAGAACTTGCCCCGCCCCTCCACGCCGATGGTCTCGGCCATGGTGATCTGCACGCTCTCCACGTAATTGCGGTTCCAGATCGGCTCGAGGAAGGTATTGGCAAAGCGGAAGTACAGCAGGTTCTGCACGGGCTCCTTGCCCAGGAAGTGGTCGATCCGGAAGATCGACCGCTCCGGAAAAACCTGGTGCAGGGTCTGGTTCAGTTCGTGGGCCGAGGCCAGGTCGCGGCCGAAAGGCTTTTCCACCACCACCCGCGCGTTGTCGGCACAGCCGGTTTCACCCAGCAGCTTGACCACCGGACCGAACAGGCTGGGTGGAATCGCCAGGTAGAAGAGCGGCGCCTTCGCGTCACGCAGCGCCACTTTGAGCCGCTGAAAGGTCTCCCCTGCCTGATAGTCGCCGTCCACGTAGCGCAGCAGCGAGATCAGCCGCTCGGCAGGTGGCGAAGTTGCGTCCTTCGTCCGCTGCTCGAGGCTGTCCCGGACCCGGGCCTGGAACTGCTCCAGGGTCCACCCGGAGCGCGCCACACCGATCACCGGGACGTCCAGGGTGCCACGCTTCACCATGGCCTTGAGGGCCGGGTAGATCTTGCGGTGGGCCAGGTCACCGGTGGCACCCAACAGCACCACCGCGTCACAGCGCTCGCTCATCACTTGCCGGGTTCCCGGTGCCCGCCAAACTGGAAGCGCATCGCGGACAGCAGCCGGTTGGCGTACTCGGCCTCGCCCCGGGATTCGAAGCGGGAATACAGGGCTGCCGACAACACCGGTACCGGCACTGCAGTGTCAATGGCGGCCTTGAGGGTCCAGCGCCCCTCGCCGGAATCCGATACCCGCCCGTTGAACTGGCGCAGTTCCGCGTCGTCCGCGAGCGAGGCCGCCGTCAGGTCAAGCAGCCAGGACGTCACGACGCTGCCCCGTCGCCACAACTCGGCGATCGCACCCAGGTCGAAGTCGTACTGGTAGCGTTCCGGGTTGTCCGGTGCCCCGGGGCCTTCCCGCAAGCCGGCACCCCCGTGACGCAGCAGGTTAAAGCCCTCGGCATAGGCCGCCATCATTCCGTACTCAATGCCGTTGTGGACCATCTTCACGAAATGCCCCGCACCCGGTGGTCCGCAATGCAGGTAGCCCTGGGTCGCCTGATGGGAAGCCTCCCGTCCGGGCACTGGCTCGATGTCGCCCTGGCCCGGCGCGAGGTCCCGGAATACCGGGTCGAGGTGCGCGATGGCAGCCGGCGCACCACCGATCATCAGGCAATAACCCCGTTCCAGGCCCCAGACGCCGCCGCTGGTGCCTACATCGACGAACTGAATGCCCTTCGGAGCCAGTTCCTCCGCCCGGCGAATGGCATTCTCGAAGGGCGAGTTGCCCCCATCAATCAGGATGTCGCCCTTATGCAGGTGCGCGGCGACCGCCTTCACGACACCCTCTACCACGGGCACCGGCAACATGATCCACACCGTGCGCGGCGCCTTGAGCAGGGCAACGAAGTCCTCGACGGAGGCCGCGCCTCGCGCGCCCTCGGCCTCGAGCCCGGCAACGGCGTCGGCATTGCTGTCAAACACCACGCATTCGTGGCCGTGGTGCAGGAGCCGCCGCACCATATTGGCGCCCATGCGGCCCAGGCCGATCATTCCCAGTTGCATATGCTGGCCCCCAACTGACCGGCGGTGCCGGTCTGATTCGATCCGTTATCGGCAGGGCCCCTCGCCGGCTTGAGGCGTGGCGGAAAATGACCCCTGCAGTGCCCGCGCCGAGTGTACTCCAGGCATCGGGAAACCGGCGTGGCGATGTCCAGCCTGGCATGACCCCGCGGTGGCATCATGGCGGCATGAGCCTCCGCGTGATCATTGTCCCGGTAACCCCGTTCCAGCAGAACTGCTCCGTGATCTGGTCGGCCGGGACCGGGCTTGGCGCGGTGATTGATCCGGGCGGCGACCTCGACAAGATTCTTGCCGCGGTCGACGAGCAGAAGGTTGAACTCACCCGGATCCTCCTCACGCATGGTCACCTGGACCATGCGGGGGCGACAGCGGAACTTGCCCGCCGGCTGAAGCTCCCCATCGAGGGGCCGCATCCGGACGATCAGTTCTGGATCGGGCAGCTGGATGCCCAGGCCCGGATGTTCGGCCTCGAACCCGTGCAGTCATTCACCCCGGATCGCTGGCTTCATCAGGGTGACACCGTGAATGTCGGCGCGGACACGCTCGAGGTTTACCACTGCCCGGGCCACACGCCGGGTCACGTCGTGTTCTTTTCCCGGCCGGACCGGCTGGCCTTCGTCGGCGACGTGCTATTTGCCGGGTCCATCGGCCGCACGGATTTTCCGCGTGGCGATCACGCCACACTGATTCGTTCCATCCGCGAAAATCTCTGGCCCCTCGGTCCGGATGTCCGCTTTATCCCGGGTCACGGACCGACTTCGACCTTTGGCCAGGAGCGGGCCACCAATCCCTTCGTCGGGGACCGGATCCTGGACTGAGACGTAATCCCCACGGGGAAGGCCTGCTGCGCTACAACCAGATGCGGGAGCGGCGAGAACCGGTTCACGGTTTGCCCGGAAACAGGGCATTGGCGGGGGTGGCGGGTTCAAGACGGACCCGGCGCCAGCCGAAGACTTCAGGGTATGCGCACGCTCCGTTCGAAGATCCTGGCGCTCGCGACTGTACTCGTCGTCGCCACGCAGGCCGGCACCATTGCGGCCGTGCTCTACACCGCCAACCAGGAAGTGAGGGAGCGGGCTGAGCGCAACCTGGCCGGCGCCGCCAGCGTTACCGAGCAGCTCTCCGCCGGGCGGGGTGCCCGCCTGCGCGCCGCGGGAGCCGTGCTCGCCGGCGACCCCTACTTCCGCGGCGCGATCGTCGGCGGGAACCTGGATGCGGCGGGGATCATCCTGGAGGGACAGCGACGGCGGGCCGAGGTGGATCTCGCCATCCTGCTTGATCCGCAGGGCCGGGTCCTCGCCAGCGCCACCGAGCTGCGCCCGGCACGGGTGAGCTTTCCCGGCCTGATCAACCGCGCCGACGGAAGTGCCACGGCGCGCCGGATCATCCGGGACAATGACCGGTCCTATGAAGTGGTGACCGTGCCCATCGGCGAGGATGAACCGATCGCATGGCTCGGCATGGGCCTGGTGCTCGACGGCGACTTTGCCCGGCGCGTGGGCAACCTGACGCGCCTCGATGCCACGCTGCTGGCGCGCATGGGCAGCAACCAGATGGTCCTTGGCAGCTCGCTGGATGCGCTGGATGCTGTCACGCTACTGGACGACCTTGACCAGGCGGGTGCGCGCTTGGGCCAGCCGCTGCGTATCCAGACCGGAGGTAGCGAGAATGTGGCCCTGATCCTGCCCCTGATACCCGGGTACGGGGAGATCGAGCTGCTGCTGTCCGACCGGCTGGACACCGTGGTAGCCCCCTACGAATCCCTGCGCGCCTCGGTACTGATGCTCAGCACCGGTACGCTGGCGCTCGCCCTGCTGGGCGGCATGGTCCTGTCCCGGACCATCACCGACCCCGTACAGGCCCTCGTGCAGGCCGCCCGCCGCATCCGTGACGGCAACTACCTGGAACCAGTGGATGTACCGTCCGGCGGTGAAGTGGCGGAACTGGCCAGTGCCCTGAATGGCATGCAGGAAGGTATTGCCGACCGGGAACGGCGCATCACCTGGCAGGCCAACTTCGACGTCCTGACCGGACTGCCGAACCGGCTCTCGGCCCTCAACGTCCTGGAGGCAGAGGTTGAATCAGCCCGGCAGGCAGGCAGCCCGGTGAGCGTGCTGCTGGTCGACCTCAACAACGTCAGTGAACTCGGTACTTCCCTGGGGCACGACCTGGGGGACGCGCTCCGCTGCCAGGCCGCCGAGCGGCTGCGGGCAGGCCTCGAAGCCGGCCAGTTTCTTGCCCACCTGGAAAGTGACCAGTTCCTGATCCTGATGCCCGGCCGGAATGCCGGTTCAGCCCGGCGGACGGCGGATGAGCTGCTCCATGTGATCGGCTCGGGGCTGTCGGTGCGGCAGGTGAATGTAAGCGTCAACCCGCGGATCGGCATCGCGGCCTTTCCGGAACATGCGGACGACGCCGAGCAGCTGCTGAAGCGCGTCGCCATCGCCAGGAACGAAGCGCGGAATCACGATCGCGCCACTGCGACCTACGAACCCGGCAACGAGGAAAGCCACGTTCGCCAGCTCGCGATCCTGGCCGACCTGCGCCGCGCCGCCCGCGACGATGAATACCTTCTCTACCTGCAGCCCAAGATCAGCCTCGCAGATGGCCGGATCTGCGGGGCCGAGGCTCTGGTCCGGTGGCAGCATCCCACCTTCGGCTTCCTGTCCCCGGACCAGTTCATTCCGCTGGCCGAAAAATCCGGGAACATCGGGCTGGTCACCACCTGGGCCCTGACCAACGCCGTGCGCGAGTGCCGCCTCTGGCTGGAGGAAGGCCTCGACCTGTCCGTCTCGGTCAACCTTTCCGGACGCGACCTCCACGACCGCCAGCTACCAGGCCTCGTGATGGAGCTGCTCAGGGAGCACGATCTGCCGGCCCGCAACCTGGTACTGGAGATCACCGAGGAGGCCGTGGTACGGGACATGGAGCGTGCCTCCGTCGTCCTCCAGTGCATTCGCGAACTCGGCGTACGGATTTCCGTCGACGATTTCGGCACCGGCTACTCGTCACTCGGACAGATCAGGAACCTGCCCGTTGACGAACTGAAGATCGACCGGTCTTTCATCAGGGAGCTGCCCGACAACCTGGATGATGCTGCCATCGTCCGCACTGCCATCGACCTGGCCAGTCATCTCGACCTTACGGTGCTGGCCGAAGGCGTGGAGTCTGCGTCCGCGCTGGTCTGGCTACAGGCCCACGGCTGCCAGCAGGCCCAGGGCTTCATGATCAGCAAGCCGATGCCCGCGAGCGAGTTCTGCGCCTGGGTGCGCAACTACGACAGGGATGAGTGCCGCCCTTCCGCAGTACTGCGGAGGGCGTCCTGACCGGCCCAACGGCCGGTGGCAAGTGCGGTTAGTGCGCCGAAGCCTGCCAGCAGCAGCGCGAGATTCAGCAGGGAGCCGAGCACCGGCAGATCCTGCGCGGCAACGAGCAGCGCGACCAGGGCTGCCAGCAGCAGGATACTGCGCCAGCCACCGATCCTGCCTGGCGTACCCGCCCCGAAGAGACGATCGCGCACCAGACCCGCCAGCATCAACAGGCCCAGGAGACCAGCCAGCAGCAGGCCGAACAGGTACGCGGACATCAGCAACAGGGCGAGGATCCAGCCGAAGATCGTCGCCGCCAGGATGAGGGCTGCGACCGGCGTCACCAGCAGCCCCGCGCCACCCAGCAGCAGCGTGCGCCCCGGCGCCGTCCGGAAGCCCGCCGCCGAGCGGCTGACGAGCCCGGGCACCATCAACCAGAGCAGCAGGGCCGCCAGGCCCACGGCAATGCCCACCATCAGGCCGGACGCCGTCCGCGGACGGCTGCCGGGCGCACGGGGTCCCCGCATGCCGCTCACGTCGCCGAGGATCCGCGCTTCCTCGGCGATGACAGGCTGTTGTTCGCTGCGCCAGAGCAGGTTGCCGCCGATGACGGCGCCGGGCAGCACACGGATCTCGCCGGCGGTCACCTGCACGTTGCCCGCGATACGCCCGCTGATCACGACATTGCGGGCGAAGATGCGCACGTCACCGCCCAGGTCTCCGTCCAGCTCGAGAGTCCCGGCGGCAATCCAGGTACGGCCACCGATGGCGCTTCCTGGCCGGATGGCCACTAACCCGCCAGCGATGGTGGCCTGGTCAGTGACGAAACCGTCCAGCACGAACTCCCCGGCAGCGACGCGCAGGTCATCGCCGATACCCCCGGGGATGGTGACCCGCCCGGCCGCAATCAGCGCATCGCCCTCGACATCGCCGGCGATCGACACCGCGCCCGCCGCCACGACCGCCGACCCGGCGACGGCACTGGCAATGGCAATGTCGGCTGCCGCCGCGTAGAGATCGTCGTCGAGCGGCCGCTCAAGCTGGATCCGCGTTCCGGCCCGGGTCTCCGCCGCGACCTGCGGGGCCGCCAGCAGCGCCGGCAGGACCAGCAGCAGGATGACCCCGGAACCGCGCATCAGGCGGCCATTCAGCCGGCGCGTTGCAGGTCCGCGAGCGGGGCCGGGAGGCGGGCAAAGACCTGGTCATAGAGCTGCTCCTCGCGGCGCGCATCCGTCTCGGAGACGTGCGCCATGTCCTCCCAGTCGGCCGGGCTGAAGAGCCGCGCCGCGAGCTCAGTGGTGGCGCCATGGTGGCCCATGTTCTGCACGATATAGCGGCTATAGGCCCGGCTGATGGCTTCGAACTGGCCGACCGCACCGGCAGCCGGGGCCGGCACCTCCAGGGTCCTCCTGGCGGCGGAAAAGGCCGTCAGCAGCGCCTGGTTGCCGGCGAGGCGCTCGTCGAGTTCCATCAGGGCCTGCTTCGCGGTGGCGTCCGGCGGGCCGAGCTTCTCGCGGATCATGTCCCCCATCCGGATGTCCTGGGCGTGGAGGCGCTCCATCGAGGCCTCCATGTATTCCCCGATGGCGATATAGAAGGGCACGAAGGCCCCGTCGCCATCGGCGGTCCGGTTGACGGCCGTTGTCAGCAGTTCGCGGACAGACTTGAGGCGCCGGCGCTCGCCGGCGACGCGTTCACGCAGTGTGGTCATGCTCTTGCTCTCTTCGGGATTCAGATATTGACGGATGACATCATGCCTGCCGGATAGCGATCGCCATAGACCAGATTTTCGGGGATGGCCGTTTCCACGCGTGCAAGCTGCTCCGGCGACAGCGTAAGGCTCACCGCCCGGGCGTTTTCCTCCAGGTAGCGGCGCTTCTTGGTACCGGGAATGGGCAGCACGCCTGACCACTGGGCGAGCACCCAGGCCAGCGACAGCTGGGCCGGCGTGCAGCCAAATTCCCGGGCGAGAGCACTAAAACGCGCGGCAACCTCCGCGTTACGCGCCAGATTGTCGTCAGTGAAGCGCGGAAAGAGGCGGCGCGTGTCGCCGGGCGGCAGGTCGGAGGCGCCCGCGACGCTGCCAGCGAGAAATCCCCGCCCCAGGGGACTGTAGGCCACAAAGGCAATGCCGAGTTCGCGGCAGATCTCAAGCGATGCGCGGGCGTCGCTGCGCGTCCACGGTGACAGCTCGCTCTGCAGGGCGGCCACCGGATGGATCCGGTGTGCCTCCCGCAGCGTGGCCGGGCCGGCTTCCGACAGACCCAGATGGCGAATCTTGCCTGCCCGCACCAGGTCGGCCATCGTGCCCACGGAGTCGGCCAGCGGCACCCCCGCATCAATGCGGTGCAGGTAGAACAGGTCGATCTGGTCGACGCGAAGGCGCCCCAGGCTCTCATCACAGGACCGGCGGATGGTGGCCGGCCGGTTGTCGGCCGAGATGCGCCCGTCATCGGTGCGCGTCAGCCCGCATTTGGTGGCGAGGAAGACTTCGTTCCGCCGCGCGCGAAGGCAGTCACCCACGAAACGCTCGTTGGCGCCGTCCTGGTAGACCGCCGCGGTATCGAGGTGGTTGATGCCGAGATCGAGCGCACGCAGCAGCGTGGCCCGGGCCTCGGCATCATCGCGGGCGCCGTACCAGCCCACCATCCCCATGCAGCCGAGGCCAAGGGCGGAGACGCTGGTGCCGGTGTTGCCGAGGGGACGTTGCTGCATGGGAAGGGGATACTCCGACGCGGCGAGGCGCGGATCAAGTCCCGGCAGCGTCCGGTCCATTCTCCAGCCAGCGCACGATGCGCAGGAGCCCCTCGGTGTCCAGCGCGCAGTAGCGCTCGAGGCCCGCCCCGAGCCCGGCCCGGCGCTCAGGCCCGGTGGCCGGATTGATCAGTTCGAGCCAGGCATTGCTCGCTGCATTGCCTTCGTTGATTTCCCCGAGCGCCGCGTAGCTGAGATCCGGCGCGATCACCGGCAGCACCGCCTTCAGGGACCAGGAACCCCGCATGTCCGGGTGATAGTAGTGATCCCGCAGCAGCGGATGCAGGTCAACGAGCCTTGCCAGGATACCCTTCAGCGAGGCGTCCAGATCCGGATAACTCTTTCGCAGCGCGTTGATCACGCTCCGTTCATAGCCGGACCAGGTGAGCACCGGACCCGAGGCCTCCAGCGCGTCGATCAGCGCCTCGGCGCAGGCCCGCCCCGGATGGCTGGCCCGCCGGTGCAGATAGCCCCGGTGCTGCACGCTGCCGTCGGCCTGCTGTACATGACAGGAAAACTGGAACGCCAGGGATTCGAAGGGCCGGGTGCCCGGGAACACCGGCACCGCCGGGCCTGCCGTTTCGAAGTCGAGGTAGTAGCGGGGCCAGCCCAGCGCCCGGGCAAAGTCCCGCGCGGCCGGATCGAGTTGCTCACTGCCGGCGCGGGTGGCTGCCAGGATGCGGCGCTGCTTCACGCCGCTGACCTGGTCCGGCGGGACGTCCCGGATGTCCCGGTAGCCGGCGGCCAGCAGCGCGCCGAGCTTGTCCCGGTCACCACCGAGACCCGACACCGGGTAGGCCGTGTCTTCCGCCCAGCAATGCCGCATGTAGCCGCAGGCGTAGGGCGTGGTGCACCGCCTCCCCGGCTGGATGGCAGGCTCATCAGCGGTGCCGGCTGCCGCCCGGGCCAGGCTGAGCCATTGCGGTACGGCTTCTGCCAGCAGGTCCACCTGGCCGGTGACATCCACTTCGGTCAGCAGCCCCCGATAGTCGCCGTTGCCCGCGTAGACGAACTCCCGGTTCACATGGGCCAGCGACACGCGGCTGACTGCCAGTCCTGCGCCCCGGGCAACCCAGAGCTGCACGGCGCAGTCCGGCAGGTGCTCGTCCTTGATGCTGGCGGTGGATTTGACCTCGATGAGGCGCGCCCCGCCGGGTTCCCGCAGCAGCACATCCAGCCGCACCAGTAACCCATCGTGTTCGAGGGTCGCTTCATAGACGGGCCGGTTGTCCCGGCTGTCGGCCAGCAGTGCCCGCGTGGTGTCCAGCGCAGCACCGAGCCCGTCGGCATACGCCACGAGATGCCCATCGCCGTAGAGCTGGCGGGCCCTGTCGCCCACTGCATGCCCACCGGCGAAGGCGGCGGCCGTGCCCTCTGAAATGACCTCCAGCTCCGGCCGGTGGATCCCAAGCCACAGGCGCCGCGGGCACTGCAGGTAGCCCATCAGCTTCGATTTGGACAGGCGGACTGCCATACTCTGAACGCGCCTCAACGAATCCCGGGATGCCGTCATGAACACTGTACCGTTGTCCGGCCCGTCCAAGGCCTTTCTGATCATCGGCGGCCTGTCCCTGCTGGTGGTCACCCAGCTCAGCGCCATCGGCTTTCACGCCCTGCACGACATACTCACGCCGGAGAAGCGCGCCTCCTGGCAGTGGGCCACGCAGATGCAGTTTTATCATTCCCTCGGACTGATCCTGCTGGCGCTGCTCGCGCCGCGGCTGGGCAATTCCCGGCTGGTGACGCTGGCCGGCGGCCTGATGGTGCTGGGCCTCGTGCTGTTTTCTGGCAGCATCTACCTGGGATCGCTGGGGATAGCACCGGTTGGCCAGTTCGCGCCCTTCGGCGGCGGCTCCTTCATGGTGGCGTGGCTGCTGGTGGCCATTGCCGCGATGCGGACCCGCACCAGCATCTGACGCCCGATTCACCCTGATCATGCCCGGAGAGTCACGACGATGAACATGCACCTGAATCGCCGCCACCTGTTGCTGGTTACTGCCACGCTTGCCCTGGGTGCGGGTTGCGCCACAGGCGTGCCAGCTGGCCCCCGCACCGTACTGGTGGCCGGCGCCACGGGGCAAACCGGCCAGCTGGTGGTCCAGGAACTGCGTACCCAGGGCTTCGCCATCCGGGCGCTGGTCCGGGACGCCGACAAGGCGCGCGCCACGCTGGGCGAGGATGTGGAACTCATGGTCGGCGACGTGCAGGACCCGGCCAGCCTGGCACCGGCAATGCGCGGCGCGGATGCCGTAATTTCCACCATCGGCGCCCGGGGCGCGAAGGGGCCGGACTCACCCGAAGCCATCGACTACAGCGGCGTGCGGAATCTGGTCGAGGCGGCCGCAGCAGCCCGGGTGCAGCAGTTTGTGCTGGTCTCGTCCCGGGGCGCCACCCAGGAGGACAACGCCCTGAACAGGATGTTCGGCAACGTGCTGATCTGGAAACTGAAGGGCGAGGATGCCCTGCGCGCCAGCGGTGTCGCCTACACGGTGATCCGTCCCGGTGGCCTGATCAACGTACCGGGTGGCGACAAGGCGATCATGTTCGAACAGGGCGACCCCGTGGTGCGCGACTCGACCATCGCCCGGGCGGATCTCGCCCGGATCTGCGTAGCCGCCCTCCAGCATCCGGAGGCCCGCAACCGGACCTTTGAAACCAGCAGCCTGCCCGGCTCGCCGGCCACGGACTGGCAGGCGCTGTTCGCAGCACTCACGCCCGACGCCCGCTGAGGGCGGCAGCGCCCGGAGCTGCACTTCCTCGAGATCGCGGAGCGCAGACTCGGCGAAGCGGATGATCCTGGCCATGGTGTGACTTACTTCAGGCCCAGCCGTGCATTCGCATTCGCGAGGGAGATGTCGCACCCTGCCGCCAGGTCGGCGAGGCCCGCCGCGCGGCGCAGGCGATCTCGCACGGCTTCCCATGGCGCAGTATCGGGCGGTACTTCGAGCAGGATCAGGTCCAGGCCGCGCTCATCGAGTTCGCGCAGGCAGGCGTAGATCTCACGTGCATATGCGGCGGGATCCGCGGGGAGGGATCGCCACTCGATACGGCCGGCGCGAGGCGCCGACGTCCCATCGGCAGGGGAGCCGAGCGCGATGATGCCGACCGCGCCGAGGTCCGCCGCGGCCGCGCGTAGCACAGCATCGCGCTGCGCGACCGTTGCCACTGCGGCCTCCACCCAGCGCACGGGCGTGCGCGGCGCGTAGTGGCTGGCCAGTGAGCCGGACACGCGCGGGATGCAAGCCGCGCCCACTGTCATATCGGGCAACGCAACGTCGAGCACCGCTTCGATCTGCGCGCGAGTAACCGCCCCCGGCCGCAGAATTCGCGGACGGGTGGCGGTCAGGTCCACGATGGTGGACTCGATGCCGACTGCGCAGGCGCCGCCGTCGAGGATCAGGTCTACATCCACGCCCAACTCGGCACGCACATGCGCCGCGGTCGTCGGGCTTACATGGCCGAAGCGATTCGCCGACGGCGCGGCGATGCCGCCCCCGAAAGTGCGCAGCAGCGCGAGCGCCACCGGATGCGCCGGTACCCGCAGTCCGATCGTGTCCTGGCCACCCGTGACCTCGTCGAGTACGCGCATCTCGCGCTCGAGGATCAGTGTCAGTGGTCCCGGCCAGAAAGCCCTCGCCAGAAGCCATGCAGAAGGCGGCACCTCGGCGCACCACTCCACCAGCTGCTCCGCACTCGCGAGGTGGACGATCAACGGATGGTCCGCGGGCCGGCGCTTCACTGCGAAGACGCGATTGATCGCGGATCTGTTGCGCGCGTCCGCGCCGAGTCCGTACACCGTTTCCGTGGGCAGCGCTACGAGACCGCCGGCAGCCAGGACCGCTGCCGCACGCACGATCTCCTCGTGGATGTGGGCGTCGAGCCGTACTTCACTGTTCACGCCGGCGACTCAAGCCGCCAGCGTGAATGCGACGTCGGCACCTGCGCGGAACGGCACGAGCGAGCCAGCGCCAAAGGACAGGGTGTCGGGCACACGCCAGGCGCGCCGGTGCAGCGTGATGCGATCAGTGTTGCGCGGCAGACCGTAGAAGTCCGGGCCGTGGTGGCTGGCGAACGCCTCCAGCCGGTCCAGGTACCCCTGCGCGTCAAATGCCTCGGCATAGAGCTCGATCGCCGCGTGCGCGGTGTAGATCCCCGCACAGCCGCAGGCAGCCTCCTTGGTGTGGCGCGCGTGCGGTGCACTGTCCGTGCCGAGAAAGAATTTCGGGTTGCCGCTGGTCGCGGCACGCAGCAGCGACTGTCGATGGACTTCCCGCTTCAATACCGGCAGGCAGTAGTGATGAGGCCGGATCCCGTCCGCGAACAAGCTGTTGCGACTGAGCAGGAGATGATGCGCCGTGATCGTCGCTGCCACGCGCGCTGAGGCGCGTTCGACAAACTCGACGGCCTCGCTCGTGGTGATGTGCTCAAGGACGATGCGCAGGTTCGGGAAGGCGCTCACTGTCGGCGCGAGGTGTTCGGCAACGAAGACATGCTCGCGATCGAAGATGTCGACCGCGGGGTCCGTGACTTCACCGTGCATCAGCAGGGGCAGATCGTGCGCCTGCATGGCGGCGAGTGCGTCCTGGCAGCGTGAGAGGTCGCGTGCGCCCGCGTCGGAGTGGGTGGTGGCGCCCGCGGGGTAGTACTTGACCGCGTGCACGAAACCGCTGGCCTTGGCCGCCGTGATGTCGGCCGGCGAGGTCATCTCCGTGAGGTACAGCGTCATCAGCGGCTCGAAGCGCGCACCGGGCGGCAGGGCCGCCAGGATGCGCTCGCGATAGGCGCCGGCGCGCGCGACCGTGGTCACGGGCGGCACCAGATTCGGCATGACGATCGCACGGGCGAACTGGCGCACCGTGTCGGGCAGCACCGCCGCAAGCGCGGCGCCGTCCCGCAGGTGCAGGTGCCAATCGTCTGGTCGGGTGATCGTCAGGTGGTCTTGTTTCGGCTCCACCGACGCATCTCACTATGGCCAGGAAGAAGCAGGGCTTTGCGGCGATGCGCAGTGTAGCGCACGGGAGCGAACGGCGGCACGTCCGGACCGGGGGCCGACGCCGATGGTCGCCAGCCGGGCCCCACGACCAGGGAACGGGACGCGAGGCTTCGGTCGATCACCCTTGGATCACCTCAGCGCACCAGTCCCCCCTAGGCGGTCAGGCCCGACGAGGGCTGGGCGATGCTGTTGCCCCAGGTCATTGCGGCAACCTGGATGGCCGGGAGTTCAGCGAGGGTACAGGGCTTTCCGCCGGTGAGGCAGACAGCAACTGCATCGTGGTCGTTCTGCTCCAGTGCCTCGACGATTTTCAAGAGACCGCCGAGTCGTCCGCTGCGGGCGAGCAATGCCTCCCGGACGTCGTCCGCCAGATTCAGCTGGGCTACCACTTCCCTCATGGGCGTCCCGAGCAGCGTATCCACCAGGGACAGGATGCCGGTCATGAACGCGCGGTCCCGGTAATCCGGGTCGAAGGACTCCCGTTCGGAGAGCAGCTCCATCAGCTTGCCCCGGGTCACCGCCATGGTCAGGAGTGGACTCGGAAAATCGCCCGTGCTGTGGTGCGCAAACAGCAGCACCTGCAGCCACCGCTGGAGCTGCTTCGCGCCCAGGACGACGAGTGCATGGGACAGAGACTGGATCTTGCGCTTCAGGCCCATGCCCACCGAATTCACGAGCCGCATCAGCTTGTAGCTGAGCTCCGGAGACTGTTTGAAAGTCGCCTCGATGGCGGCCGGATCCGCATCCGTGAGCGCCTGCTGAAGCAGGTACATCAGCACGCGCTTCGACGGGTCTGCGCGCCGGCCCTCCAGGATCACGGGTCGCGCGAAGTAGTAGCCCTGGAAGAGATCGAATCCCAGATCGCGGCACCAGTTGGCCTGCTCCAGGCTGTCGACCTTCTCGGCGAGCAGCTTGACGCCGGCCCGGCGCGCGATCGCCACCAGGCCCGGGACATCCTCCGGTGGCGTTGCCGGAATGTCGACCTTCACAACCTCGATCAGGTGAAGCAGCGATTCCTGGGCGGCGCCCAACTGCACGATGTCGTCGAGGGCGAACCGGAAACCAGCGGCACTGAGCGCTTCGCAGCGGTCGACGATGTCCTGGTTGATGTCGATCGTCTCCAGCAATTCGACCACCGTCCTGTCCGGTGGCAACAGCTCCACCACCTCTGACATGAGCAGCTCCGCGTCGAAGTTGATGAAGCCGCGGCAGTCGCCCAGCACGGCATCTATACCGAGCTCGTTGCAGGCGAGGGCTATGACGCTGGACGTGGCCATGCGGTCATCCTGCACATCGGCCCCCTCCCGCCGACCTGCCCGGAAGAGCAGTTCGTAGGCCACAGTGTTCTGGCTGCGGTCGAGGATAGGCTGACGGCCCAGGAGGAATGTTGGAGTGGATTGCATGCCTGGGCATTGTCTCCGTGCGGTACGGGCTTGCGCAGCGAGGTAGCGCACAGTCCGGTCGTCGGCAGGTGCGGGGGACGTCGCACGCGGCCCGGACGAGCTGGTTTACTGCAGCGAACTCCGCCGCCACGCACCGTCGCGCCAGCTCACTTCCCAGGCGGGCCAGTAGGTGTCATCCAGCTTGAGGGTCAGCACCTCCAGCTGGTTGTTCCAGGTGACGGTGGTCAGGCGCACCGACTCGCGGTGGGCCTTTTCCCGGACGATGTCGAGGAAGGTATCCAGGTCGGCCACCGGCGTGTCGTCCACCTGGGTGATGCGCCGCCCGGCGAAGAGTCCGTAGCGGGACGCGGGGGAACCAAAAGCGAAGTACGCCACGTAGACGCCGAAGGGCTCCACGCCCCGCTGGGCCGCCATGTCCCGATAAGGCTCCTGCAGCAGCGCGCCGGCCCACATCACCACCCGGCCCACGCCCTGGCCATCCAGTACCACCGTGGGCACGGTCAGCTGCCGCACCGTTCCATCCCGCAGGATGTCCAGCGTGACTGCCGGCTTCTGTACCCGCCGTTCCACCTCCCGGAAGCGCGTCACCGGCTCCCCGTCAATGGCCAGCAGCAGGTCACCCGGCTCCAGCAGGGTTGCCGCCGGCGTCCCCGCCACGGTGCGCGCGACGCTCAGCACCTGACGGCGCTCGGGATCGTGATCGCCGATGCGCCGGGCCCAGTCCGGCGGCAGTCCCAGGCGGTTGGCGGCCACCAGTGCCAGCTGGCTCCACTCCACTTCCAGGGAATGCAGTTTGCGGCCGGTCGCGGCCAGCTCCACCAGTTCCTGCACGTAGTCCACCGGCATGCCGCGGTTTTCCTGGCGCAGATCGCCACTGCCCTGCCAGGCAAAGCTCGACCACAGGGCCACCACGTCGCCGCGGCGATCCACGATCACGCCGTCCACGTCCCGGGGGCCGTTTACCAGCGACAGCGTCTCCAGGTTCGCCTGCCGGAAGCGGATCGTGCGGGACAGCGGAAAGCCCACCGGCTCCAGCGACCCCAGCGCCACGGCCTGCGACACCAGCTTCTCGCCCTTGCGCAGCCCGATCACCCAGAGGTCGTCGCCGGGATCCGGCAGCCGGGTACTGAGGCGCGCCGCAACCACGGGCGTGTCACCGATCAGTGCCGGATCGTAGGCGATCAGCGTCAGGTTATGCAGCGGGTGCACATAGGCGACCCGGGCCGGAATCTCCAGCGAATTGCCGAAGGTCAGGCGCACATCCCCCACCGCCTCGGGAATCGTGTTGCGGTCCACCACCACGTAGCCGCGCCTGGCATCCACCACCAGCCCGGTGCCGTAGTAGCGCTGCTCGGACACGCCCGAGATCGTGTATGGCATCTCGAAGTTCACCAGCACCAGCGACGGCGCGATGCGGCGCAGGCGGGGATCAGTATGGGTGACGAAACGCGCCGTGCCGCCCTCCGGTGGTGCCTTCTCCGGCCCGCCAGCCAGCGCCCGGCAGGGCCACTCGCCCACGCTGTCGTCACGCTGGCAACGCACCGCCGGGAACCAGCGCCGGTCCATGCGCACCACGCGCACGCGGCTTGAGCCGGGTTCGTCACTGGTCACGAAGCGCACCGCGAAGCGCTGCTGGTCGGCCTTGGTGGCCAGCACCCGCTCCAGGTCGTCGAGGGTGCGCACCGGCTCGCCCTCGATGGCGATGATCACGCTGCCCCGCGGGATGTCTGCACCCGACAGCGAAAAACCGGGATTGGCCACGAACACGCCCTCGGCTGGTCGATTGAAGTGGCGGGCCTGCTGATAGGACAGGTTATTGAGCACCGCATCCCCGAACTCGAGGAATTCGTCCGGATTGAGTCCATCGAGGTTCTGCACCTCGACCTTGAAGGAGAGGGACTGTCCGCCCCGCTCCACGACGACTTCGATGGCCTTCCCCACCGCGTCGTCCAGGATCGCGGCCAGCGGCACGAACTCGGCGATGTAGTCGCTGCTGACGCGCACCAGGATGTCGCCCACCTGCAGGCTGCCGTCACCACTGGTGCCAGGCAGCACCTCGTTGACCACGAGCATGCCGATACCGTCACTGAAGCGGCCACGCACCGCGGCTTCGGTCGCGTCCTGAAGACCCAGCCGGCGCAGCTCGTCGAAGGCGGTGTAGCGGAAGATCACGCCCAGCGTCCCGCGACTCACGGGTTGTCCGTCCTGGATCAGGCGAAGCGCCCGGGCCACCCGGTCGAGCGGCAGATAGAAGCTGGAGGCCGCCTGGCTGCTGCCGCCCGCATTCAGCGCCACGGCCCGGCCCTGGATGTCGATCACCGGTGAACCGGACGAGCCCCCGGAGGTGCTGGAGGCCGCCTGGATGTAGAAGGTATTGAAATCATTATATTTTCCACGACCGTAGTCAGGTGCTTCCCGGCGCAGCCGGGCCAGCGTGCCGGACAGGATCGAGAGCTGCTCACCCGCATCGTTGCCGACCACGCGGATCTCGCGGCCGATCTCCGCACCCGCCGGATGCAGCGCCAGCGCTTTGGGCCGGATGTACTTCAACGCCTTCGGGTCATAGCGATAGAAGCCAAAATCGTGGACGGGGTCCCGGTAGACGGGCGTGAGTTCCACCTCCTCCTGGTTCAGGAACAGGCCCTGTGCCCGCACCGGGCCGGCCGTGACGACATGCCGGTTGGTGAGTAGCAGGCCGCGCTCGGCATCCACAACAAAGCCCGTTGCCTGGCTCGACTCGTTCCACTCCGTATCGAAGGCCCGGGTAGCGTCCACCTGGATTGAGACGATGGAAGGCGCAATGCGCTCCAGCGTTCGGCGCCAGGCAGCGGGTTCAACACCGTCTGCCGCCAGGCCGGCCGTCGGAGGAAACAGCCCGCCGAGGAGAACTACAAGCCCCGCGAGGCGGGCGCTAGAGCTCGAGCGCATGCCCGAACGCCACGCGATAGTCCCGCACCAGGGAGGCCGTTGTGAAGCGATGATTCTGCGTGCCCCGGTTGGCAATCTTCAGCGCCCCCAGCAGCGACGCGAGCCGGCCGGTTTCGGCCCAGGGCAAACCGCGGGTGATGCCATGGAGCAGACCGGCCCGATAGGCATCGCCACAGCCGGTGGGATCGAGGATGGCAGCCGGCTTCACGGCGGGGATCTCGTGACGCTCCCCCGCCGCATGGATCACGGATCCCTGCCCGCCCCGGGTGATGATCAGGGCCCGCACCCGGCTGGCAAGTTCCGGCTCGGTCCAGCCGGTGCGCTCCATCAGGAGCTTGCCCTCGTAGTCGTTGACCGACACCCAGGAGGCGAGCTCGACGAAGCGCCGCAATTCCTCGCCATCAAACATGGGCAGGCCCTGGCCCGGATCGAAGACGAAGGGAATCTCCGCCGCGTAAAACTGCTCCGCATGCTCCAGCATGCCCTGGCGTCCATCCGGAGAAATGATGCCGATGCGGACGCCGTCGTCGGCGGGCACCCGGTTGCGATGGGCCTCGTTCATCGCGCCCGGATGAAAGGCGGTGATCTGATTGTCGTCGAGGTCGGTCGTGATGTAGGCCTGGGCCGTCAGCAGCTCCGGGATCTCCCGCACGTGGCGAAGATCAAGACCAAGGGCCGTGAGACGGCTGCGGTAGGCGCCGAAGTCACTGCCCACCGTCGCCATGATCCGGGGCGAGCCGCCGAGCAGCTGCAGGTTGTAGGCGATGTTGCCGGCGCAGCCACCGCACTCCCGGCGCAGCTCCGGCACCAGGAACGAGACGTTCAGGATGTGGATCTGGTCCGGAAGGATGTGCTCCTGGAAGCGGCCCTGGAACACCATGATGTTGTCGTAGGCCATCGAGCCGCAGATCAGTGCAGACAATCAACCACTCCCTGGATCAGGTGATGCAGGCTGGGAACTGGCCCGGCTCTGCCAGGTGAGGTCCAGCTGCTTCGCCGCCCGCACGTCGTCCAGGCGGCGGACCGGCATGGTGAGCGGAGCCCGCTTGACCTCGGCCGCGTCCCGGAAGGCGAGGTCCCGGATGTCGATCAGCGCCTGGGCAAAGGCATCCAGCTCCTGCCTGGCCTCCGTTTCGGTGGGCTCGATCAGCAGGCACTCGGGGACCAGCAGCGGGAAGTAGGTGGTCGGTGCATGGAAGCCACGGTCGAGCAGCGCCTTGGCAAAGTCCATCGCGGTGACGCCGGTGTCCCGGGCGATGTCCTTCAGCGAGATGATGAACTCGTGGCTGGCCCGGCGCTCCGGAAAAGCAACCGTGAAGCCGGTGGCGGCCAGGCGCGTCATCAGGTAGTTGGCATTGAGCGTGGCGAAGCCGGAGACCCGGCGCATGCCCTCGGCCCCCAGCAGCCGCATGTACACGTAGGCGCGCAGCAGGATGCCCGTGTTCCCCATGAAGCCGGACAGCCGCCCGATGCTGTGGGGACGATCTTCCTCGGCCAGCCACACGAAGTGCGCGTCCCGGCGGCCAACGATGGGTATGGGCAGGAACGGCTCCAGATGCGGCTGCACCGCGACGATGCCGGCACCCGGACCGCCACCGCCATGGGGCGTCGAGAAGGTCTTGTGCAGGTTGATGTGCACCACGTCGAAACCCATGGTGGCCGGCAGTGCCCGGCCCAGGATCGCGTTGAGGTTGGCACCGTCGTAGTAGAGCAGCCCCCCCGCGCCGTGCACCACCTCGGCGATTTCGGCAATCCGGCGCTCGAACACCCCGAGGGTGGAGGGATTGGTAAGCATGATGCCGGCGGTGCGGGGGCCCACCACCCGGCGCAGCGCCTCCACGTCCACGTCGCCGGCCGCATCGGTGGGGATCTCGACGACCTCGCAGCCGCACATCGTGGCGGTGGCCGGATTGGTCCCGTGGGCCGCGTCCGGCACGATGATCTGGGTACGGTCCTTGTCGCCCCGGGCAGCGTGGTAGGCCCGGATCATCGCGACGCCGGCAAACTCCCCCTGGGCACCGGCCATGGGCGTTAGGGACACGCCGCTCATCCCGGTCACGGCCTTCAGCATCTCCTGCAGCTCGAAGAGGCACGCGAGCAACCCCTGCGCATGCTCCGCCGGTTCCAGCGGATGCCGGTCGAGGAAGCCAGGCAGCATGGCGAGCTTGTTCGCCGCCCGCGGGTTGTACTTCATCGTGCAGGAACCCAGCGGATAGAAGTGGGTGTCGATGGAGAAGTTCAACTGGGACAGCCGGGTGTAGTGGCGGACGACCTGCAGTTCAGAGACTTCCGGCATCACCGGTGGCGTCTGGCGCAGCAGGGCTGCGGGCAGGTCGTCGACGGCGTGGCCAGTGGCGGGCGCCTGCGAGGGCGCACGACGGCCGGGCCGCGACTGGTCGAAGATCAGTGGCTCGCGCATCAGGCGGCCTCCGCCCGGCCCAGGACGGCCGCCAGTGCCTGCCGGTAGGTCTCGATGTCTTCGGCGGTGCGCAGCTCGGTGGCACAGGCCAGCAGGCTGTTGCCGAGTTCCGGGAACGCCCGGCTGAGATCGTAGCCGCCGAGGATGCCCCGGGCTGCGAGCGCCTTCAGGACAGGTGCCACAGGCCGGTCCAGCGTGATCACCGCTTCGTGGAAGTAGGGCCCGAGGGGTGCCCTGATGCCCTTGTTGCCGGTGAGCGCGGCAACCAGGTCCCGGGTATTGGCATGCGCGGCGGCTGCGACCCGGCGCAGTCCCTCGCTGCCCAGCAGGGACATATAGATGGTTGCCGCAGTCACCATGAGTCCCTGGTTGGTACAGATGTTGGATGTGGCCTTGGAGCGGCGGATGTGCTGCTCCCGGGCCTGCAGCGTCAGGGTGAAGCCTGGCCTGCCCTCCAGGTCCACGGTGCCGCCGACCAGTCGGCCCGGCATCTGCCGGACGATGGCCTGCCGGCAGGTGAGAAAACCGAAATAGGGGCCGCCACCGGCCAGCGGAATGCCGAGTGGCTGTCCCTCGCCACAGGCGATGTCCGCACCCCGCGCGCCCCACTCGCCCGGCGGCTTGAGCAGCGCCAGGGCCGTAGGATTGCAGGCGGCGATCACGAGCACGCCCCGGGCATGGGCCCAGTCCGTGAGTTCGTCGACGGGCTCCATCAGGCCGAGGAAGTTCGGCCAGGGGATACAAATCGCGGCAAAATCCTGGCCTTCGAGGTTGGCCAGGGCCGGCAGGCTGGTGCGCCCGTTTTCCGCGGGCAGCTCGACCAGTTCGAGATTCTGGCCGGCCAGCAGCGCTTCGGCCACCCGCCGCCAGGCGGGATTGAGGTAACGGGGTACAAGGATGCGGCGCGACCGGGCCTGCCGACTGGCGCGCACGGCCATCAGGCAGGCCTCGGCAAAGGCTGTCGCGCCGTCGTAGAGGGAGGCGTTCGAGACATCCATTCCGGTGAGACCCGCCATCATCGACTGGAACTCATAGATCAGCTGCAGCGTGCCCTGGCTCGCTTCCGCCTGGTAGGGCGTATAGGCGCTGTAGAACTCGCCCCGGGTAGCGATCTCCCACACCGCGGCGGGTATATGGTGCTCGTAGGCGCCGGCCCCTAGAAAGCACAGGGTGGACTGGTTGCCGGCTGCACGCTCGCGCATCAGGCGGGTGATCAGCGCTTCCGGGAGGCCCGCCGGCACGGCAGGCAGCCCCGGCACACGCAGGCCGGCGGGAATCTCGTCAAACAGCTGGTCGATATCGGCCACGCCGATGGCCTGGAGCATCTCGGCGGTCTCGGCGTCGGTATGGGGAATGAAGGGCACCGGCGGTGCTCAGCTCTCGACGGCGAGCAGCGACGCGTAGGCGACCGCATCGAGGAGTGCGGTTACCTCGCCCGCATCCGCAGCCTGCAGCCGCAGGAGCCAGCCCTTGCCGTAGGGATCGGCATTAACCAGCTCCGGCTCGGTGGTGAGCGCCGGATTGATGCCGACCACAGACCCGGCAACCGGCGCATAGACGTCGGATGCCGCCTTGGTGGACTCCACCACCGCCAGCGCCTCGCCCGACTTCATCGCACGACCCGTGTCCGGCAGTTCCACGTAGACCAGCTCGCCGAGCTGGTGCTGGGCATGGTCCGTGATGCCCATCGTGAAGGAACCGTCGCTCTCCCGGCGGAGCCACTCGTGGTCCTTCGTGTAGTGCAGGCCGGGGGGCACGTTGCTCATCGCTGGTCGCTCTCCAAAGGATCAGTTTTCCGGGCCGCCGCCTTCAGTTCACAAGGACGCGGCCATGCCGGACAAACGGCGGGCGCACGATCCGCGCCGCCTTCAATGTCCCGCGAATCTCGACCTGACAGGTGCCGTCCGCGGCGACCGGCACCCGGGCGAGGGCGACGGAGCGCTCCATCGTGGGGGAGTAACCGCCGCTGGTGACGACGCCTTCACCGGCCGGAGTGAGTACCCGCTGGCCGTGTCGCATGATACCCGGATCTTCGAGCAACACGCCGGTCAACTTCTCGGCCAGGCCCGCTGCCAGCTGCTGCTCCAGTGCGGCACGGCCGTGAAACTGCCGGTCGGGTGGGTCGAAGGCGACGGTCCATGCCAGGCCGGACACCAGCGGTGAAGTGCCGGCGTCCATGTCCTGTCCGTAAAGATTCAGTGCCGCCTCGAGGCGCAGGGTGTCGCGCGCACCCAGCCCGCAGCGCGCGGCGCCGGCTGCCGCCAGGGCATTCCACAGGGCGAGGCCCGGCGCGACCGGTAGCACGATCTCGAAGCCATCCTCGCCGGTATAGCCGGTGCGGGCCACAAACAGGTTGTCGCGCTGCAGGGCTGTAAAGGCCTTCAGGTCGAGGGCGGCCGGGCCTGCCCCGTCGGGGAGCAGCGGCGCCACCAGCGCCCGCGCCGCGGGGCCCTGCACCGCCAGCATCAGCAGGTCATCCCGGTGGCGGATCACCACGTCGTCGCGGTCGGCAATGCGCGCCATCCAGGCCAGGTCCCGGGTGCGGGTCGAGGCATTCACGATCACGCGGTACTGGCTGTCAGCCAGGCCGTAGACGATCAGGTCGTCAACGACCCCGCCACTGTCGTTCAGCATGCAGCTGTACAGCCCGTGGCCAGGATGCTTCAGCCTGTCGATGTTGTTGGCCAGGAGCCTGCGCAGGAAGCCCGCGCTGTCGGGCCCCACGATGTCGACCACCGTCATGTGGGAGACGTCGAAGATGCCGCAGTGCTGCCGGACAGCGTGGTGCTCGGCGAGCGCCGATCCGTAGTGCAGGGGCATGTCCCAGCCGCCAAACTCGACTATCCGTGCCCCGGCCGCCACATGCTCGTCGTACAACGGCGTCTTGTATCCCATGGATCGCCTCCCGGCGTATACGCCTGCCCCTGCGCCTGCGTCAGTGCAGGCCCGGAACGGCCTGAACCAGGGTGGTCATCGCGAAGGCCACGCGCTCTTCGACACCCGCCCCGCCGGGTTCCTGCTCCACGCGCGCCAGCCGCGTGGCCAGGCCGCAGCGGTTGGCAATCTGGATGTTGAGTCCTGGCCGGGCATTGAGTTCCAGCAGCATGGGCCCCTTGTCCCGGTCCAGCACGATGTCGACCCCGATGTAGCCGAGACCCGTCAGCTCGTAGCAACGGGCCGCAAAACCCAGCAGGTACTCCCACTGGGGAATCTGCAGGCCGGCGATGGTGGCGCCGGTATCCGGGTGCTCCGTAACCAGGTCGTTGCCGACAACTCCGTGGGTGGTAAGGCCGGTGGCGAGATCCAGGCCGGCACCCACTGCGCCCTGGTGAAGATTGGCCTTGCCGTGGGATTTCCGCGTCGGCAGGCGAACCATGGCCATTACGGGATAGCCACGAAAGATGATCACGCGGATATCGGGCACACCCCGGAAAGCGTGCTCGGCAAAGATCGCGTCAAATTTCACGCAGTACTCGACGAGGGCCACGTCCCGCAGACCGCCGAGGCTGTACTGGCCGCTGAGGATGTTGGCCAG
>CAYOXI010000025.1:0-34521 GCA_964407855.1 uncultured Chromatiaceae bacterium
CGCAGAAGGATACCAACGCCATTCCCCTCCGGGGCCTGCGCCGCTCGAAGATTCGTGGCCGGCGACGACGGGACGTGCATGAAAGCCGCTACACGAGTATGGCGGCCCGGTTTCCGGCAACAGTCCAGCTGCTCGAAGGGTTGGCCACGGAGCTGGGTGGCGAACTGGGCCGTGCCAGGCTGGCCCGCCTGCCCCCGGGCAAGGTCGTCAGCCCGCATATCGACCGGGGGGAGTACTACCGGCTGCGGGACCGTTATCACCTGGTCATCCGGAGTGCCCGGGGCAGCCTGCTGCAGGCCGGCGGCGAGCAGGTACGGATGCAGGAGGGTGAACTCTGGTGGTTCGACAACAGCGCCGTGCATGACGCGCGTAATGACTCCGGCGAACATCGGGTCCACCTGATATTCGATGTACTGCCCGCGGGCGGCAAGGCGGCAGCCTCGCCCGGGATCAGGGCGCCCGGCCAGCCGACGCCCCGCCCCGACGCCCTGCTTCAGGCCTTCCGGGCCGAGGCCGAGCGCATTGAGACCGAGTCGGTGGCCGCGGCTGTCCACCTTTACCTGGCGGCCCGGAGCCACCCCCGGCAGTGGCAGGGAATACTGGAGCGGCAGCAACTCCTGAAGCGCGCCGATACGGGCCCCATCAGTGTCCTGGCCCGGGTGTGCTGGCCGGAACTGCGGGGCAAGGCCCGGCGACGCCGCGAATCCGCCCTCGCCTGGTGTCTGGCCCAGGTCGATATCGGTCAGCTCGCGCCGGATCGGCTGGCCGAGGCGCTGGCGGCCGCCGGCGGCATCGACACGATCCACACCCTGTGGCGAAAGGATCGGGATCAGCTGCTGTACACCGCTCCCGGGATGCTGCAGGCTGCCCCGAGCAACGCCCGCCAGGGCTAACCGAGCGCCTCGTCAAAGGCGCTGAGATCCCTGGCCTGTCAGGCTCGGGTCCGTGGCTCATGGGGGATTGTCAGCGGACGCGGCGCCAGCGGATCAGCGCGGCGATCCGGTCGAGCACCGCCGGCCGCGATTGCCGAGGCGTACTGAGAGGCGTTTCGCCCGTTCCAGCGGTGTCTCGATCGCAACGTCGTAAACGCGCGCCTTCAGGAGCCGGTCAAGATACTGAGAGATCATGGCGCAGAGGTTATCCCAGGCCCGGGTATGCCGGGAATACCACCTGCCGGTCGCAGTATTTGCTTCGTCCTTGGCGCTATTCAAGGCGTTGCTATATTCTCGTCGGCACACCGTGCTTGCCGTTACTTCAACGTTCAGGAGTCCAGCAGATGTCAGATAAAGCCGTTGACCTCGGTCAAATCCGGGGCGACTGGGATTTTCACGCCCGCTACGTCACCAATGCCATGGAGCAGACGCTCAAGCGCGCGAACAAGTACTGGCGGGCCCTGAAGGCCAAGTCGCCGGCCAAGGGCCAGGTGTCTGTTGATACCCAGGTGATGGTCGAATTCATCGAGAGCTGCAGCCAGACGCGGGCGCTCTGTGATGATTTTCAGCTGCTCGCCGGCATCAAGCCAAAGGTCTCCCCGCGCAAGCCCGCCGGCAAGAAGCGCAAGCCCGCCCGCAAGAAGTAAGCGGCCAGCTCACTAATCTGAGGAGAACGAGTGTGCGTCCCCACGTAGAACTGATTCAGGAAGCCGACCTCGTCTGGCACGAGGCGGAGTTATCCCGCGGCAGCGGCAAGGCCCGCCAGAGAAACCTGTCATACGACGAAGAGTGCGGCTCTGCTTCCACGCGGATCGTATTCGACAAGGCCTGGAGCCGGCCGGCCGGCTATCACCACGCCGATGTCGAGTGGTACGTAATGGAAGGAGCCATCAAGCTCGGAGGCCGGATCATCGGCAAAGGTGGCTATCTGCGGGCACCGGCAGGTTTATGTATTCCGGCGATGGAAGTCGCGGCGGGCACCGATGTGCTGCTCTTCCGTGAATACGGCGACTGGGGCTTTTCCGTTTCTTCCAAGGATCGCACCCGGTTCGTGTCGCGCGGGGGTAACACGGGGTCCAGCGCGCGGGGTGAGCTGACCATCGTCGACGCCGGCCGCATGGAGTGGATGCCCAACGCCTACGAAGGGGACACGCAGCGATTTCTCAAGCTGAAACTGCTGTATCACGATCCCGCGCCCGCCGATGACAACACCAAGGGCTTTGTCACCATGCTGGCCTGGGCGCCGCCGGGCTGGTCCGACAACCGGCTGGTTCACCACCCGGTGTTCGAGGAAGCCTACAGCCTTGATGGCCATCTGGTTTACAACTTCGGCACGCTGGACGCCGGGACGTATTTCTTCCGTCCGGCCATGGTCAAGCACGGTCACTTCATCGCCGGCGAAGAGCGCGGCTGGACCGGGTTTTTCCGCCTGGATGGCACGCTCGTGAACTGGATCACGGTGAACGAGCGGGTAGTGGCTGAAGGCACCGCCATCAACTATGACCCGAAGACGCAGGCGCCGGTGATCAGCGGTATTCCGGTTCGTTCCCGGTCTGCCGGCAAGTGGGATCTCGACGGCCAGTAAACAGCGGCGAGTACCACACCAACCAGGAGTTTCACGACATCCACTTCCGCACCATCAGGGCCCTGCGGGCGGAGGAAGCGGCGCACCTGCCCCTGAAACTCGATGGCCTGTATCGCGCGCAGACCATGTGGGACGCCGCGATGGGGTGGAACGCGCTGCAGCCTGCCCCGAGCAACGCCCGCCAGGGCTAACCGAGCGCCTCGTCAAAGGCGCTGAGATCCTTGGCCTTGCCGTGCTGGATCAACAGGGCCTTGCTGCGCAGGAAGCGCAGCAGGCCCGACGCTCCCATCCGGGAGGCGCCCAGGCCGGAGAAATTAAAGGGATTCTTCTCGGCGTCGAACACCTCGGTGGTGAGGCCGCCGTCGTTGATGCTGACCGAGCCCACATTGAGGCGCGCGGCAACGGCCAGGGCCTCGCGCTCATCGCCGATCACGGCGGCGGACAGGCCGTAACGGGAATCGTTGGCCATGGCCACCGCCTCGTCTACCGTGCGGTAGCTCATCACCGGTATCACGGGGCCAAAGGTCTCTTCCGTCATCAGGGCCATGGCGTGGTTCACGCCCACCACTACCGTAGGCCGGAGCCAGCACCCGCCACCGTGGTGCTCGATGTGGCCGCCGGTGAGCACCCGGGCACCCTTCGCCACCGCATCCTGCAACTGGGTCTCGATGATCTCCGCCTGCCTGGCGAAGATCAGCGGGCCGATGTGGCCGCGGCTGATATCCGGGTAGTTGAGTTCTACGGACCTGGCCCGGGCCACCAGCCGGGTGAGGAAGGTCTCTTCCAGGCCCGCGTCCACATAGACGCGCTCCAGCGACTGGCAGGCCTGGCCGGTGGCCTGCACGGAGGCCCGCAGCGTGATGGAGGCTGCCAGGTCCGGATCAGCGGAGCCGAGCACGATCACCGGATCCTTGCCGCCCAGTTCCAGGAAGGACGGAATGAAGCGCCGGGCGCAGGCCTCACCCACCTTCCGGCCCGTCGCCACACTGCCGGTGAAGCACACCGCATCCACCTCCTCGATCAATGCGGCGCCGGTGGCCCCGTCGCCCGTCACAAAGGCCAGCACGCCGGCCAGCTCCGGAAACTCCGCGAGGCTGGCCATCAGCGGGGCAACGAAACGAGGGGTCACTTCGCTGGGCTTCACAAGCACCGCACAGCCGGCCAGCAGCGCGGGAATGGTATCCAGCATGGACAGCAGAAAGGGGAAGTTCCACGGGCTGATCACCCCGATCACTTCGTAGGGCACCAGCTGGCTGCGGATGCCGATGCCGGGCGTCACGGAAGCGCGTTCGGGGCGGTCGCCGAGCAGCTCGGTGGCGAGTGCGGCATTCCCGGCCACCATACCGCCCAGCGCGCGGATCTCATTGGTGGCCAGGCGCTGGCGGCCCGTATCCACAGCGAGTGCTGCCCGCAGCCTGGCCGGATCCGCCAGCAGCCGGCTCGACCACTGGTGCAGGACGGCGCTGCGGTGGGCGACGCCCGCTGCGGCCCAGGCCGGCTGGGCGGCCCGCAGCCTGCCCGCCAGTGTGGCCAGCTCCGCCGGCTGCAGGGCCGACACCCGGCAGTCCGTCTCGCCCGTGCGCGGGTTGCGGACCGGTATTTCGCGAGCCATGGCGATTACTTGTTCTTCTTCGCGTCCATGACCTTCTTGAAGTAGGTCCAGCTGGTTTCGTTGCGCCGCTGGTCATCCAGCGGCGGCGGATCCCGGTACTCGGGGTAGCTGCTGTCAATCTCGGCCTTCATGGTCGCCGACAGGTCATCCCACTTGTCGAGCTTGATCCCGGCCGTGTGGAAATACAGCATCCCTGCCCGGTCACCCATCTCCATCCAGGGCAGCCAGCCGGAGATGCGCTGCCAGCTGACGGCCACCTGGGCGGTGTCCCGGCGCCTGTGCAGCAGATCATCCGTGGTGCCGAAAAAGTTGAACAGCTCCGTGGCGTGATAGCTGCCGCCCACGTATTGCTGGTAATCACCGCCCAGTGGGTTGGTGTAGAACAGCGGTACAGCCGAGTTCAGCCACCACTGCTGGCCCATGGTCACGATGGGAATACTGGCGGGGCGGCCATCCCGGCCGACGGAGGCAACGTTATTGTTGACCGGATCGTTGGCCACATGGAGCACCTCCACGGTCTTGCCGGTCCACGGGTTGTCCCAGGTACGGAGCACCTCGCCCGTGACCGGATCCATGTAGAGCAGGATCTCCCGGCTGATGATCCGGAAGTCGGACTTGCTGGCGGACCCCGGCACGGGACCGCAGGTGCGCACGTTCATGCCCTCCACCCGGAACAGTGCCCGGTCCGGCTCGCCGGGCACGCGGCTGAAGGTCTGGCCCTTCCAGAAGTAAGTGACCGGCTTGCCGTCCACCTCGGAGCACTGGATGCGGCGCATGGCCTGCAACTGGCCCTCGACGGTCGACAGGTCGGGTGCGGCCGCATGGGCTGCCGCTGCCGCAATGCAGGACAGAAGTGCCGTGGCGATCCGGGTTGTGGACAGGGGAAGCAGCATGGAAGTCTCCTTGAACCTGGCCCGGAACTTTAGCGCCGGACAGACAAAAGACCAAGCCTCAGTCCAGGAGCCGGTCGACCCGCGCGGCACAGATGAAGTCGTTCTCCGTCAGGCCGTCCACCGCATGGGTGGACCAGCGGACCACACACCGCCCGTAGCCGACCTCCAGATCCGGATGATGGCCTTCCGACTCGGCGATCCAGGCCACGGCGTTGACAAACCCCATGACCCGGCCAAAACCCGGAAACTCGAAGCGGCGACTCAGCCACTTGCCATCAGTGGACAGGATCCAGTCGGGATGCAGCGCCTTCTGCAGTTCTGCCACGGCAGCCGCTTCCAGTGCCGGCACCCCGCCCTCGCAGGGTTTACAGCGGCGGGCACTGAGGTCGTGGGCGCGGAGCGTATCCGTCATGGCATGTTTCCTTGTTCCAGGCACAAGTTCGGTCCGGCAGCACCGTTGGATTCTCGGCCCCCTCACGGGATCGGTCAACGCTGTGGGGCCATTGCGGGCCTGCGGTTCAGTTCGGGCGACAGTCTCTGCTAGCATCGCGACGCGGCACTCCGGCCGCTGGAATCTCCGGGAGCAGTTGGATGGCGCTTGCTGATGCACTTCGGGAACTGGAAGCCCGGCTTGGCCAGGAAATCCACACCAGTGACTGGCTGACCGTGGACCAGGTGATGATCAACGACTTTGCGACCGCCACGCGGGACCGGCAGTGGATCCACGTGGATCCGGCCCGCGCTGCGGTGGAATCGCCCTACGGCAAGACCATTGCCCACGGCTACCTGACGCTGTCCCTGTATCCGCTGCTCCGGGGCCTGGTGGACGAGTCAACACCCGTGGTACCCGGCGTCACCCGGGTCATCAATTACGGCATCAACAAGCTGCGCTTTCCCAACGCGGTGGTCGCGGGCAGCCGCGTGCGGGCCCACTGCCGGCTCGTCGCCGTCACCGAGGTCAAGGGCAGCCTGGAACTGGTCGAGGAGTATGCGGTGGAGATCGAGGGCCAGGACCGGCCGGCCTGCGTGGCCGAGTGCGTGATGCGGTTGTACTTTTGAGCGGGATCCTCCTTGTCGAGCGGCAGGCCGACCGTCTGCGCGTGGTCATCAACCGGCCGGAAAAGCGCAACGCGCTGTCGCTGGAACTGCTGGACCGCATTGGCGAGGCTTTCGCCGGACACGCCACAGATCCGGACCTGAAGTGTGCGGTGCTGACTGCCAGTGGTGACCGCTGCTTTGCTGCCGGTGGCGACCTGCGGGAACTGGAGGCGATCCGCAGTGCGGCAGACACGCTCGCGATGTCACGCCGCGTGCGCCAGAGCCTCGACCGGATCCGGCAGTTCCCGGTACCGGTGCTGGCGGTACTCAACGGTCCGGCGCTGGGCGGTGGCGCGGAACTGGCCATGGCCTGTGACCTGCGCATTGCCGCACCACAGGCAGAACTTGGCTTCCTGCAGGCCCGGCTCCACGTGACGACGGCCTGGGGAGGTGGCATCGACCTGCTCGCTGCCCTCGGCAGCGGTCGGGGCCTCGCCGAACTGCTGGAGGCGCGGCGTATTCCCGCAACTGACGCCCTGGCACTGGGCCTGGTGCAGGGCCTGTGCGGCGCGGGTGAGAGCCTGGTGGATTGCACCGAGCGGTTTCTGGAGCCGCTGCTGGACCGGCCCGTGCAGGTGCTCCGGGCCTACAAGGCCCTGGCTGCTGCGTTCCGGCTTCGCCTCCATGAACAGCTCAAGGCCACCGAAGAGCAGGGCTTTAGCAACACCTGGATCCACGAGAACCACTGGGAAGCTGCGGCGCGGGCGCTGGAGCCGCGGCCTCCCCGCGAGAGCCTCAAGCGCTAAGCCCTGCCGGTGCGGCCGTCAGGCCGTATCCGGCACACGGAGTGCGCGGCGGAGAATCTTGCCCACGTTGGATTTCGGCAGTTCTTGCCGGAACTCGACCTGGCGGGGAATCTTGTAGGGCGCGAGCGACTGCCGCAGGAAGCCCTGCACCTCATCGACCGTCAGCATGCCGGCCGGCTGGAGGACGAGAAACAGCTTCACCGCCTCGCCGGTGCGCTCATCCGGCACGCCGATGCAGGCCGCCTCCCGCACGGCGGGATGCAGTGAGATCGCAGCCTCGATTTCATTGGGGTACACCTTGAGGCCCGAGACAGCGATCATGTCCTTCTTCCGGTCAACGATCCGGAAGTAGCCCTCCCCGTCCATGGTCGCAATGTCCCCGGTGCGGAAGTAGCCATCGTCGGTCATGACGGCGGCGGTCCCCCCGGGATCGTTCCAGTAACCCGACATCACCTGGGGGCCCTTGACGCAGAGCTCGCCCGATTCACCCGCCGGCACCTCCTGTCCGTCGTCATCCCGGAGGCTCACCAGCGTGTTGGGCAGCGGCAGGCCAATGCTGCCGTTGTATGCAGTGAGGGTGATCGGATTGGTGGACACGACGGGCGAGGTCTCCGACAGCCCATAGCCCTCGTGAATCATCACGCCGGTCAGTGCTGCCCAGCGCTGCGCGGTCGCCGGCATCACCGCCATGCCGCCGGCCGAGGTGAGCTTGAGGGACGAGAAATCCACCGAGCGGATGTCCGGGTGATCGACGAGCGCCTGGTAGAGCGTGTTGACACCGGTAATCGCGGTGAAGCGCCAGCGGCGCATCTCGCGGATAAAGGCCCTGAAGTCCCGCGGGTCCGTGATGAGGATGTCGTGGCCGCCCAGGTCCACGTAGCAAAGGCAGTTACAGGTCAGCGCATACACGTGGTAGAGCGGCAGCGGCGTGATCATCACTTCCTTGCCCGGCAGGCACCGCGGCGCGAACCAGGCGTTGATCTGCCGCAGGTTGGCCACCAGGTTGCCATGCGTCAGCATCGCGCCCCGCGACCGGCCCGTGGTGCCACCGGTGTACTGCAGGCAGGCCAGGTCATCGCCGGTCAACTCGGGCACCGGCTGCCAGTCGGTCGGCCTGAAGGCCATGATCGCCGACCAGCGGACGGCACCCGGCACCGGGACGGCCGGCATCCGGCGGATATGACGCATCACGAAGTTGACCACAGGCCCCCGTGGAAAGCCGAGCAGGTCGCCGACGGTCACGACGCAGACATGGCGGACTTCGGTCTCCGCCTGGATCCCGGCAAACACGAAGGCGCGCTCGCGGAGCACGATCAGCACGCGCGAACCGCTGTCGTTGAGCTGGTGACGGAGTTCGGTCGGGGTGTAGAGTGGATTGACGTTGACCACCACCATGCCGGCCCGCCAGGTACCAAAGAGCGCCACCGGATACTGGAGCAGGTTGGGCATCATGATCGCCACCCGGTCACCCCTGCTCACGCCGGGCAGGCTCTGGAGCCAGGCGGCAAAGCGGCGTGTCAGCGTGTCGAATTCCGCGAAGCTGATCGTCCGCCCCAGGTTGCTGAAGGCGGGCCGCGGCCCGTAGCGGTCCACCGAGCGATCCACCACGGTCACGAGCGTTTCCGTGGAATCCAGCGCGAGGCTTGCGGGCACGCCGGGGGGGTACTGCTGGAGCCAGGGTTGATCCATGACGACCTATGTTACCGCCGCTGCGGCCGTAGCGGCTAACCCCTATTCCTGCTAGGGTTTGCCGCGCCGGACAGGGGGGTGGCCCGTCTGGCCCTTTCTCAAGCCAGTCCGACAGGGGCCAAGCGTGACGCGATCCCGGATTCCGCATTTCTACAAGATGTCCGTGGCCGAGCGGGTCAGGGCCGTCCGGGACCGCGGCCTGCTCAGCGACGACGATTTCGACCGGCTGTCCAGCGGCCGGACCACGCTCGACCTGCAGGCCGCCGACAAGATGATCGAGAACGTCATCGGCGTGCTCGGCATGCCGGTCGGCCTGGGACTCAACTTCCTGATCAACGGCAAGGACTACGTGGTGCCGATGGCGGTCGAGGAACCCTCCATCGTCGCCGCCATCAGTGCGGCGGCCAAGCTGGCCAGGGAGGCGGGTGGTTTTGCCACGACTTCCACGCCCCCGATCCTGATCGGTCAGATCCAGATCCTGGATGTGCCGGACCTGCGCAAGGCCCAGTCCGCCGTGCTGGCGCATCGCCAGGACATTCTCGACCTGGCCAACAGCTTCCATCCACGCATGGTGGCCCGGGGCGGCGGTGCCGTGGACCTGGAAGTCCGCTCCTACCCGCTCCACTCGCTGCCCGGCGAGATGCTCGTGGTGCACCTGCTGGTGGACACGCGCGATGCGATGGGTGCCAACCTCGTCAACGGCATGTGTGAGGGGGTCGCCTCCCTTATTGAACAGCTCACGGAAGGCACCGTCTTTCTGCGAATTCTTTCGAACCTGGCGGACCGTGCGCTGGCGCGGGCCGAGGTCACGCTGCCGGTGACCCTGCTGGATGGTAAAGGCTATTCCGGGGAACGGGTCCGGGACGGCGTGATCATTGCCGCCGACTTTGCCCATGTGGACCCGTACCGGGCTGCGACCCACAACAAGGGCATCATGAACGGCGTGGACGCGGTGGCGCTTGCGACGGGCAACGACTGGCGGGCGCTGGAAGCCGGCGCCCATGCCTTTGCCGCCCGGCACGGCCGCTACGGATCATTGACCGAGTGGTGGAAGGACGAGGACGGCAACCTGCGGGGACGGATCGAGATGCCGATGAAGGTCGGCATCGTCGGCGGGCCGCTGGAGTCGAATCCGGGCGTCGCCATGCACCTCCGGCTGCTGGGTGTCGAGTCCGCCACGGAGCTGGCCGAAGTGATGGCCGCGGTCGGCCTTGCCCAGAACTTCGCAGCCCTGCGGGCACTCGCTACCGATGGCATCCAGGCGGGTCACATGACGCTACACGCGCGCACGGTCGTGAAGGCGGCCGGCGCGCCAGCCGAGCACTTCAACGAGGTGCTCGAACGCGTCCTGCAGAGTGGCGAGATCAAGGTATGGAAGGCCCAGGAGGTCCTCGAGGAAGTGCGCCAGGCAGCCCCGGCGACCACCGCCCGTCAACCTGCTGTCCGGCGCCTGCCGGAAACCGGGGTCGGGGTCGGCTACGGCAAGATCATCCTGCTCGGCGAGCATGCGGTGGTGCATGGCCGGCATGCGATCGGCTGCCCGGTCCCGCTGACCATCAGGGCGCTGGTCGAGGACAGCGACCGCGGCGTGGAGCTGCTGATTCCGCGCTGGGGAGTGGAATACCAGCTGGCCAAGCCGAGGGAACAGCGCCGGTCTTTCGAGCAGGCCGCAGGTGCAATCCTGGATCAGCTCGGCCTGTCCGACCGCACCATGCGCATTGAGGTGTTTCCCGACGTGCCCCGGGGCATGGGACTGGGAGGCTCGGCGGCACTCGCCGTTGCCATCGTCCGGGCCCTGGACCTGCACTTCCGGCTGGGCCTCAGCGAGGCCGAGGTCAACGAGCTGGCCTACCTGTCGGAGCAGACCGCCCATGGGCAACCGAGCGGCATCGACAACACACTGGCCACCTACGGCAGGCCGCTGGTCTACCGGCGGGGATCGCCCCCGCTGGTGGAGCTCCTGAACATCCCGCGACCCCTCTCCATCGTGGTGGGTATGACCCGGAATGAGGGCCTGACGGCGCGGACCGTCGCCAACGTGGCGGAGGCACGCCGGCGCAATCCGCGCCTCTACGAGAAGATCTTCGACGATATTGACGGCCTCGTGCTGCAGGCCGTTTCTGCGATCCAGGACAGTGATGTCGCCACGCTCGGTGACCTGATGAACATCAACCAGGGCCTGCTGAATGCGCTGCAGGTGTCCACACCGGAACTCGAGCGGCTCATCGGCACTGCCCGGGAGGCCGGGGCGGCCGGGGCCAAGCTCACCGGTGGTGGTGGTGGTGGCGCGATGATTGCGCTCTGCGAGGACAATGCCGCCGACGTGCAGGCAGCTATTGAACGCCAGGGCTTCCAGACCCTGCTGCTCAGTACGGGCGATTGCCAGTGAGCGCGTTGCCCAGCCGGTCCGTGGCCAGCAGCAGCGGCGAGGATCACCTGATCCTGGTGGACGAAGCCGACCGGGAAATCGGCACCCTGCCCAAGACGGAGGGACATCTGGGTGAGGGCACGCTGCACCGGGCCTTCTCCGTGTTTCTGTTCAATACCGACGGCGACGTACTGATCCAGCAGCGGGCCGCCGGCAAGATGCTCTGGCCCGGTTTCTGGTCAAACAGCTGCTGCAGCCACCCGCGACCCGGCGAACCGGTGGCCGAGGCAGCCGTGCGCCGCGTCCGCGAAGAGCTTGATCTGGAGTGTCGCCTCCGCTTTCTCTACAAGTTCCGCTACCAGGCACTCTTCGGCACAGTCGGTTCAGAGCACGAGCTCTGCCATGTGTATGCGGGCTTTCCCCGCGGGACCCTGCAGGTGGATCCGGCGGAAATCGCTGCCCATCGCTGGCTCAGCCCGATCACACTGACGGCGGAGATAGCGTCCGACCCCGACCGCTTCAGTCCCTGGATGAAGCTGGAATGGCAGCGCATCACCACGGACTTCCTCGCGGGCATTCTTCAGGATTGCGATCGCTGACCATGGGTATCGCAGTGATCACCGGCAGTACCCGTGGCATCGGCCGGGGTCTCGCCGTGGAATTTCTCAGGCGGGGCCACAACGTCGTCGTGTCCAGCCGCCGCCAGACCGATGTGGACAAGGCGGTGACCGAACTGGCAGCAACGTCCACCAGCGAGGTTGCCGGCCGCCCCTGTGATGTCACGCAGAAGTCGGATGTAGAGGCCCTATGGACCTTCGCGGTGGAGCGCTTTGGCCGGGTGGACTACTGGATCAACAACGCCGGTCGCGCGACCTCGCGGTTCCTGGTGCACGAGACGCCGGAAGACATGGTGCACACGCTCGTCGACGGCAATTTCAAGGGCTGCATCTTCGGCTCCCAGGTTGCAGTTACGGGATTCAGGCGCCAGGGCAGCGGCGCGCTCTACAACATGCTGGGTGGCAGCTTCGACGGCAAACGCCTGACACCCAACATGGGCGTCTACAGCGCAACCAAGGCGGCTGACTGGCTGCTCACCAAATATCTGGTCAGCGAGAACCAGAATCCGGCCATCGTGATCGGCGCCATCAGCCCGGGCATGCTCATCACGGAGAACTGGTTCGACGAGCAGAAGGCCATGAGTTCCGGGGACTGGCAGAAGATCCGGCCGGTGCTGAACGTGCTCTGCGACTACGTGGAAACTGCCACGCCGTGGATCGTCGATCAGGTCCTCGCCAACCGCCGGAGTGGCCACCGCATTGCCTGGATGACGACGGGCAAGCTCCTCGGGCGCTTCCTCCGGGCCCGGCTGCCCGGTCAGAAACGGGATCTCTTCAGCCGCTTCGGCCTTTGATGCCGGTGGCCCCTGCCCTGGAACGCGCAGCGGAGCTGCTCCTGGTGGTGCGCGGCGCGACGCGCCGCTTCGGCGAGCGGACTGCCCTCGCCGGCGCAGACTTAAGCGCCCGCGCCGGCGAGATTCTCGTGCTCCTTGGACCCAATGGTGCAGGCAAGTCCACGCTGCTGCGCTCGCTCTGTGGCCGCACGCGTCTCGACGGCGGCAGCATCCTGCTGGCGGGCCGGAGTCCGGCGGAACCGGCCACCCGGCGCCGGATCGGCTTCGTGCCCCAGTCGATCGCCCTGTGGGCCCGCCTGCCGGTGCGCACGAACCTTGAAATCCTTGGCCGGCTGGCCGGCCTTCGCACTGACCAGGTGGACGCGGCGGTGGCCGATGCCCTCGAGTGGTCCGGCCTTGCGGGTCGAGCGCGGGACCCGGTCGGTACCCTGTCCGGAGGCATGCAGCGGCGCATCAATATCGCTGCCGGGACCCTCCATCGACCGGATCTCCTGCTGCTGGACGAGCCGACGGTCGGACTCGACCCGGTGGCGCGGGACGACGTGCACAGGATCCTGCTGGCCCTGAGGGACCGGGGCATGGGCATCATCCTCACAACCCATGACCTGGTTGAAGCCGAAGCGCTCGCCGACCGGGTTGCCGTGCTGGCCGGGGGCGTGGTGCGAGCCTCCGATACCATCCCGATGCTGGTCGGCCGCCTCTTCGGCCGGGACCAGGAAATCATCCTGATGCTGGCCAGTGACCCGGCACCTGACCTGCGGGACTACCTGCGCACGGCGCTGCTGTCGCCGACCAACGAACCCCGGCTGTGGGTCGGCCGTCTGCGGGGCGACCTGGAAGTACTGCCAGCGCTGCGTGCCGGACTCATTGCGGCCGGCGCCGATATTGCCGAGCTCCGTGTCCGGCAGCCTGGCCTGCATGGTGTATTCGTCGAACTCACCGGACAGGTACCGCGGGAATGACGCTCGCCATCCTCCGGGCAGCCTTCCTGCTGCTGGTCAGGGACCGCGGCGCGCTGGTAATGAGCCTGGTTGTGCCCGTCATTTTCTTCCTGATCTTTGCCGAGATCTTTGCCACCGCCGCCGGTGACCAGCTGCAGCTGCGGGTCGTGATGGTGGACGAGGTGCAGAGTGAGGATTCCACCCGGCTGCTGGCGGCGCTGCAGGCGGAACCGGTGATCCGGCCGGTGACCGGAGCCAGCAACCGGGAGGCGGCCCACGATCTGGTTCGCCGCGGCACAGCCGACGTGGGACTGGTGGTCCGCGCGGACGGCGAGACGCTGGCGGACGCTGCAGGACTCGCCGCCCCGCCCCTGCTGCTGCTCGTGGATCCCTCGCGGGGCGTCACCGCCACGATGCTGGCCGGACAGCTCCAGCAGGCCTACTTCACGGCATTGCCCGATCTCGCGATCGGACGCGTTGCTGAACTGATCGGCACTGAGTTCACCGAGTTCACACCCGCGCAGGAAGCGGCGATCACCGACGGGCTCGCGCGCCTGCGCAACGGGGCGGCACAGGCCGGCGCCTGGAGCTTCGCGGACCTGCTGGACCAGGAGAACGTCGCCGGCCAGAACGCCGCCCTGAACAACGTGGCCTACTACGCCGGTGCCGTGGCCTTCATGTTCCTGCTGTTCGCCGCGGCCCAGGGCGCGCTCGGCATCCTTGAGGACCAGGAGGCCGGGATCCTGGACCGGGTGGCCGCCGGTCCCGGCGGCATCGGCGTGGTCATCAACGGGCGCTTCATCTATCTGGTACTCCAGGGACTTGTCCAGACCGGCATCATCTTCTCGGTTGCCTGGCTGGTGTACGGCGTGGACCTGCCCGGCAATTTCGGGCCGTGGCTGCTGATTGCCACGGCCTCGGCAGTCCTCGCAGCCGGGCTCGGGCTGCTGCTGATTACCGGCAGCCGGAGCCGTGCCCAGGCGCAGATCCTGCCCACGGTTGTGATCCTGATCATGTCAGCCATCGGGGGCAGCATGGTCCCCCGGTTCTTCATGCCCCAATGGCTGCAGCAGCTCGGCTGGATGACGCCGAACACCTGGGCCCTCGAAGCCTACAGCGGGGTCTTCTGGCGGAGCGAGCCTGCCATGGCACTGCTGCCGATCTGCCTCAGCCTGGCCGGCGTCGGCATTGCTGCGCTCGGCCTCAGCCACCACTTCGCGCAACGCTTCGTCCGTGACAGCTGACGGTCGGGTCAGGGTTCCCGGCTGGGCTCCGGTTGCAGGTCGGAGCCAAACTCGGGCGTGACCCAGAGACTGTCTTCCCGTGGTGTCTGGCGCGTCCACCGCTCGATGGTCCTGGCGTGGAGCGCCCGCACACCGCCGGTGAATACATGGGTGAGTTTGCGCGGCGTACTGACCACCGCCCGGCTGTCCCAGGCGCTGGCGCCTTTTTCCAGCACGATCCGGCCGATGTCACGATAGACCCCGAGCGCCGTGGCGATCGCCCACGCACTGCGCAACGGCAGTGCCCGGAGGCCCACCGCCGCTGACGCGTAGTAGCGCCCGGATTCGCCCAGCAGCCTGGCCACTATCCCGGCCAGCGCCGGACGATATCCGGGCTCCGCGAGACGCTCGCCGGGAATGCCGGCATCAGTCAGCCAGTCGGCCGGCAGGTAACAGCGGCCGTTGCGGGCATCATCCAGTACATCCCGGGCGATATTCGTGAGCTGGAAGGCGATGCCGAGGTCGGCGGCCCGCAGCAACGTCGCGTTGTCCCGCACGCCCATCACCATGGCCATCATGACACCGACCACCCCGGCCACCCGGTAGCAGTAGAGCAGCGTCTCGTCGAGCGTCTGGTAGCGATGGCCGGCCACATCCATCTCGAAACCGGCCAGCAGGGCCAGTGGATGACGTTCCGGAATCCGGTGCTCGCTCGCGACCCGCTGAAAGGCCACGAACACCGGGTCGGTGAGGTCCTCGCCATTGAGCGCGCGGCGCGTCTCGGCCCTGAGCTGCGCCAGGCTGGCGGCCTGTTCACGGGGAGCCTGGACGTGGGATGCCATGCCCAGTTCCTGGCCATCAATCACGTCGTCACAGTGGCGGCACCAGGCATAAAGCATGTAGGCATGCTCACGCGTGCGGTCATCGAACAGCGTGGAGGCAAGGGCGAAACTGCGCGAGCCCTTGCGGATCATCGCCCGGCTGTTACTGACGACCGCATCCATCTCAATCCGCTCCGAGATCGGCAATCATCAGTCCTGCGGTTGCCTTGGCAGAACCGATGACGCCAGGAATACCAGCGCCCGGGTGTGTGCCCGCCCCCACGAAGTACAGATTGTGAACTCGATCGTCCCGGTTGTGAACCCGGAAGAAGGCGCTCTGGGTCAGCAGGGGTTCGAGGGAGAAGGCCGAGCCCAGATGCGCATTGAGCTCCGAGGCGAAGTCAGCCGGCGTGAAGATGCGGGACGTGACCAGGTTGTCCCGCAGGCCTGGCAGCGCCTGCTTCTCCAGCGCCGCGAGGATCCTGTCCCGGAACACGGGTCCCATCGTGCTCCAGTCGATCTTCCCCTTGCCCAGGTGGGGCACTGGCGACAGGGCATAGAAGCCGGCCTGCCCGGGCGGCGCCAGCGACGGATCGGTACGGGACGGGTTGTGCAGGTAGAGGGAGAAATCGTCGGGCAGCACGCCACGCTCGAAGATGTCCTCCAGCAGTTCCCGGTAACGGGGGCCAAACAGGACCGTGTGATGGGCAATCTCCGGATACTGGCGCTTCAGACCGAAGTAGACCACGAACAGGGAATTGCTGAAGCGCTTGCGCTGGAGGCTGCGCCCCATCGCCTGGCCCCGCTCCGATCCGGCGAGCAGGTTTGCGTAGGTATGGACCACGTCGGCATTACTGGCCACCGCATCCACCACGACACTGCGTCCGTCGGCAGTTGCCACCTCGGTGGCCCGCCCGTTACGCACGCGGATCTCCTCCACCGGGCAGCCAAGGCGGATTTCGCCGCCGAGTTCCTGGAACAGGCGCACCAGGGCCTGCACGAGCGCCCCGGTGCCGCCCCTGGGAAAGCGCACCCCCCACTTGCGTTCCAGGGCATGAATCAGCGCGTAGATCGACGAGACGTGGAATGGATTGCCACCGATCAGCAGGGACTGGAAGCTGAAGGCCTGGCGCAGGTGCGGATCCTGCATGAAGTCAGACACGGCCCCATAGACCGTCTTGTGGCTCTTCAGCCGGATCAGGTCGGGGATCACCCGCACCATGCTCCAGAGGTTCTGGAAAGGCACGGTACCCAGCTTCAGATAGCCTTCCCGGAACACGGCCTCGGAGAAAGCGAGGAATTTGCGGTAGCCCTCGGCATCCCCCGGACTGATCCGGCGGATGGCCTCGGTCACCGCGTCCGCATCCTCGTTGTATTCCAGCGTCACACCGTCCTGCCAGACGAGCCGGTAGAAGGGATCCACGGGCATGAGGTCGACATAGTCGGCGGTCGATCGGCCGCTCAGCGCGAACAGCTCGTCAATGGCATTCGGCGCGGTGACCACGGTGGGCCCGGCGTCGAAAGTGAAGCCATCCTGCTGGTAGACGTAGGCGCGCCCGCCGGGCCGCTCCCGCTTTTCCAGCAGTATGGTGTGGAATCCCGCTGACTGCAGGCGGATCGCGAGCGCCAGTCCGCCGAAACCTGCGCCGATAACGGCGACCGTCCTGCTCATGCCCTGCTGCCTCGATTCCTGAACGTGGTGTGGCTCTGACTCCTGTGGCTGCTGGATGGCAACACGTAGCGCAGGGCCCGGTGGATGGGAATGGGTGGTGTGCCGGCGAGAATGTGCCGCGCGTCGCGGCCGGTGATCCGGCCGGCGTAGAAATTCTCGATGACCGGCTCCGGCACCCGGTAGAAGTGCTGCAGGATCCGGTAGCGCTCCGACGGCGCCGCACCGAGGAACAACATCCGGTTCAGGAACCGGAACAGGCGCTGCTCGCGCCAGCGGCGCTGAACCCGGTCGCGGATCCAGGCAGCCACCGGCACGCTCGTCAGATCGGCCAGGCGTGGCAGGTCATCGGCGAGACCCGCTGCCTCGGGCAGGGAGTAGCCGGTGGTGTGATGAAAAAGGCCGGCCCGCAGGCCGGCCCGGGGTATGCCGGCTTCGGCCGCCGGCCAGAAGGCGGCAAAGTCCGTGTCCAGCACCACCGGCAGCACCCCGCTCTCCTCCCGCATCAGCCTCGCGATGGTCCAGCCCTTCGCCGCCGCATAGCCCGCAATATTCTGCCGCAGCTCGGCCGCATCGACGTCGCCGGTGTCACTGTAGTAGGTGTCCTCGATGAGCACCTGGTCGGCGGTGAACGGCAGCAGGTAGATGAAGCGGTAGCCATGCTCCTGGGACACGGTGGCATCCATCAGCAGCGGGCCGGTAAGGCCATGGGGTGCCGCAAGCTGCACCAGTTGCCCGAGAAACTTCTGGAAGCGCAGGACCAGGCCGGGCTCCGTCCGATGTTCACCCGGCTCGCTGCCGGGTCGCGCCCGGAGGCCGCGGGCGTCGATCACCAGGTCCGCTGACAGCCGCTCCCCGCCTTCGAGCGTGACAGCGTCGGGACGGATGTCGGTAACCCGGGCGTTGAGGCGCACCCGGTCACCGAGAGTGGCCATCACCACGTCGTGGAGATGCTCGCCGGTCATCGAATGATAGCCACCCTGGAGGCGCCGCTCCCGGCTGGGGAAACGCACGTCGTAATGGGGCCAAGAGTAGCTGGCCAGCGGCCGGAGCCACGCGAGCACGGCAGGCGCGACATCGGTGCTGTGGAAAGACCAGGTGTGATTGCCGCCGATGCGGTCGGCCGACTCCAGCAGCGTGAGCCTGACATCCGGTCGTTCTGCCATCAGCCGGAGCGCAATGAGGCCGTTGGCCAGGCCCCCGCCGGCCAGCACGATGGTGGCGCTCACGGCAATGCCGCCGTCGGCGCGGGCAGCGACTCGATTGCCGCCACCACGTCGCGGGCCAGCGCCTCGGACCAGCGGCCACGAAAGCGGGCCACGAGTCTGGTGCCGGCATCAAAAACGAGCAGGTTGGGCAGCTCGGTATCCAGCTCCAGCAGCGTCGCCCAGTGACGCTCCACGTCCATCAGGACGGGAACCTCGGCGGGTACCCGCCGGCGCAGGGTAGCTGCCGTCCGCTCCAGATCCACCACCCCCGCGGACGGCAGGTCCGCGACGTTCAGAAAGCGGATGCCGGGGATCCTGAGGCTGAGATCCCGCTCCCAGGTCTCGATGAGGGCCAGCCTGCGCACATTGACCACGACGGCGACCAGTGCCGAACCCTGATGGGCCATCAGCGAGTCGCGACCTCCAAACTGGTCCGGCAGCTCGAGCCCTGCGAGTTCCGCCGGCACCGGCGTCGGAACCTCCCCGGTGGCTGCGACCGCGGGCACCAGCAACAGCGTCGCGAGCAGGACAAGGAGATACCTGGTCATTCGGCCTCGTAGGCGACCCGCCACAGGGTGTTGCCCGCGTCATCCGCAACCAGCAGGGAGCCATCGGGCAGCAGCGCGAGACCCACGGGCCGACCGTGAACGCGTATGCCGGCAGGATCTGGCAGGAAGCCGCTGAGAAAGGCCTCCGGTGGACCGGCCGGCCGGCCTTCGGCAAAGGGCAGGTACTGCACGTCGAAACCCAGGAACCGGACGCGACTGCCGCCACCCCGGCGGGCGATGAAGGCGCCGCCCCGATAACGCTCGGGAAAAGCACTGCCGGTATAGAACAGCAGGCCGAGGGGCACGCTGTGTGCGCCGAGCGCCAGGTCCGGTACCCGGGCTGTCTGCTGCGCGCGCGCGACGTCGGTCGGGTTCAGGCGCTGCTGGATGGGGTCCACGTAGGTTCCGAAGTACACATAGGGCCAGCCATAAAATGCGCCGTCCACGACGGCCGTGAGGTAGTCCGGTGGCACGTCCTCGCCCAGACCGTCTCGTTCGTTCACCGTCGTCCACAGGACACCGGTCCCGGGTTCGAAAGCGAGGCCCACCGGATTGCGCAGGCCGGTGGCCAGCAGCCGCTTGTCGCTGCCATCGGGCCGCAGCGACCAGATCGCAGCCCGGTCTGGCGGATCGACGCCCTCCTCATTGACGTTGGTGCCGGCGCCGACCGCCACCAGCAGCCGGCTGCCGTCGGCACTGGCGAGCAGGTTCCGGGTCCAGTGGTTGTTGTAGGTGCCGGCGGGCAGGTCAGCGAGTATTTCGGCCGGGACCGTGATCCGGATTTGCCCCGCTTCGAAGGGGAAGCGCAGCAGCGCATCCGTGGTCGCCACATACAGGTGGCGGCCCAGCAGCTGCATGCCGAAGGGCTGGTTCAGGTCGGTCAGCAACTCATGTCGCTCCAGGCCGGCCGTGGTCGGGCGGAGCAGCAGGATGTTGTCGGGGCTGGGGCCAAACACGCCCTGCCGGGTGAGGGCGGCCACAACCTCCGGTGGCATGCCGCCCATGGACTCGGTGCGGGCCTGCGCCACCAGCACGTCGCCGTTGGGCAGCACCAGCAGTGACCGGGGATGATCCAGGTTCTCTGCAAAGCGGGTGACCCGGAAGCCGGGGGGCGCGGTGGGTTGCTGGCCGTCAGGCCACGCGATGACCTGAGGAAGACGGAAAACGGACGGTCCCGGGAGCGGCAGCTCGGGGACCGGCGGGCTGCCGGCAGGACGGCCCAGCACCGGCGCGCCGCCGATTACCAGCAGGCAGCCGAGCGCCAGTGTCCGTTGCAGCGCTGCAACCAGGCCCGGGCGGCAGGTGCCGCGTACCGCTGCGGATAGTTTCATGCCAGAGCTGCCGATCTGAACGCACCAACGGATTGTGCAGAGGCCTCATTGTAGCGGTCAGGCGAGTGCCCCCCAAACATCCGGGATAAGGCAGCGGGAACCTGGTGGCGGGGAGTCTCGCAACTCCCTGCCACCAGGTCGTCGGCTCAGCGAACCTGTACTTCGATGGGCCGCGGCTTGCGGGCTTCGGTCTTCGGCAGTCGGACGACGAGCACGCCATCCTTGCTCTCGGCCTGGATCCTGCCCTCATCCACGTCGGCGGGCAGGGAGAAGCTCCGGGCAAAGCTGCCGTAGAACGACTCGATGCGATGATGCTTTTCGTCATCAGTGCGATTCTCCAGCCGGCGCTCGCCGCGGATGGTGATCACCCCGTCATGCACGGACACGTCGATAGCCTTTTTTGGCACCTCCGGAAGTTCAGCCTTGATGAGGTACTCATTGGCTGTCTCGGAGATGTTGGCGACGGGGCGCCATTCCACATTGGCTCCCTCGCCTTCCCGGGCGGAGCCGGCCGGGCGGATGACGCGGCACCATGCCGGCTCGCCCATGGAACGGAATCTGGGGCTGGCCGGGACTTTTTCAATGGGGAGGAGGCCACCGGGAGCCGGGGGTCGGGGCGGGGAGTCAGCCGGGAACGACGTCCAGTGCTTCCCGGAGGGCCGCAATCAGGTCTTCGGCATCTTCCAGACCTACCGACAGCCGCACGAGTCCATCCGTAAGCCCCACCCGCCGGCGCTCCGCCTCCTCGACGTCCGCATGGGTCATGGTGACCGGATGGGTGATCAGGGACTCCACGGAGCCCAGGTTCTCCGCCAGGGTCCACAGGCGGATGCGATCCATCAGGGCCTTGCCCGCCGCGACGCCGCCCTTCACCTCGAAGCAGACCATCGCGCCGAAGCCGCTGGCCTGCTGTCTGGCCAGCGCGTGCTGGGGAAAGGACGGCAGCCCGGGATATCGCACCCAGGACACGCGGGGATGCCCCTCCAGGAAGCGGGCGACGGCGAAGGCATTAGCGGACTGCTGGTCGAGGCGCACGGACAGTGTCTTGCAGCCCTGCAGCGTGAGCCAGGCCACCTGCGGCGACATGATGGTGCCGGTCGCGTTCATGATGAAACGCACCGCCTTGTCCTGCTCGCTGTTGCTCACCACGACCGCCCCGCCGACCGTCGCGTTGTGCCCGTCGAAGTACTTGGTGGTGCTGTGGATCACGAGGTCCGCACCAAGTTCCAGCGGTCGCTGGTAGTACGGGGTGAGAAAGGTGTTGTCCACCGCGTGCAGGATGCCGTGTTCACGGGCCACGTCGGACACCGCCCGCAGATCAGTGAGCTTCAGGGTGGGGTTGGCCGGCGTCTCGGTGAGGATCAGCTTCGTGCTCGGCCGGATCGCTTGGCGGACATTGCCGGCATCGGCCGTGTCCACGAAGGAGAACTCCACGCCGAAGCGGCTGAAGATCTTGGTGCTGAGGCGGTAGGTACCACCATAGACCACGTCGGAGACAATGGCGTGGTCACCCGCATTCAGGTACGCGAGGTAGACACCGTGGATCGCCGCCATACCCGTGCCGAAGCAGATGGCTCCAGTACCGTTTTCCAGGTCAGCGAGCTTGGCTTCGAGCGCGCTGACCGTGGGATTGGCGGAACGGGAGTAGGAATAGCCGGTCTCCAGGTAGCGGTCCACCGAGGGCTGCACATAGGTGGTGGTCTGGTAGATCGGGGTGAGTATGGCCCCGGTGACGGGGTCCGGCACGACTCCGCTGTGGACCTGACGGGTGCTGAACCCGGATTTCCTGGTCGTCATGGCTGCTGCTCGGAACGTCGGGCCGGCGATTGTATATGCAGCGGCCTCAGAACTGGTCGTCAGTCAGCGCCAGCAGGGTATCCGGGCCTGCCTCGATGGCCCGCAGGTGGGCCGTGGCCAGGGGCAGGAACTGCTCGGCGTAGAAGCGGGCGGTGACGATCCTGGTGGCATGGAAGTCCCGGTCGGCAGCAGATCCGCCGCCCAGCCGCTCACTCGCAATCACCGCGGCACGGGCCAGCTGCCAGCCACCGGTGACGGTGCCAAGCAGCATGAGCACATGGTAGGACGCCGCCCCGGGGGCCGCCGGGTGCCGGTCATGATTGGCAGCAAGCCAGGCACCTGCCGCTTCGGCGGCCGCGCGGCCTTCGCCCAGTGCCCGCCGGATGGAGGCCAGTTCGGGGTGGGCAGCAAGATCCGCCTCCGTGGCGCGAACATCGGCGATCAGGGAGCGGAGTGAATCGCCGCCATCGCGCAGGATCTTGCGTCCGACCAGGTCGTTGGCCTGGATACCGGTCGTGCCCTCGTAGATGGTGGTAATGCGGGCGTCACGCAGGTACTGGGCCGCGCCGGTCTCCTCCACGAAACCCATGCCCCCGTGAATCTGGATACCGAGGGAGGTCAGCACCTGACCCATCTCCGTGGACCAGCCCTTGACCACGGGGGTCATCAGCTCGACGCGGTTCTGATGGTGCGCCCGCGTCCCCGCATCCGGGTGGCGGCGGCTGAGGTCGAGGTCGGCCGCCGTCACGTAGGCGATGCTGCGCATCGCCTCGATGTAGGCCTTCATGGTCAGCAGCATGCGGCGGACGTCGGCGTGCCGGATGATCGGTGCCCGCTCCTTTTCACCGGCCACCCTGCCCTGGACCCGGTCCCGGGCGTAGCTGCGGGCCTGCTGGTAGGCCCGCTCGGCGACAGCGACTCCTTCCAGACCCACACCGAGACGGGCGTGGTTCATCATGGTGAACATGGCCGCCAGGCCGTTGTTGAGCTCGCCCACCAGATAACCCACCGCGTTGTCGAAGGACATGACGCAGGTGGGGCTGCCATGGATGCCGAGCTTGTGCTCCACAGAGATCGGGCGCACGCCATTTCGTTCCCCGGGCGTGCCATCGGCCTGCAGCAGGAACTTGGGTACCAGGAACAGCGAAATGCCCCGTACTCCGGGTGGCGCATCCGGCAGCCGGGCCAGGACCAGGTGCACAATGTTTTCGGTCAGGTCGTGGTCGCCCCAGGTGATATAGATTTTCTGGCCACTGAGCCGGTAGTGATCGCCCTCGGGTACCGCCTGGGTACGCAACGCCGCCAGGTCGGAGCCTGCCTGGGGCTCGGTGAGGTTCATCGTGCCGGTCCACTCGCCGGTCATCATCCTGGGCAGGTAGGCGGCCTTGAGCGCCGGCGAGGCGTGGGCCTCGACAGCCCGGGTCGCGCCCTCAGTGAGCAAGGGGCACAGTGACCAGGCGAGATTGGCAGAACACCACATCTCCTCCACGGCAACGCCCAGCAGGAAGGGCAGTCCCTGCCCGTCGTATTCGGGGGGCGCGGTAAGCCCCGGCCAGCCGCCGGCGCGGTAGGCCTGGTAGATCTCCCGAAAGGCTTCCGGCACCACCACGGCACCGTTCTCAACCCGGGTGCCCTGCTCGTCCCCCAGCCGGTTGGTCGGTGCAATGACGTCACCAGCCAGGGTTGCCGCCTCCTCCAGTACGGCCTCCACCAGGTCCGGCGTGGCCTCTTCATAGCCCGGCAGGGCGGTCAGACGTTCGAGACCCGCCAGCTCACGGATGGCAAACAGCATTTCCCGGACTGGTGCGTGGTAGTCGGCCATGGATGCGTCTCCGTGAATCAGGCCCGCTGCCGGGAATCCCGGCGCCGGTCACTTTCCAGCAGCAGCTTCTTGCGCAGCCGGAGGCTGGTGGGCGTGACCTCCACCAGCTCGTCATCATCGATGAATTCCAGCGCCTGCTCCAGGGACAGCCGGATAGGTGGTGTCAGCAGGAGGTTCTCATCGGAGCCGGCCGCCCGGATATTGGTGAGCTGTTTGGCCTTGGTGGGATTCACCACCAGGTCATTGCCCCGGCTGTGAATGCCGCAGATCATCCCCTCGTAGACCGGCTCGCCGTGGCCGATGAACAGCCGCCCCCGCTCCTGGAGGCTGAACAGCGCGTAAGCCAGGGCCTTGCCGGCCACCATGGACACCAGCACGCCGTTGTTGCGCTGGCCGATGGCGACGGGAATGCGCCGGTCGTACCTGTCGAAGATGTGGTAGATGAGTCCGGTACCGGCCGTGCAGGTCAGGTATTCGGTACGGAAGCCGATCAGGCCCCGGGCCGGGATCCGGTACTCCAGGCGCAGGCGTCCCATGCCGTCCGGCTGCATCCCCAGCAGTTCACCCTTGCGCTCCGCCAGGCGGCTCATCACGGCACCCTGATAGGCCTCCTCGAAATCCACCGTCAGCTGTTCCCAGGGCTCGCAGACCTCGCCGTCAATGGTCTGCTCGATCACTTCCGGCCGGGACACGGCCAGCTCGTAGCCCTCCCGGCGCATGGTCTCGATGAGCACCGACAGGTGCAGTTCGCCACGACCGGAGACCCGGAACTTGTCCGGATCCTCAGTAGGTTCCACGCGCAGGGCCACGTTGTGCTTGAGCTCGCGCTCCAGCCGCTCCTTGATATGGCGGCTGGTGAGGAACTTGCCTTCCTTGCCGGCGAACGGCGATTTGTTCACCTGGAAGGTCATGCTGATGGTGGGCTCATCCACCTTCAGGGGCGGCAACGCTTCCGGATGCTCCCGGTCGCAGATGGTGTCGGAGATGAAGAGCTCCTCGATGCCGCTGAAGACCACGATTTCGCCGGCCGAGGACTCGGGCACCTTGTAGCGCTCCAGGCCCAGGAAGCCAAAGATCTCGCCCAGCTTGCCGCTGCGCACCCGGCCATCAGCACCCACGATGCTGATGGTGGTGTTGGCGGTGGCCCGGCCGCGGGTGATCCGGCCAATGCCGAGCATGCCCACGTAGGAATCGTAGTCGAGGCTCGAGACCTGCAGCTGCAGGGGGCCGTCCGGATCCACCTGCGGTGCCGGCACGTGCTTGACGATCGCCTCGAAGAGCGGCGTCATGTCGCCACCCCGCACATCGGGATCCAGCCCCGCGTAGCCATTCAGCGCCGAGGCATACACCACCGGAAAGTCCAGCTGGGCATTGGTCGCACCCAGCCGGTCGAACAGCTCGAAGGTCTGGTCCAGCACCCAGCCGGGCCGGGCGCCGTCCCGGTCGATCTTGTTGATCACGACGATGGGCGTAAAGCCCCGGGCGAAGGCCTTCTGGGTGACAAAACGCGTCTGCGGCATGGGGCCATCGACCGCGTCCACCAGCAGCAGCACGCTGTCGGCCATCGACAGTACCCGCTCCACCTCACCACCGAAGTCCGCATGACCCGGTGTGTCGATGATGTTGATCCGGTAGTCCCGCCAGGTGATGGCGGTGTTCTTGGCGAGGATCGTGATGCCCCGCTCCTTCTCCAGGTCGTTGGAGTCCATGGCCCGCTCCGGGAGCTGGAAGCGCACGTCCAGGGTGCCCGACTGGCGCAGCAGCTTGTCCACGAGGGTGGTCTTGCCGTGGTCCACGTGGGCAATGATGGCGATATTACGGAGCCTGGCAGTCGCGCTGTCGCTGGGGTGCATGGAAAAAGCCGGGGGAGGAAAGGCCGCGGATTATAGAGGGGCCGCGTGTCAGACGCACGATTTGTGGGACGGTCCCGGGCCCCGGGCGGTACGTGGGCGTGTAAACTCGTTGCTCTCAGGCGGGCGAGCGGGCATCGACGCTGTGGCAGGACTCCGTTTTCCGGGCATAACACCCCTTCTCGGCATCGGCCTGGCGACCCTGGTGCTTGCTGGCTGCGCAGCACCGGGCCACCGGCCGGATGGTGCACCCGCTACCGGTGCGCCGGCACCCCCGACCGGCACCTACCCGGGCCTTGCTGATCCGGTCCGGACCCAGATTGTCTTTACCGCCATGCAGATGGTGGGCGTGCCCTACGTCTGGGGTGGCGCGGCTCCCTCGGGATTCGACTGCAGCGGCCTTGTGCAGTATGCGTATGCCAATGCCGGGCTCGCCGTGCCTCGTACCGCAGCAGACCAGCTGGGCGCCACCGCCCCGCTGACCCTGGAGCAGGCCGAGGCCGGCGACCTGCTGTTCTTCCGGGACGGTGGCCGGACTTCCCATGTGGCGATCTACATGGGCGGGGGCCGCTTCGTGCACGCCCCTGCGGGCGGGAAGCAGGTATCCCTGGACAGCTTTGCCAATACCTACTGGCGGACGCGCTTCGCGCGGGCGGGCCGGGTCACGCCGGATTCCTGAGCGGCGGGCGGGCCATGCGCCGCGTCAGGAATCAGACCTCAGGTCAGCTCCCAGGCTAGTGCCCGAAACAGGTTGGCGATGGCCAGCACCACCAGCACCAGCCAGGTGACGATCATCCCGATGAAACGCCCGGTACTGCGACCGGAGGTCCGGGCCAGGCCCATCGCATGCAGCACCCGGGCTACCAGCAGACTGGCCCCGGCCACGTGCACCGTCCATGCCGCCCCACCCCCCTGCTCGTAGAAGGCGAGCAATAACAGGATGAGCGGCACGTACTCGGTGAAGTTCGCCTGGGCGCGGACCGCCTGCTCCAGCCCGGCGTGCTGGCCGGTACCCAGCCCGACCTTCAGCTGGAGTCGCTGGCGTACCACGCGCAGGCTGAGCACCAGCAGCAGGATGGCCAGCAGGCTCGTGTAAATGGCTGTGATCTGGAATGACATGGACGGTTACCCCCCCGCACCGACACACGGGACACTAGCACCACAGGCGCCCGGCGGCCACTGCTCGACCTTGTCAGTGCAGGATCCGCAGGCCGCGCACCGGCGAGAAATCGCGATCGTGGGTCACCAGGACCTCCGCGTTGATGGCCAGTGCGCTGGCCACCTGTATGGCGTCGGGCAGCTTCAGGTTGTACTTGGCCCGCAGGCGGGCGGCGCCTTCGGCGATGTCGCCGGTGAGGTCAACGACCTGCCAGGATTCCAGTACCGCACGGTAGCGCCTGGCGAGTGTTTCCTCACCGGCCCGGAGTGGGCCAGAGAGCACCTCGGCAATGGTGATCGTGGTGATTGCCAGAGCCAGCTCGCTGTTGGCGTGACGGCTGAAGATGCCCGCGAAGCGTCTCGCATACCGGGCGTTGGCTGCCAGCGTGTAGATGATCGGCGCGGGTCAGTGAGTCAACCGGACCCTGTCGTCCGGGCAAGCGCTGGTGCTGGCCAGTTGACGCCTTCAGTCTCATCCGCCAGCCAGGTGATCCCGGTAATGCTCCCGCAGCGCCATCTTGTTGAGCTTGCCGGTGGCGGTGTGGGGCAGTTCGCTGGCGAAGACCACGTCGTCCGGCACCCACCAGCTCACCACCCTGGCGGCCAGGAAGGCGAGCAGTTCATCCCGTGTCACCGCCGCCCCCGGCTTCAGCGTGACAATAAGGAGCGGGCGCTCCGACCATTTCGGATGAGGCACGCCGATGACGGCGGCCTCCGTGACGGCCGGATGGCCTACCGCCAGGTTCTCGAGTTCGATGGAACTGATCCACTCACCACCGGACTTGATCACATCCTTGCTCCGGTCGGTGATCTGCAGGTAGCCATCGGCATCAATGGTGGCCACGTCGCCGGTGTCGAACCAGCCCTCCTCGCGATGGGCCTCGCTGTGCTCCAGCCGGAAGTAACCGCTGGCGATGTAGGGCCCGCGCACCTGCAACGCACCGAAGGTGCGGCCGTCGCGGGGCAGCGGGTTGCCGTCATCCCCGACAATGCGCATCTCGACGCCAAACACGACGCGGCCCTGCTTCAGGCGGATTTCCCGCTGGGCCTCGGCGGGCAGGGATTCGTGGGCAGGCTTCAGGGTGTTGAAGGTGCCGAGCGGCGAGGTTTCAGTCATGCCCCAGGCATGATGGGTTTCCACACCATGCTGCTGGCGGAACTCGTCTATCACTGCCGGCGGACACGCGGCGCCACCCACCACGGTGCGCCGGAGACTCGGCAACTGCACCCCGGATTTTCCCAGGTACTGGAGCAGCGCGAGCCAGACGGTGGGCACGCCAAGGGCGAGGGTCACCTGTTCCGAATTGATCAGGTCGCACAGCGTCTCCGGGTCGCCGGCACTGCGACCGGGCAGCACCAGCTTCGCGCCAGCCATCGGCACGATGAAGGGTATGCCCCAGGCGTTCACGTGGAACATGGGCACCACCGGCAGCACCGTGTCACGTGCCCGGATGCCCATCACATCAGCACTGCAGGCGGCCATCGCATGCAGCACCGTGGACCGGTGACTGTAGAGCACGCCCTTGGGATTGCCGGTGGTCCCGGAGGTATAGCAGAGCGCGCTGGCTGCCCGTTCATCAAGCTCGGGCCACTCGTGGTCGTCGCTGCCCTGGTCCAGCAACTCCTCGTAGCAGAGCGGTGGCTCCAGTGGGCCCGCTGGAGCGGTGGCCGGCATGTGGGAGGGTCCTGTCATGTAGACCACATGCCGGATACCGGTCAGATGGGGCGACAGCCGGGCCAGCAGCGGGGCGAACTCCGGGGCCGCGAACAGCACGCGGGCACCACCGTCGTTGGCGATCCAGGCGATCTGCTCGGGACCCAGCCGGGGGTTGATCGTGTGCAGCACATAGCCGGCGCAGCCCACGCCATAGTAGAGCTCGAAGTGCCGGAAATCGTTCCAGGCCAGGGTTGCAACCCGGTCCCCGGGCGCGAGACCGAAACGCGCCAGGCTGCTGGCGAGGCGGCGTGCACGAAGGAAGGATTCCCGGTAGGTGTAGCGGTGCCGCGGGTGGTCCGCCGTAATGGAGACTAGCGACTGCTCGCCGTGATTCTGTTCAGCGTGGCGCAGGATGCCGGTGATCGTCAGCGGCGTGTCCATCATCAGGCCGTGCATGTTCACCCTCCCCGAATGAAGTCCGTGAGGCCGGGCCATTCCTCCGCGCCGACCTCGGGATCGAACAGTCCGAAGTGCCCGATCTTCCGGCCGGCCGCGTTGCGGGGGCCCAGCTCGATCAGTTCCCGTTCGGCGTTCGGAAACCAGTCATGCCACGCGCGCACAGCGCGCTCCGGCGCCAGGAAGTCGCTCCGGGGCAGGTAGGTGCGCAGGCGGCAGCATACCTCGTCGTGGAACTGGGGCTGCGGGCCCACGGTCGGGCTGCGCACGTACTGGCTGTCCCGACCCCACTCGGCCCACTGGCGGGCGACGCCGGAGGGAATGTCCTGGCCCAGACCGAGGCGGGACGACGGGAAGCGCACATTCAGCGCGGTGAGCAATGGAATCGCGGCGTACCAGAGGGCAAACACCCTGGCCCGGTCCACGCCGTCCCAGTGGCGCCAGTGGCCGGACTGGGTGGCGACGCCAACGAGGGCGTCGGCCGCCCGCACTTCCGGCGCGATGCCCAGCAGCTGGCCGCCGACGGAGTGGCCGAGCACGACGACGCGATCGGGCGCGTGCCGCTCGCGCAGCCAGCGGAACGCCGCTGGAAAGTCCTTGCGGCCCCAGTCTTCCAGCCGGATCAGTGCAACCCCGTCGCCTGCAACTACGGAGTCGCCCATCCCGCGATAGTCATAGGTGAGCACGCCGATCTGCTCAGCCTCGAGGTGCGCGGCGAGATGGCGGTAGAAGCGGCGGCGGACGCCCATTGCGGAGTTGATCAGGAGCCAGGTGCGGGCTCCGGCAGGCGCGTGCACCGTTGCGCGCAGCACCTGGCCATCCGCAGCGGTGATGTCGATGTCGCAGCTCATCCGGATTCCGCTACAGCGCCCGCAACGAGCAGGCCGCCAGCCGACCCATCAGCTTCCGGGCGCGGGCTTTCGGGGATCGAGACCAATGGATCGCGCAATGATCTCCCGCATCACCTCGGAGGAGCCTGCGTAGATGCGCGACACCCGCGCATCCCGGTACATGCGCGATATCCGGTATTCGTCCATATATCCGGCCCCGCCGTGCAGCTGGACGCACTCGTCGGTCACGCGGCCCTCCAGCTCGCTGCAGAAGAGTTTGGCCCGGGCGATATCGGCGGCCCCCAGGCGCCCGGCGTTGAACTCCGTCACGCAGTGATCCACGAACACCTGTGCGATGTCGATCTGCGTGCGCATGTCCGCCATCTTGAAGCGATTGACCTGGAAGTCGCCTACGGCCTGGCCGAAGATCCGCCGTTCCCGGATGAAGTCCAGCGTCAGGTCGAAGGCGACCTGGCTGGCGGCAACGTACTGGGCGGCGGAGATGAGTCGCTCCTCCACCAGGTACTCCATCAGGTAGTAGAAGCCCCGAGCCGGATCGCCGAGCACGTTGGCCTTCGGGACCCGCACGTTCTCGAAGAACAGCTCCGCCGTGTCCTGGGAGTTCAGGCCCATCTTCTTCAGGTTGCGGCCGCGGGCGAAGCCCGGCATGTCGCGCTCCACGAGGAAGAGGCCCAGCTTGCGCCCGCCCTCACCAGCCGGAGCCGTGCGCGCCGCGACGACGAAGACGTCGCCATTGATGCCGTTGGAAATATAGGTCTTGGCACCATTCAGGAGGAAATGATCGCCCCTGTCCTCAGCCCGGGTCTTGATCCCCGCCAGGTCACTTCCGGCGCCCGGCTCGGTCAATGCGATGCCCAGGATCGACTGTCCGCTAGCGCACCTGGGCAGGAAGCGGCGCTTCTGCTCGTCGTTGCCGAGACCCGCGATGTAGGGTGCCACCAGGCGGGAATGCAGCGTGAAGTAAAGGCCGCTGTCACCGTAGCGCAGGTTCTCCTCGAGCAGGATCTGCTCGTAGCGGAAATCCCCGATGCCTGCGCCACCGTACTCCTCCGGGACCTGCATCAGGAGCAGCCCCTGCTCGCCGCCCTTCCGGTAGATCTCCCGGTCGATCTGCCCCTGTTCGTACCAGCGGTCCCGGTGAGGCTCCACTTCCTTCTGGAAGAAGCGGCGCACCGACTCGCGGAACATGTCGTGCTCGGGCTCGAAGATCCGCCGTTCCATGCCCTGGTGCCCCGGCGCCCTGGTCAGGCAGCGCTGCGCGCTGTACCGGGTGTGGCACGGGGATAGAACAGCTCGTTCCTCTCCGCCCGTGCACGCAGGGAATCCGGTACCAGGAAGCGGGGTCCGCAGTCCGCCGCCAGCCGGTCGCACTCGGCAACGAAGGCCTTCAGGCCCACCGTCTCGATGAGTGAGAGCGTGCCGCCGGTCCAGGCCGGATAGCCCCAGCCGAAAATCGAGCCGATATCCGCGTCCGCCGGCTCCGTCACCACACCTTCCTCGAGGCAGCGGGCGGTCTCGACTGCCTGGACGTAGAGCAGCCGCTTCCTGACCTCTTCCACGTCGGGCTGCTTCGCGGCCGGCGGATAGACTCCGGCGATACCCGGCCAGAGGAACTTCTTCCCGTCCTTCGGGTAATCGTAGAAACCCTTGCCGTACTTCTTGCCCTTCCGGTCCAGCTCCTCCGCGAATTTCAGGGCAACGGCAATCGCGGACGGACCCGTGTAAGTGTCGCCGAGGTCTGCCCGGGTCTGCCTGTAGATCTTTACCGACAGCTCGATGCTGACTTCGTCGTGCACGGCCAGCGGCCCCACCGGCATGCCAGCCTGCCTGCCTGCGTTCTCGATCAGCGCGGGCAGTACACCCTCCTGCAGCAGCGCCATGCCCTCATTGGCGTAGGTCATGAAGACGCGGCTCGTGTAGAAACCACGGCTGTCGTTGACCACGATGGGCGTCTTGCGGATCTGCTGCACGTAATCCAGTGCCCGGGCTACGGCCTCGTCGGAGGTCTGCTTGCCCAGGATCACTTCCACGAGGGGCATCTTGTCGACCGGCGAGAAAAAGTGGAGGCCGATGAAGTTCGCGGGCCGCTTCGACGCCTCGGCCAGGCCCGTGATCGGCAGCGTGGAAGTGTTGGAGGCGAAGATGGCGGACCCGGCAATGACAGCCTCGGTCTTCCGGGTAACGTCGGCCTTGATGTCCCGACTCTCGAACACGGCCTCGATCACCAGCTCGCAGCCCTTCAGGTCGGCGTATTCCGTGGTCGGATGGATGCGGCCAAGGATGGCCTCCATCTCGGCCGCCGGCGTCCGGCCCTGGTCCACGCGCTTCTGGAGTAGCGCCCGGGAGTAGTCCTTGCCCTTGTCGGCTGCCGCCTTTGTTGAGTCGAGCAGCACCACGTCCATGCCGGCGCGGGCCGAGACATAGGCGATACCCGCCCCCATCATGCCGGCGCCGAGCATGCCGAGGCGCGTGACCTTCGACTTCGCAACCCCCGCAGGCCGGCGGACCAGCTTGTCAGCCGCGCCCTTGTTGATGAAGAGCGTGCGCGTCATGTTCCGGTAGACCGGGTTCAGCAGCAGGCTGGTGAAGTAGCGCGCCTCGATCTTCAGCCCGGTGTCGAAGGGCACGATGCTGCCCTCATATACGGACGACAGGATCGCGACCGGTGCCGGGTAGTTGTGCTGGGTCTTGTCGGCGATCAGGGCAGAACCCGCCATGAAGGTCTGCTGAACGCCTGGATGCAGGGCCCCGGCGCCGCCCGGCCAGCGGAAGCCCTTCTTGTCCCAGGGCTGCACCGGATCGGCGGCCTCCTTCAGCCAGCGGCGGGCCACGCTCACCACGTCGGCAGCCGGTGCGAGTGCATGCACGATGCCAAGCGCTTTGGCCTTCTCGGGCTCCACATGCGTCCCCTGGGTCATCAGCTCCAGCGCCGGCTGGATGCCGATCAGGCGCGGCAGCCGCTGGGTGCCGCCGGCTCCGGGCAGCAGACCCACCTGGACCTCGGGCAGGCCCACGACAGCTTTCGGGTCGCTGGCGAGCACGCGGTAGTGGCAGGCCAGGCAAAGCTCCAGCCCGCCGCCCAGCGCCGTGCCGTTGATGGCGGCCGCCACCGGTTTGCCACTGGTCTCCAGCTTCCGCAGCGCGGCCGAGTAGCGGCCCATCGCCCGCATCAGCTCCGGGCCGCTGACCCCACTGCCATAGATGTTGACGATGTCCATCAGGTCGGCGCCGGCGATGAAGGCCGGCTTGCCGGACGTGATGATGGCGGCCCTGATGCCCGCGTCGCCGGTGATCCGGTCCACGGCGGCGGCCAGCTCGGTGGTGAGCGCCGGCGTGATGACGTTCATCGACCGCCCCGGCAGGTCGATGGTCACCGTGGCAATGCCGTCGCCGTCAACAGCGATGTGAATGGCGGTTTCCGCTGCCTTGCTCATGGTCATACCCGCTCGATGATGGTGGCGGTGCCCATGCCGGCACCAACGCACAGGTTGATGAGCGCCGTGCCCTTCTGCCGGCGCTCCAGTTCGTCCAGAACCGTGCCGAGGATCATCGCGCCGGTGGCACCCAGCGGATGACCCATGGCAATGGAGCCACCATTGACGTTGATCCGGTCGTGGGGAACAGCCAGTTCCTGCATGAAGCGCAGGACAACCGAGGCAAAGGCCTCGTTGAGCTCGAACAGGTCGATGTCGCCGGCCTGCATCCCGCAGCGCTTCAGTACCTTGCGGGCCGACGGCCCGGGACCCGTCAGCATGATGGTGGGCTCGGAGCCGATGGAGGCAAAGCCGAGGATACGGGCGCGCGGCTTCAGGCCCAGCGCCTTGCCCATCTCCCGGGTACCGACCAGCACGCCCGCGGCGCCGTCGACGATCCCGGACGAGTTGCCGCCGGTGTGCACGTGGTTGATGCGCTCAACCTCCGGGTAACGCTGCAGGGCCACGCTGTCGAAGCCGAACTGCTCGCCCATCGTGGTAAACGCGGGCTTGAGCTCAGCGAGCCCCGCGGCGGTGGTGTCCGGTCGCATGTGCTCGTCCTCGTCCAGCAGCGTGACGCCCATCGAGTCCCGGATCGTGAGTACGGACTCCCGGAACCAGCCCGAAGTCCAGGCGTGAGCAGCACGTTTCTGGCTCTCGGCGGCGTAGGCGTCGCAGTCCTGCCGACTGATGCCGTACTTGGTGGCGATGAGGTCCGCGCCGATGCCCTGCGGTGCGAAGTACATCTTGTACGCCACCTGGGGATCGGAGAGCATCGCGCCGCCGTCCGAACCCATTGGCACGCGGGACATGGACTCCACGCCGCCACCAATGCACAGGTCCGACTGGCCTGACATCACCTGGGCGGCTGCCGTGTTCACGGCCTCCAGCCCAGATGCGCAGAAGCGGTTGAGCTGCTTCCCGGGAACGTTCTCGGCATAGTCGGCGTTCATCACCGCGACACGCGCAATGTCTGCGCCCTGCTCGCCCACCGGCGAGACACAGCCCATGATCACGTCGTCGAGCTGGCTGGTGTCCAGCTGGCTCCGAGCGCGTAATGCCTGCAGCACCTGAGTCAGTAATTCGACGGGGGTCACCTCGTGAAGCGAGCCGCCGGGTTTTCCGCGGCCACGGGGCGTGCGGACATGATCGAAGATGAAGGCATCAGCCATGGTCTTACCCCGTGATTCAGGCCAGGTGGGTCAGGCCCGGTTTCAGGCCCGCACGAATCCTACGCCGGGAGCCCCGGTCAGGGAAAGTCCGCTCGCCGACCGGGCAAAAAGACCGGCCCTGCCGGGTGACGAGGCCCGCACCGAGACCCTTGACCTGTTGACGTCCATCCAGAATTGACCCACTTGGCGGGGTAATTTTCATCGAAAACT
>CAYOXI010000026.1:0-29160 GCA_964407855.1 uncultured Chromatiaceae bacterium
CGCATAGACGCAGGACAAAAGAGCGTGGCTTTGGGCTTGATTTTGCAGGAAACTTCCCGCACCCTTACTGATGCCGATGCGGACAGGATCATTGGCAGGGTCGTGCAGCGCCTGACTCATGAATTCGACGCAAGAATAAGAGAATAATCGAGCATGGCCCTCACCAAGGCTGATATGGCTGAGTCGCTGTTCAATGAACTGGGACTCAACAAACGCGAGGCGCGAGAACTCGTGGAGATGTTCTTCGAGGATCTCCGGGCCGCACTCTCGAGTGGGGAGCAGGTCAAGCTCTCCGGATTCGGCAACTTCGACCTGCGGGACAAGAACCAGCGGCCGGGGCGGAATCCAAAAACGGGCAAGGAAATCCCAATCACGGCGCGACGTGTGGTCACGTTTCGCCCCGGACAGAAACTGAAAGCCCGAGTAGAAGCATATGCTGGAGCCGGGGAATAACGACGAGCTGCCCCCAATCCCGGGCAAACGCTATTTCACCATTGGGGAAGTCAGCGATCTCTGTGCGGTAAAGCCCCATGTACTGCGGTACTGGGAGCAGGAATTTCCGCAACTCAAACCGGTCAAACGCCGGGGCAACCGCCGTTACTATCAGCGGCAGGATGTGCTGGTCATTCGGCAGATCCGCAGCCTCCTGTATGACGACGGCTTCACCATTGGTGGCGCACGGCAGAAACTGACGGGAGAAGAGGCGCGGTCCGACCTGACGCAGAGTCAGCAGATCATCCGCCAGCTACGCGTGGAACTTGAGGAAGTCCTGAGACTGCTCCGCCGTTAGTTGCCTGGATCTGGCCTGTATTCGGGTATCATTCACGCATTCATACGTGGACGGGGCGTGGCGCAGCCTGGTAGCGCACCTGCATGGGGTGCAGGGGGTCGGAGGTTCGAATCCTCTCGCCCCGACCAACTGTATGGATTTATCTGCAGTCGAGATAAACGGGGACTACTGACCGCGACTGGCCAGCAGCCGGTCCTCGATTCCCAGCAGGATCGGCGCCGCATCAAACCGGTGGATGTTTACCTTGGCATTGAAAACGTTGCGGCTGCGGCCATGCTTGTCCTGCACCGAAAGTTTGCGCACCGAGAAAGTCCCGTCGGGCCGTGCCTCGCCCGTGAGATAGCATTTGATGGACTTGATGGCGTCGCCGGACAGCTCAAGACCATTGAGCTGGGACAGGCTTTCCTGGGCGTGGTCTATAAAGCCGGACGAATCCAGCGCAGTTCCAGCGCCTTCGGGTTCCGTGCACGTTGCTACGCGGAACTCGCCCACGAGGATCTGTCCCGGAAGGCCATGCTCAATCATGCGCGCCAGCTCGATGGTGACGTCACCAACGAGGTCGCAATAGATGGTGGGATTAAGCCCCTCGGCATGATTGAATTCATAGCATCCACCCACGTGAAAGCTCGTGCGAAGCACTGGTACGACCCGCCCGCGCGCTTTCTGCCGGGCGATTGCATTGTCGGCCAGGGTGAGATGCATGAAGTGATAGAGATTGGTATTGGCCTCAAGGCCTGTATCCCGGTTCCAGATATAAAATCCGTCACCCGTGGTGGACCGGGCAAAGTTGACCAGCATGCTGCGGTCGAGGAGGCGACTGTGCGCTGCATTGAGTGAGCAGGAAAGACTGTTCAGCTGGGTCATCTGCTCAAAGGGATCGAGCAGGCCAAAACCAACGATATCGAAGAGCGCAACGGCCCGGTTGCTGACGTAGCTGACACTGTAGCGCTTCACCAGGCGCTCGATGGTCGCTGCCTCTTCCGCGCTGCCCATGAGGGGCTGCCGCAGCGCTACCGCCGTAGCCTCTACGCCAAGCAGGCGCGTCGCATTATGCATCTGCCGCTCGGTGAAGTGCCGGGGCCCCGAAAGCAGCCGCATGATGAATTCATTCGCCTGGCTGTCCCGCGCCAGGCCCGTATCTCCGCCATGCGGTGCAACTCCATAGTTGGCCACTGCATCATGGGGCACTACCAGCAGGCGGATGCCGGGATCGGCAGGCGACCATGCAAGGATCAGGTTCCGGCCCAGGTTCCAAAGGCCGTTGAGGCAGCGATCGAGGTCCAGAAGGCTGCTCCGGTGCCGGAAATCAAGACCCGCAGGCAATCCGAGATCGTAGCCCGCGTCGCCACCGCGGGTCCCCGACAATGCCATTGGATCTGGATTGAACATCTGTTGGCCGGTTGCCGGGTGCAGCTTTTGCCAGCGACCCGGCGGTGACTTAGGATGCACAGGGGTTGGCAGCATTGCAATGCTTCGGCAGTGTGCCGCCCCGGCCGGCCACCCGCCACCCTGGTCACCTACCACAGCAGGTTCAGCCTTGACGATTGCCAGCCGCGCCGTACTGGACCAGCTGAGGGCCGTGGTCGGCTCCGCAGGCCATCTTGAGACACCGGAGGACCTTGCGCCCTACCTGACCGAGTGGCGGGGTCTTTATCAGGGCTCCACGCCACTGATGCTCATGCCCGCCTCCACGGCGGAAGTGGCCGCGATCATTCGCCTGTGCGCTGCCCACCAGATCTCTCTGGTACCCCAGGGAGGCAACACAGGACTGGTCGGCGGTGCGATCCCGAGGACGACCGCGGCGCGCACGGAGATCCTGCTGTCGGCCCGCCGCCTGACCGCCATCCGCTCCGTGGATGCCGACAATTTCAGCCTCACTGCCGAGGCAGGTTGCACACTTGCAAGCCTGCAGGCGGCTGCCGAGGGGGCGAAGCGGCTGTTTCCACTCAGCCTGGCGTCCGAAGGCAGCTGCCAGCTGGGTGGTGCAATCTCCACGAATGCCGGCGGGACCGCTGTGCTTCGTTTCGGCACCATGCGGGACCTCGTGCTCGGCCTCGAAGTCGTCCTGCCGGATGGACGGATACTTGAGGGATTGCGCAGCCTGCGCAAGGACAACACTGGCTACGATCTCAAGCAGCTGTTTATCGGCGCGGAGGGCACGCTGGGATTCATTACTGCGGCCACCTGCAAACTCTTTCCCAGACCCCGGCAGATTCTTACGGCCTGGGTCTCGGTTGCGGACGTGACCAGCGCTGTCAGACTCCTCGGCGCTGCGAGAGAACAGCTTGGGGATCAGCTGACCGCCTTCGAGTTTGCGAGCGGGGCCACTCTCGATCTGGTGCTTCGTCACATCCCGGGAACCCGCAATCCGCTGGAAACGGACTCGCCCTGGCATGTTCTGCTGGAACTGGGTTGCTCGACCCCTGCCAACGCATCCGACGGCCTACTGGAGGAGTTCCTCGCCGGTATGCAGGAGCAAGGAATCATCACTGGTGGTGTCGTAGCCCAGACCGGCGCGCAGCGAAACGCACTCTGGCATCTGCGCCATGCGATGTCCGAGGCGCAGAAGCATGCGGGTGCGAGCATCAAGCACGACGTGTCTGTCCCCATTGTCAGCCTGGCAGAGTTTCTGGAACGCGCAACCAGGCGGGTGGAAGGCGCTGTGCCGGGTGTCCGGCCGGTGGTATTCGGCCATCTCGGCGACGGCAACGTCCACTTCAACCTGACCCAGCCCGCCGGAGCTGACCCCGCAGCCTTCCTGGGTCGCTGGGAGGAGCTAAGCCGGGCCGTCCACGAGATCGCCGTGGATCTTGGCGGCAGTTTCAGTGCCGAACACGGGATCGGGATCCTCAAGCGGGATGAACTGGCTCACTGGCGAGGGGTGCCGGTAACCGTCATGCGGCAGATCAAGCAGGCGCTCGATCCCCTGGGAATCATGAATCCCGGGAAGCTGCTTCCTCCCGACCGCTGAAGGCGCGGGCTCGTTACGCCGGGGTTCCCGGATGCTAAACTGCCGCACTTTTTGGGGAGCGCCTCCCCGGAGCGGTGTGATCAGGTATGAGCAATCCGGAAAACGGTGGAAATCGGGATCGCGGCAGCGAGCGTCGCTTTTCCAGCGTGGTTGTGGACGGGGTCAAGCAGGCTGCCAGCCGTGCAATGCTGCGGGCTGTGGGTTTCACCGAGGCGGACTTCCGCAAGAACCAGATCGGCATCGCCTCCACCTGGAGCATGGTCACTCCCTGCAATATGCATATCGACGCCCTGGCCCGGGCGGCAGGCGCAGGTGCGGATGCAGCCGGAGGCAAGTCGGTACTGTTCAACACCATCACGGTGTCGGATGGCATCTCCATGGGAACGCCGGGCATGCGCTACTCGCTCGTTTCCCGTGAAGTGATCGCCGACTCCATCGAAACCGTGGTGGCAGCCGAGGGTTTCGATGGCTTTGTGGCCATTGGCGGCTGTGACAAGAACATGCCCGGTTGCGCGATGGCCATGGTGCGCCTGAACCGGCCCTCGATCTTTGTCTACGGTGGCACCATCAGGCCCGGGGCCCAGCGCCGCGATATCGTCTCGGTCTTCGAGGCCGTGGGTGCAGTTGCCAGCGGCCGCCAGACCGAGGCCCAGCTGCTGGAGATTGAACGTACCGCGATTCCCGGGCCCGGTTCCTGCGGTGGGATGTACACCGCGAATACCATGGCATCAGCGATTGAGGCAATGGGCCTCAGCCTGCCGAACAGCTCCGGGCAGGATGCGATCTCCGACCAGAAGCAAGAGGACGCCCGGCGTGCCGGTGCCGCCGTCGTGGAGCTGGTCCGGCGGGATATTCGTCCCCTTGACATCCTGTCGCGCGAGGCCTTTGAGAACGCGATCACGGTCGTCATCGCTCTCGGGGGTTCGACAAACGCGGTACTACATCTACTGGCCATCGCCTCGGAAGCAGGGATTGCACTATCGCTGGAGGATTTCACACGGCTGGGTGCGCGCGTACCCGTCCTCGCGGACCTGCGGCCCAGCGGGCGCTACGCGATGTCCGAGCTCGTGGCGATCGGCGGGATTCAGCCGCTCATGAAAATGTTGCTGGATGCGGGCCTGCTGCACGGTGGGTGCATGACCGTCAGCGGGCAGACCCTGGCCGAAAATCTGGCGGGCGTTCCGCCCTATCCGGTGGGGCAGGACATCATCCGTTCACTTGATAACCCGCTGAAGAAAGATAGCCATCTCGTTATTTTGTATGGCAATGTCTCTCCGGAAGGTGCCGTTGCCAAGATCAGCGGCAAGGAAGGCGTGCGCTTCAGCGGGCCGGCCCGCGTCTTCGACTCCGAGGAGCTGGCCCTGGCGGCGATTCTGGACGGTACCGTGGTGGCCGGCGACGTGGTCGTGATCCGCTACGAGGGGCCACGGGGCGGGCCCGGAATGCGCGAGATGCTCAGTCCGACCGGCGCCATCATGGGCAAGGGGCTGGGTGACCAGGTTGCCCTGATCACCGACGGGCGGTTCTCCGGGGGCAGTCATGGCTTCGTCGTCGGGCACGTCTCTCCGGAGGCAGCCACCGGCGGGCCCATTGCGCTGCTTAGGAACGGTGACCGGATCACGATCGACGCGGAGCAGCGCACGATCGAGGCAGAACTGAGCGCGGACGAGCTGGCGACGCGCCGGACCAGCTGGCGGGCTCCAACCAATGAAGTGCCGGTGGGCGCCCTGCGGAAGTACGCCCGTCTGGTCAGTTCTGCATCCCTGGGCGCAGTGACCACCCGGGATCCGTAGACCCATCACCATGGCGCGCAGGAAGGCAGGCGATCCTCAGTCCCCGTCGTGGGTGGTGCTGAAGTTTGGCGGTACCAGCGTCTCGACGGCGGAGCGCTGGATGACGATTCGTGACCTCATCGTCCAGCGCCAGGCAGAAGGGTTCCGGCCCGCGGTCGTGCACTCCGCGCTGGCTACCGTCTCCAACCGCCTGGACGAACTTCTCAGGCTGGCCAGCAGCCCGGAGAAGTCTGCCGCCATGGATGACCTGCGCCGTCTGCATTTCAATCTGGCCCGCGATCTTGGCATCGACGGCGAAACAGCGCTCAGCAGCCATTTCCTGGACCTTGAGCAGGTCCTGGCCGGGATCGGGCTGGTGGGCGAAGTCAGCCCACGCGTGCAAGCCCGGGTCATGGCCATGGGCGAACTCATGGCAACGCGGCTGGGCGCTGCATTCCTGGAGGCCCAGGGTGTGCCGGTGGCGTGGATTGATGCACGCGAGCTGCTGATCAGCCTTCCCGCGCCCGGCAATAACGAGCGCGCAGCCTATCTCTCCGCCACCTGTGACTTTGCTGCTGATGCCGGCTTGCAGGCGCGGCTGGCGGCCGTTCGCGGGGTCCCGCTAACCCAGGGATTCATTGCCAGCAACAGCAAGGGCGAGGGTGTACTGCTGGGCCGGGGTGGCTCGGATACTTCTGCTGCTTACCTGGCAGCGAAGTTGCAGGCAGCTGCCCTGGAGATCTGGACGGATGTGCCGGGGATGTTCAGTGCCAATCCCAGGGTCGTGCCGGGCGCGCGACTGCTGCGCAGCCTGAGCTACGCCGAGGCCCAGGAAATTGCCTCGACCGGCGGCTCGGTGCTCCACCCCCGCAGCATCAGCCCCTGTCGGCGCCATGGTATTCCGCTCCGGGTGCTGTGTACTGCCCAGCCGGAGATGCCGGGCACCGTCATCACGGCGGGGGCGGGCAGTGACGCACCACGGGTCAAGGCGATCTCCGGCCGTGGACGGATCACACTCGTCTCGATGGAAACCCTGGGGATGTGGCATGAGGTGGGCTTCCTGGCCGACGCCTTTCGCTGCTTCGCCGACCTGGGCCTGTCTGTTGACCTGGTTTCCACCTCGGAAAGCAACGTCACGGTAACGCTGGATCCGGGTTCCAATCCCATCGATACCACCCTGCTCGGACACCTCCAGGAACGCCTGGAGCGCCTGTGTCGCGTCACCATCATCCAGGGTGTCGAAGTCGTCAGTCTTGTCGGCCAGAAAATCCGGGGCGCGCTCCATGAGATTGGCCCTGCACTGGAGGCCTTCGAGGAGCATCGGATCCACCTGGTCAGCCAGTCGGCCAGTGATCTCAATCTTTCCTTTGTTGTTGAGGAGGGACAGGCCACGCGCCTGATCCAGCGGCTGCATGCCACCCTTGTACAGCCAGGTCCGGATGACGAGATCTTTGGCCCAACCTGGTCAGAGCTGCAGGGTGGCGACCACGGGCCCGCCCGTCGCGCCGAACCCTGGTGGGTACGCCGCCGGGCAGAACTGGTCGCAATCGGCCAGCGCGAGGGATCTGCCTACGTCTACGACCTGGAGACGATCCGCACTGCCGCTCGCCGACTGAAGGCCATGCCGGCAGTCCAGCGGGTCTACTACGCCATGAAGGCGAACAACTCGGCAGAAGTGCTGCGGGTCATCCATGACGAGGGCCTGAACTTCGAGTGCGTATCACCTGGCGAGATTCGCCTTGTCCTCAGCCTGTTTCCGGATCTGAATCGACACAGGATCCTGTTCACGCCGAATTTCGCACCCCGGGGCGACTACGAATATGGCCTTGAGCAGGGAGTGTTCCTGACTCTGGACAATCTCCATCCGCTGAGACACTGGGGTGAGCTGTTCCGCAATCGCGAGATCCTGCTCCGGGTCGATACCGGACAGGGCCGCGGGCATCACCACCATGTGCGCACGGCCGGCACGCATTCCAAATTTGGTATCCCGCTGTTCGAACTTGAAGAGGCGCGCAGCCTGGCCCGGGAGCATGGTGCGCAGGTCATCGGCCTCCATGCCCACGCCGGCAGCGGTATTCTCACGCCGGAAAACTGGCATGAAGTGGGCACCGAACTCACGGCCGTTGCCCGGGATTTTCCCGACCTTCGTTACCTGGACCTTGGTGGCGGACTGGGCGTGCCCGAGAAGGCCGGCCAGCATCCCCTGGATCTGGATGCGGTGAACGCTGGCATCGCCAGGATCCGGGATGCACAGCCAGGTCTTGAAGTCTGGCTTGAACCGGGACGTTTCCTGGTCGCGGAAGCCGGGGTCCTGCTGGCGACCGTGACCCAGGTCAAGGGCAAGGGACAGGTCCGCTACGTGGGTGTAAGCACCGGGATGAACAGCCTCATCCGGCCGGCACTTTACGGCGCATTCCATGAGATCGCCAACCTGAGTCGCTGGGAGCAGGAAGGCGCCCATGTGGTGTCTGTTGTGGGTCCAGTCTGCGAAAGTGGTGACCGCCTGGGCACCGACCGGCTGCTTCCCGAATGCGAGGAGGGTGATGTGCTGGCCATTGCCACGGCAGGGGCCTATGGCTTTGTGATGAGCTCCCGCTACAACCTGCGTGAGCCGGCGGTCGAAATCGCCATCTGACCTGTACCGAGGGTTCGCGAACTTCAGCTGTGGCGACGCTCAAGCTCGCTGATGACATCGGCCAGCGCAATATCCCGTGCCCTGAGCAGCACCAGCAGGTGGTAGACCAGGTCGGCCGCCTCCGCAACCACCGCCTGCTTTTCGCCAGTGGCACCGGCCAGCGCCAGCTCGACGCCTTCCTCGCCAACCTTCTGGGCGATACGCAGGGGACCGGCCTGGAACAGGCTCGCGGTGTAGCTTCCTGCCGGCGCAGCCACCTGCCGCTCGGCGATAAGCGTCTCAAGCGCAATCAGGAAGGAGAGCGAATTGCCGTTCATGGACGTACCTCGATGCGATCTGCCCGCAGGCGGGCCTTGAGTTCCCGTATGTTGAGGGCGCGGCTGTGGAATACGCTCGCTGCCAGCGCACCATCCACCTGTGCCTCGCGGAACACTGCCGTAAAATGCTCCGGGGCCCCGGCGCCGCCAGACGCGATCAGCGGAATCGTCAGCAGGGCCCGCATGCGGGACAACTGCGGGATATCGTAGCCTTGGCGTACACCGTCCTGATTCATGCAGTTCAGCACGATCTCACCAGCTCCGCGGTCCTGGGCCTCACGCAGCCAGGTCTCGGTGCTGAAGCCGGCCGTTGCGCTTTTTCCGGGGTCGCCGGTATTGCTATAGACGCGGTAACCGCCAGACTCTTCGCGGCTGTCCACCCCCACCACCACGCATTGGGATCCGAAGCGACGGGCCAGCGCGGTAATCAGCCCGGGGTCGGCCAGGGCGGGTGTGTTGACGGAAATCTTGTCGGCGCCGTGGCGAAGCACTTCCTCGGCGTCGGCGATGCTACGGATGCCGCCGGCCACGCAGAACGGGATGTCCAGAACTTCGGCGACCCGGGTTATCCACTCGCGGTTGACGGACCGCCCTTCCGGACTGGCTGTGATGTCATAAAACACCAGCTCATCAGCGCCTTCTGCCCGGTAACGGGCTGCAAGTTCCAGGATATCGCCCACCACCCGGTGTTCCTGGAAGCGGACGCCTTTGACGACGAGGCCGTCACGAACGTCCAGACAGGGAATTATGCGCCGCGCGAGAATGTACGTATCTCCTCAAGGGTGAGCCGGCCGTCCAGCAGGGCCTTGCCGGTCACCACTGACGCCACGCCAGTTGTTGCCAGTTCCCGGAGGTCAGCGAGCGACGCGATGCCTCCGGAGGCAATCACCCGGGCATCCGGACAGCGGGCCACGCACTGCCGGTAGAGTTCCAGGTTGGGTCCGGCCAGGGTGCCATCACGGGCAATATCGGTGCACAGGAAGTGCCGTGCGCCACCAGCGACGAACCTGTCGAGCAGTTCCCAGAGCGAGAGCCCGCTGCTCGCCACCCATCCCCGTGTCTGGACCACTGGATCGGCAGTGCCCGTTACCTGGACGTCAAAGGCAAAGACCAGGTGCGCCGCGCCCAGTTCCGCCAGCCAGCCGAGCGCCATGTCCGGCTGCTCGGCGGCCACGGAACCTACTACCACCCGTTCGGCGCCGGCAGCACGCAGTGACCGGGCGCGACCCAGGTCACGGATGCCACCGCCGGCCTGGACAGCAACACCCGATCGGCCAGCCAGTTCTGTGATGATGGGCAGGTTGGCCGGGCTGCCCGTCCGCGCGCCATCCAGGTCGACCACGTGAAGGCGAGGCAGGCCAGCCGCGCGATAGCGGGCGGCGATCGCCAGCGGATTCTCGTCGTATTCGGATACCTGGTCGAAGTCGCCCTGGTATAGCCGGACGCACCGGCCGCCGAGCAGATCAATGGCGGGAATCACTTCCATGGTGACCGGGCCTCAGCTGTGCCCCAGGAAGTTCGCGAGAATCCGGGCACCCAGGGGACCGGAGCGCTCGGGATGAAACTGTGTTGCCATGAAGTTCTCCTGGCAGACGACGGCGGAGAACGGCCAACCGTAGTCAGTGGTCGCGCAGGTGGCGGCGCCGGGTGATGCCGCGTAACTGTGCACAAAGTAGCAGTAGGCCTCGTCCGGAATGTCGTGAAGCAGGGGGCAGTCCCGGGTGCGCCGGATGGTGTTCCACCCCATGTGGGGGACAGGCTGGCCGGGTGCCGGACTGAAACGTTCTACGCGTCCCGGAATGATACCGAGGCAGGTTACATCCTCCTCGGCGGATGATTCGTAGAGCAGCTGCAGCCCGAGGCAGATACCCAGCACTGGCTGGCTCAGCCCGGGGATGACCTGCTCGAGACCTGCCTCGCGCAAGCGCGCCATCGCCGCGCCAGCGGCACCGACGCCGGGCAGGATCACATGCGGGGCAGCGCGCATCACTTCCGGATCCCTCGTCAGGATACCGGTGTAGCCAAGGCGTCCGAGGGCGAACAGCAGGGAGGCAATGTTGGCCCCGCCGCCATCCACAATCGCAACCTGGCGGTCACCGGCCTTCACAGGAAAAGGCCCCGGCAGGGCATGCTCATAGCATGCCCTTGGTGGTCGGCAGGGTCTCGCCCTGGCGGGCAAAGGCCTGCCGGAACGTCCGGCCGAGGCCCTTGAAGCAGGCCTCGACCATATGGTGCGTGTTGTTGCCCTTCACGCTGATGTGCAGATTTGCTCCCAGACTGTCGGCCAGGGACCGGAAAAAGTGAGGAACCAGCTCGGTGGGCAGCCCACCGACCTCGCTGCGCGGGAATTTCCCCCGGAATACGAGGTAAGGCCGGCCGGAAAGGTCGAGGCTGACCTGTACCTGGCTTTCGTCCATCGGCAGCACGAAGCCGTAACGGCCAATGCCGCGCTTGTCGTCCAGCGCGCGGCGCAGCGCCTCACCCAGGGCCAGGGCTACATCCTCCGTAGTGTGGTGCTCATCCACCTGCAGATCACCCGCACATTGCAGCTCCAGGGCGAATCCGCCGTGCCTCGCCACCTGCTCCAGCATGTGATCAAGAAAGCCGATACCGGTGGAGACGGCGGTGGGCTGCTCGGCATCCAGGTCGACTCGGACCCGGATACGGGTTTCTTTGGTCTCCCTCAGCACCTCACCCACACGGGGCTGGTCGAGCACCTGATGGACGAGACCAGACCAGCTGGTCGCGTCGGCGGGATCGATGCGCAGGCCGCGGATGCCGAGATTGGCCGCCAGACCGATGTCGGTGACCCGGTCGCCAACGACAAAGCTGCGTTCCCTGTCGAAGGGGACCCGGGCCAGAAAGTCCCCCAGGATCCCGGGGCTGGGCTTGCGACAGCCACAGCCATCCGCCGGCCGGTGCGGGCAGACGAAGATCTCGCGAAACCCGATACCCTGGGAGCGAAACAGGTCCAGGACGAAATTCTGGACCGTCAGGAAGTCGGCTGCCGGAAACGCCGGCGTACCGAGTCCGTCCTGGTTGGTCACCATCACGAACTCGTAGCCGGCATCCCGCAGGCGGATGAGCGCCGCCATGACCCCGGGCAGCAGGCTGACCTTGTCCAGCCGATCCACCTGTTCATCGGGTGGTTCGTGGATCAGGGTACCGTCCCGGTCAAGAAAGGCGATCCTTGGCAAGTTGCTCATGGCTGGACCTCAGTTTCCCAGTGCCTGGAGCAGCTGGTCATTTTCGGCAGGACTGCCCACCGTGATGCGCACACAGTTGGGCAGCAGCGGATCCCAGCCGAAATCCCGCACCAGGACGCCGCCCGCCCGGGCCCGGTCAGCCAGGCCGGTCTCAGGCCGGGTCTCCACGAGGAGAAAGTTGGCTTCACTGGGCCAGACCCTTGCGATGCCTGCTATGCCGGACAGCGCCAGCAGCAGGCGGTCCCGCTCGGCAAGCAGTGTCCGGCGGCGCTCCGCCAGCCGGGAACGGCTGTCTGGCGCCAGGCAACTGAGGACCGCCTCCTGGCTGGTGGTGGGAAAGCAGTAAGGCGGGAGGATCCTGGCGAGCAGTTCGACCAGATCAGGCGGGCCGATGAGTGCGCCACAGCGAACGCCGGCCAGCCCCAGTGCCTTGGACAGGGTGCGCAGCACCACCAGGTTCTGCAGGTCCGCAAGCAGCCCGTGCATGGGGTCCTCGGCGCAAAAGTCTGCATAGGCTGCATCCAGCGCCACGATGCCGCGGCCTTCGAGTCCGGCACAGAGACGGCGGATATCAGCATCGGGAAAGCGGTTGCCGGTCGGGTTGTTGGGCGAGCAGACAAACACCACCTTGGTGGCTGGCGACCAGGTGGCGAGGATTCCGTCCACGTCCAGCGCATAGGCCTGCTCCCGCAGCAGGGGAACAGCGTGGATTGCTGCTCCCTGGATCCGGGCATAGACCTCGTACATGCCAAAGGTGGGTGGGCAGACAAGGATCCTGTCGCGGCCTGCTTCGCAGAAGCCCCGGATGACCAGGTCGATGCCTTCGCTTGAACCCCTGGTCACCACGAGCGCTGCCGGTGCGACCCCGTAATGGGCTGCCAGGCGGCGGGTCAGTTCCGCAGGCCGGGGATCAGGATAGCGGTTCAGGCCCGCCCGACTCTCGTCGCCCGGCGGCCGCCACGGGGCCTCGTTGGCATTCAGGCGAACCAGACCGGGGACATAGTCGGCCGGCCGGTAAGCCTGCAGAGCGCGGATTGCCGGACGCAGGAGTTGCGCTGCGGAGCTCACAGGGCCTCCTCTCCGGATGCGCCGAGCCGCGCGCGGACCGCCTCCGCATGGGCTTCCAGACCCTCCAGCCGGGCGAGGGTGGTGACCGTAGGGGCCAGCGTGCGCAGTCCCGCCAGCGTGAGTTCCTGCAGGGTCATGCGCCGCTGGAAGTCGGTTACCGATAATCCACTGTAGGCCCGTGCATAGCCGTAGGTTGGCAACACGTGATTGGTGCCGCTGCAGTAGTCCCCCACGGATTCAGGGGTCCAGGGTCCGATGAATACAGATCCAGCCGTGCTGATGTGCTGCACCAGTTGCCGGGGCTCCCGAACCTGGAGGATCAGGTGTTCCGGTGCGTACTCGTTCGCCACCTCGAGCGCCGCCGTGGGGTCGCTGATGATGATCGCCAGGCTATTGGTCAGTGCCCTGCGGATGGTGTCCCGACGGGGCAAGGCGGGTAGTGCCGCCTCGATTTCCCGTTGTACGGCCGCGACGATCGCAAGGCTGGAACAGACCAGTACCACCTGGGAATCCGGGCCGTGCTCGGCCTGGGACAACAGGTCCAGCGCCACGAAGCGCGGATCAGCAGTCCCGTCGGCAATAACCATGACTTCGGAAGGTCCTGCCGGCATGTCGAGCGCTGCGCCCGCTGGATCCAGGGCAACAAGGGTCTTGGCGGCTGTGACCCACGCATTGCCCGGGCCGAAGATCTTGACCACCTTGGGAACCGTGGCCGTGCCGTAGGCCATCGCGGCCACAGCCTGGGCCCCGCCGACCTTGAAAACCTCACGGATGCCACAGGCTTCTGCCACGACGAGAACGGCAGGATCCGCGGTGCCGTCGGGCCGGGGCGGGGTGCAGAGCACGCGTACCGGACAGCGCGCGAGGGCAGCTGGTACCGCCAGCATGATCGCTGTCGAGGGCAGGGGCGCACTGCCCGCCGGCACATAGAGCCCCACGGCCGACAGCGGCCTGCTCACCCGTTCACAGACCACGCCCGGAGTCGTCTCAACGCGGATGTCATCCGGCAGCTGGGCCGCGTGAAACTGACGGACATTGTCCATGGCGATGGTAATCGCGGCACGGGCTTCTCCGGGCAGGCTCGACCGGGCGATGTCGAACTCAGCCGGAGTGACGAGCAGGTCGGCCAGATCGGCACCATCAAATTCGCGAGTCAGGGCCCGCAGCGCATCATCGCCGTCCCGGCGGACGCGGTCGATGATCTGGCGGACGGTCTCATTCAGCGTGCCACGGTCACGCAGCGCCGGACGCAGCATCGCCGCGCGGCGTGCTGTTGGATCCAGTTGATTCCAGTCGAGCAGCTGCATCGCCAGATCAGGCCAGCATTTTTTCCACGGGAATCACGAGCACGGAGGTGGCACCCGCGCTTTTCAGGCTTTCGAGCGTCTCCCAGAAGACGTTCTCCCGGCATACAACGTGGATCGCGACCCGGTCGTCCCGGCCTTCCAGCGGCAGCACGGTGGGCGCCTCCGAGCCGGGTAGCAGGGCGGCAATCCGGGCGAGGGCCGATTTCGGCGCGTGCATCATGATGTACTTGCTTTCCCTGACCTGCATGACGCCTTCGACCCGCTGCAGCAGGCGGCCAATCCAGTCCGCCTTGGCCGGAGGTACTGCCACCGGAGTCTGCAGCAGCACCGCACGACTCTCGAGTACCGTCTCACCCTCCCGGAGCTTGTTGGCGACGAGCGTCCCACCCGTGGAGACCAGATCACAGATGGCATCCGCCCGGCCGAGACTCGGCGCGATTTCCACAGCCCCGGAGAACTCCACCACGGTCGCAGCGATGCCCTGACGGCGCAGATAGTCGCGGACGATGGACGGGTAGCTGGTTGCCACCCTGCGTCCGGCAAGATCCTGGACCGTCTGGAGCACGCTGCTGTCCGGATAGGCAAACGCCAGGCGGCAGTGTCCGTAGTCCAGGGTCCGGACGATGCGGAAGGGGTCTGCCGGCTCCTGCTCCAGGAAGTGCAGGCGCTTTTCCTCGACGATGTTCAGGCCGGCGATTCCGAGGTCGCAGACATCATCCCTGACGAGGCCGGGAATGTCGTCGTCCCTGACCAGCAGAACGTCCACGGGCATGTTCTCACCATAGGCGATGAGCTGGTCTGGACCCCGCGTGTATTTCAGCCCGCAGCGTTGCAGGAGGTCGAGGGACTGCTCCGTGAGCCGGCCGGATTTCTGGATGGCCACCTTGATGCGGGCAGGCTTGTCAGTCATGGAGACTCTTCTTTCCAGTGCGTTTCAGTGCTGTCGAATAACCGCCGGCACCCGTGTGCAGGTAGCGGGCCACCCGGCCGATGGTCGTGACGCTGACGCCGGTCTGGTCATGGATCTGCCGATAGCTGAGGTCGCGTTCAAGGAGCTGGACGACCAGCCAGCGGTCCTTCAGGGCCTGCAGCTCTGCCGGCGTGCAGAGGTCGCTGAAGAACGCCCGCAGTTCATCCGCATTGCGCAGGCACAGGATGGCGCGAAACAGGGCAAGTTCGGCCGCTGCCTCGTCCCGGGAGTCGAGAATGCGATGCTCTTTCATGTGATAATGTACTAATACGCTAGTACATTAATACAGGTCGAGGGCCAAATCAAGCCCGGAGCGCCCAGGGTTCACGCAAGCAGGGATCAGGCCAGGTCGAGCGCGGCCAGGACAGCGTCGCCCATCTCGCCCGTGCTGACGGCCGGCGTGCCGGGGACCGCAATGTCAGCCGTCCGGTGGCCGGTCTCTATGGCCCGCATCACAGCCGCCTCCAGTTCGGCGGCCTCATCCGGGAGTCCGAGGGAATGCCGCAGGAGGAGGGCGCCACTCAGGATCGTGCCGCAGGGATTGGCCCGGCCCAGGCCGGCGATGTCAGGCGCCGAGCCGTGAATCGGCTCATAAAGTCCGCGGCCGCCCTCGTTGAGGGCCGCGGATGGCAGCATGCCGAGGGATCCCGTGAGCATGGACGCCTCGTCGGTCAGGATATCGCCGAACATGTTTTCGGTTACCAGTACGTCAAAGTCGGCTGCGCGGGACAGCAGATGCATCGCCGCTGCATCCACCAGCAGGTGCTCGACCTCGAGATCCGGATACTCCCTGGCAAACAACTCGCTCGCCACACTGCGCCAGAGTCTCGAGGTCTCCAGCACGTTGGCCTTGTCAATGGAAGTGATCTTCCTGCGCCGCTTGCGGGCCAGGTCGCCGGCAATCCGGAGCACCCGCTCGATCTCCGCCCGGCTGTAGGTACAGACGTCGGTGGCTGAATCCGCCGTGCGCTCCTTCCTGCCGAAGTAGATGCCACCGGTGAGTTCCCGCACCACCATGATGTCCACGCCCTCGAGTCGCTCGCTTCGCAGGGGGGAGGCCGCATACAGTGCCGGATGGGTCACGACCGGTCGCAGGTTGGCGTACACACCCATGGCCGCGCGCATGTCCAGCAGGCCCTGTTCGGGCCGCAATACTGCGCCGGGTTGACTCCACCGGGGTCCGCCTACGGCACCGAGCAGCACGGCATCGGCCTCGCTACACAGGGCCCGCGTGGCAGGGGGGAACGGGCTCCCTGCCGCGTCGATGGCGGCGCCACCGATGAGCCCCTCCCGGAACCTGAAGCTGTGGCCCCGGCGACTTGCCACCCGCTCGAGCGCGCGGACTGCTTCTGCAGTTACCTCGGGGCCGATGCCATCCCCGGCGAGGATGCCGATCAGGGCTGCCACAGACGATCCTGTTCAAAGCGGTCTATGGCATCCGACTGGTGCAGCAGGTAACCCAGCTGGTCAACGCCATTCAGCAGGCAGTAGCGGGAGAACCCGTCAATCGGAAACGCGACCTCGCTGCCATCAGGTAGCCGGACCAGGCTGCGTTCCACGTCTATGGTCAGGTCGGCACCCGGATTCTCCAGCAGCCAGGTGTGGGTACCGGGATCAACGATCACGGGCAGCAGGCCGTTCTTCAGCGAGTTGTTGCGGAAGATGTCGGCGATGCCGGTGCTGATCACCGCCCTGATGCCGAAATCCAGCAGGGCCCAGGGCGCGTGTTCCCGGGACGAGCCACAGCCGAAATTATTGCCGGTTACCAGGATCTGGCACCCGGAGGCCGCCGGCTGGTTCAGCAGGAAATCCGCCTGTGGCTTGCCGGCGGCATCGTAACGCCAGTCAGCAAACAACGCGTTACCCAGGCCCTTGCGTGTGGTAGTGGTCAGGAATCGGGCGGGTACGATCTGGTCCGTGTCGATGTCGGTCTGGGGCAGTACGGCCGTGCGTGACCGGACGACGGTGATCTTCTCCATGGCGTGTCTTTCGCTTTGCTGGCAGGCGTGCAGGTCAATGGGTGAGGAGGGGACGCGGATCAGCCACGACTCCGGCCACAGCGGAAGCCGCTGCGGTCAGTGGGCTCGCCAGCACGGTACGCGCGCCGATTCCCTGGCGTCCCTCGAAGTTGCGGTTGCTCGTGCTTACGCACAGCTGCCCGCGCCCGGTGACGTCGCCGTTCATGCCCAGGCACATTGAACAGCCGGCCTCGCGCCACTCGGCGCCGGCGGCCCGGAAAATCTCGTGCAGGCCTTCGACCTCTGCCTGCCGCTTGACCTGTTCCGATCCCGGTACGACCAGCATGCGGACCGTAGCAGCAACCCGCCGACCCTTCAGGATGGAGGCCGCATCCCGCAGGTCCGAGATGCGGGAGTTCGTGCAGCTGCCAATGAACACGACATTGACCGGCAGACCAGCCATCGGTTTGCCGGCGGTCACGCCCATGTAGGCAAGCGCCTTCCGGAAACTGGCGTCGCCGCTGGCCGGCACGGCATCATTGACCGGCACGACCATGCCGGGATTGGTGCCGAAGGTGACCATCGGGCCGAGAGAAGACGCGTCCAGGGATACCTCCCGGTCGAAACGGGCATCCGGATCAGTGGGCAGCTTCTGCCAGCGCGCGACAGCGGCTTCCCATGCTGCGCCTGAGGGCGCCATCGGTCGCCCGGCCAGGTAATGGATCGTGGTGTCGTCCGGGGCAATCATGCCCGCACGGGCCCCCGCTTCGATGGACATGTTGCAGACGGTCATGCGCTGCTCCATGTCGAGGCCACGAATCGCGCTGCCCCGGAACTCGATGACATGCCCTGTCCCGCCGCCCACACCGATCTTGCCGATGATGGCGAGGATGATGTCCTTGGCCGTGACGCCCGGGCCGAGGTGGCCATCCACGTTGATTGCGAGGGTCTTCGGCTTGCGCTGCAGGAGGCACTGGGTCGCCAGCACGTGGCCTACCTCGGTGGTGCCAATGCCGAAGCCGAGGGCGCCGAAGGCGCCATGTGTACTCGTGTGACTGTCGCCACAGACGATGGTCTTGCCGGGCTGGGTGATGCCGAGCTCCGGTCCGATAACGTGCACGATGCCCCGGGAATCGCTGTCGAAGCCCAGCAGCTGGATGTCGTACTCGTGGCAGTTCTCGATCATTACCCGGATCTGGGCCGCAGCAGCCGGCTCGGAAACCACGTCCAGATCCTTCAGGGAAGTCACGGGGACGGTGGGTGTGGAGTGGTCGAGCGTGGCCAGGGTGAGATCTGGTCGCCGCACCCTGAGGCCACGCGAGCGCAGGACGCTGAAGGCCTCCGGTGTGGTCACTTCGTGAGTCAGGTGCAGGTCCACGTAGAGGACGGCTGGGGCATCAGCGCTTTCTGGCACCACGATATGGTCATCCCATATTTTTTGAAACAATGACTTATGGATCATACTTAACCTATATTAGGAGGAAGTTGCCTCAGCTTGACCAGCGGGGGTTCAGCTTCGGGCTGTCGCCACCCGACTGCCGACCACCGGCTCCAGCGGTTCAAGCCAGCCCCATTTATCGACTGTCTCGCCACGGAACAGCCCAAAGAAGGCGTCCTGCAGTGCCTTGGTGACCGGCCCCCTGGCACCGGCACCGATGGATAGCCTGTCGACCGAGCGGACCGGCGTGATCTCGGCCGCCGTGCCCGTCAGGAAGACCTCATCCGCGATGTAGAGGAACTCCCGCGGCAGCACCTGCTCGCGGACCTCGATACCCATCTCTCGGGCCAGGACCATGACGCTGTCGCGCGTAATGCCCTGGAGCGCCGATGCCGACGCCGGCGGGGTAATCAGGATCTGGTCGCGAACAATAAACAGGTTCTCTCCCGCCCCCTCGCTGACATTGCCATCCGCCGCCAGGGCAATTCCTTCGGCAAACCCCCGGTCCCGGGCCTCTGCGCCCACCAGCGTGCTGGACAGGTAGTTGCCGCCGGCCTTGGCCATCGCCGGAATCGTATTGGGCGCAACCCGCTGCCAGGACGAGACGCAGACATCTACGCCCTTCTCCAGCGCCTCTGCGCCCAGATAGGTGCCCCATTCCCAGGCGGCAATGGCCAGCTCAACCGGATGGCCTGGCGGTGGTACGACACCCACCTCGCCATAGCCCCGGAAGGCAATCGGTCGCACATAGGCACTCTGCAGGCCATTGCGGGCCACGACTTCCTTGCAGGCCGCATTGATCTGGTCACGGTTCCACGGGATCTGGATGCGATGGATCTTTGCCGAGTCCTGCAGGCGCCGCGTGTGGGCATCGAGTCTGAATACCCGGGACCCGTCCGGGGTAGCGTAAACCCGGATGCCCTCGAACACGGAGGAGCCGTAATGCAGCGCGTGGGTGAGTACATGCACCTTCGCGTCCTGCCAGGGCACGAGCTTGCCGTTGTGCCAGATCCATTCGGTGGCCTTGATCCCCATCTCTATTCCTTCGAATTGGCTGCGCAATCCCCGCCACGCGGCTCTCAGAGCCGCACGACCTTCTCGCCGGAAGTCTCGACGGCGCCGGTCCGGCCCGGCTTCTGGCGCGTAACGCGATTGATCACATCGAGATAGGCGAGGGCACCCGCTTCGACGATGTCGGTGCTTACGCCGTGGCCCCTGTGGCTCTGGCCATTATAGTCGACGGTCACCGTCACTTCGCCCTGTGCATCCTCACCGACGGTCACTGAGCGGACTTCGAAGTTGCGCAGGTCGAGGTTCACGCCGGAGGCCCTTTCCAGCGCCTTGAAGGCGGCCTCGACCGGGCCGTCGCCAACGGCGGCTTCATCAATCAGGCGACCATCACTGTGCTTGAGGCGTACCGCTGCCGCAGCGATCGCGCCGGTACCGGCCGTGATGTGCAGCTCGGCCATTTCCCACGGGCCGTCACCTGCAGCATCGGCATTCATGATGATGGCCTCGATGTCCGCGTCGAACATCTCCTTTTTCCGGTCAGCAAGCTTCTTGAACTCGGCGAAGGCCAGATTCAGCTCATCATCCGCAAGATTGAAGCCCAGCTGCAGCACACGTTCCCGGAAGGCATGTCGGCCGCTGTGCTTGCCGAGGACCAGGCTGGAACGGCTGATGCCTACATCCTCCGGGCTCATGATCTCGTAGGTCGACGCGTGCTTGAGCATGCCGTCCTGGTGGATGCCGGATTCATGGGCAAAGGCGTTCTCGCCGACGACCGCCTTGTTGCGGGGTACATGCATCCCGGTCACGCTGGCCACGAGGCGGCTCGTTGGATACAGCTTGCGGGTATCCACGCCGGTGCCGAGTGCGAAGTGATTGGCCCGGGTGCGCAACGCCATCACCACTTCCTCCAGGGAGCAGTTGCCGGCCCGTTCGCCGATGCCATTGATGGTGCATTCAACCTGTCTCGCACCCGCGGTGACCGCCGCAAGGCTGTTGGCTACCGCCATGCCGAGATCATCGTGGCAATGCACGCTGAGCATGACCTTCCCGATGCCCGTGACATGCGACCGCAGGTAAGTGAAGAGCTGGGCAAACTCCTCCGGAACTGTATAACCCAGGGTGTCCGGGATGTTGATCGTGCCGGCTCCTGCTTCGATGACCGCCGTGCAGACTTCAGCGAGAAAGGCCGGCTCGGTGCGGGAAGCGTCCTCCGCCGAAAATTCGACATCCTCGCAGTGCGCCCGGGCTGCACGTACACCCTCAACTGCCCGCCGGATGATCTCCTCCTTGGCCATCTGCAGCTTGTAGGTACGGTGAATCTCACTGGTGGCAAGGAAGACGTGGATGCGCTGGCGACTACCCGGCTTCAGCGCAGCTGCCGCTCGCTCGATATCGTTGGGATGACAGCGCGCGAGACTGCAGATCACGGGCCCATGGATTTCGCCGGCGATGGCCTGCACGGCGTCGAAATCGCCTGGCGACGCCGCGGCGAAACCAGCCTCGATCACATCCACCCGCAGGTCGCGCAGGGCGGCCGCAACCCGCAGCTTTTCGTTCAGGGTCATGCTGCAGCCCGGGGCCTGCTCGCCATCGCGAAGGGTGGTGTCAAAGATCAGGACCTGGTCCTGGTGCTGCGTGCTCATGGTCATGCTCCCGGGGATTTCGCCCCTTGCTCCGCACTCACCATCCTGAAGCGTCCAATAACTGGAAGAGCGCGCTTCCTGATGGCAAAAAAAAGACCCCGTCACCTTGCGGGTGCGGGGTCTCGGTGATTCATGGATGGATTCAGCCGATCAGACGCCCGCCCCTAGGGACCTGGCAGCAGGGGCAGTGACAGGCAGGCGAGGCCCGCAACAGGCTTGCGCACGCTATGGGCCATCGGTCTGCACTGGCTAAACATGGTTGGGGATGGTCGGGTAAGCGCGTGCCCTTGTCAACCGTTCCGGGCCCGTTTATCGAGCATGGTATTCTGCGCCGCCCCGTCCCGGGGCCGAAACCCGCCCGGCGCTTTCCGGGTCCATGTCTCCTGGAATGAAGGCCTCGTCACCAGCATGCCCCGCATCATCTACCACGATATCGACGGCAGGCGCACTGAAGTCAGCGTGCCCGCCGGAAACACGGTCATGGAAGGTGCCCTGGATAACGGCATCGCCGGCATCCTGGCCGAATGCGGTGGCGCCTGTGCCTGCGCAACCTGCCACGCCTATATTGCAGAGGAGTGGGTCTCCCGGCTGAAACCCATGGAGGAGATGGAGGATGCAATGCTCGATACGGCAACCGATCGCCAGCCCCGGAGCCGGTTGACGTGCCAGATCGAACTGACGGACGACCTGGACGGCCTTGAAGTCTTCGTGGCCCGCAACGAAAGCTAGCCGACGTCATGCGCCTGGTCACGCTGGATAGTCGGGAGAACGGTGGCCGCCCAGGCGTCTGGCTGGCTTCCGGCGAAATCCTCGACCTGGCTGCCCTGCCAAGCGGCTTGTCCGGCGCCCAATGGCGACCCCAGTCGGTCGTCAGCGTCCTGGCGGAGGGCGAGGAAGGTGCAGCGCGGATCAGCAGGCTCGCCAGTGAGGTGGCGTTTGCCAGTCACGAACTACTCCAGCAGTGGCGGGGTGAGGCACGCCTTCTGCCCCGCGCGGGCACGCTGCTGCTGACCCCGGTTCGGCGTCCCGGCCTGTTGCTGATGGTCCCGGGAACCACCGGGGAGACTGGTAGCGGCTATGTGAAGAACCCCAATGCCGCAGTGGGACCAGATGCCGTGGTGCGTTTGCCCCACGCGGCGCTGGAGGAGATTTTCGGACTGTGCCTGCTGGGTCTGGTGATCGGGCGGCCACTCTTTCGGGCCACGCCCGCTCAGGCGCTGCGGGCGCTGGCTGCGGTCACGCTGGTCGCAGACCTGGGAACCAAGCGGGTGGAGACCAGCACGGGCGCAGCCCGCCAGTTTCCCGGAGCCTGCATCATCGGCCCAGCGCTGGTCACCGTGGACGAGTTCCCGGAGTCAACCGCCTGGACACCCGTCATCCGCATCAACCAGCATCAGGTCAGCGCGAGCCCCGGCGGCATTACCCGGTCATCGGCCGCCGAGGCACTCGCCGCGCTGTCCGCGGACTACGCCTTTCGTCCAGGCGATATCGTGGGCCTGCCAGTTGGCGTTGCGGAGTTCAGTCTGCGCATCGGTGATCGCGTCGCGGTCTCACTTGGCGACGACTTCACCCTCGGCTTTTCGGTCGCGCACTAGGCGGCCGCGGCGAGCACCGCGTTCACCGCATCCCAGAGCATCCGGCCGGCGGTCAGTCCAAGGAACACGCCAAAAGCACGCCGCAGACCGTTCTGGCTGAGCGAGTGGGCGAGGTGGACACCCAGGGGGACACTGAGCAGGGTGGTAGGCACGATGATCAGCAGTCCGAGCCCGTTGACATAACCCAGGCTGTAGGGCGGCAGCCCGACGGCATTCCAGCCGCCCAGCATGAAGCCCGCGGTTGCCGGCACCGAGATCACAAGGCCGAAGGCAGCCGACGTCCCTACAGCCTTGTGCATGGCGGTCCCGCAGAGGGTCATGGCGGGAACGCTCAAGGTGCCGCCACCAATACCCATCATCGCGGAGAGGCCCCCGATCAGGCCGGGCAGCAGCCCGGAACCGCCGAAACCACCAGGCATTTTCCCTGCCAGTCGCCAGGCGGGATTGCCGAGGCCCATCTGCACGGCCATAACCAGTCCCACCACACCGAACACCGAAGTGAGGGCTGCGAAACTGGCGAGCGTGGCAAGCCACGTGCCCAGCAGGGCGCCGATGGCCATCGCGGGTGCCCAGCGGCGGAAGATGACTGGATCGAAGGACTGCCGGCGGGCATGGGCCCGGGCGGAGCGGATACTGGTCGGGATGATGGTGGCAAGTGACGTGCCCACTGCCAAGTGCATGCGCACGGCCGGATCCACATCCAGGTAGCCAAAAATCCAGTAGAGCACGGGCACGACGACAATGCCGCCGCCAACCCCCAGCAGGCCGGCCAGCAGACCGCCGGCCAGTCCGGTAACTGCCAGCAGGGGCACCAGCCAGAGCAGCAGGTCGAGTGTGTCGGGATCTGGCAAGTGGGCGTCCTGCGGCCGTGAAGCGCGCGGGATTGTAGCCGAGCCAGGTATCGGCTAGGCCGGCTGGCTGTCAGGCGACCACTTCGAGTAGCTCCCCGGCCGCACCCCTGAGGCAGGCCACCCGGCTGCTTGCTCCATAGGGTGGTGAAGAATCTGGTGCTGGAATGCACTCCGACGCGTCTGCCGGAATCTCACCGCCAAAGGTCACGAGGGCAATGCCAGGCGGCAACGACTGACTGCCGACATCCAGCGGACGGGCACCATCCGGCATCTCGTCTGCCTCGATATAGCAACGGTCGCGGAGTGGCAGGGCAGCGAGCCGGAAACGGTGTTCCCGGGGCAGGCCGAATTCCAGGGCCATGGTCTGGACCCGCGATTCCATGGCCGGTGCCTCCGGCACGCCAAAGGATTGCGCGTACCAGCCCTGCATCCGGGCCAGTGAACTGCCGCCGACGATGACAATGAAAGTACGGTCAACCGCACAGCGCGCCTCCGGGGCCGGCAGGCCGGGAACCGGGCGCTTGAACTGGGTGAGGTAGAGAATCTCGCCGCCGGGGCCCCTGATCTGCATGGCGCGGATATCCGGACAGAAAGACAGATCCATCGGCGGGGCGACGATCTCGAAGGGCGAACCTGCCATCCGGCCAGCCATCGCATCCACATCGGCAACGATCAGTTCTGCGGCATTCCAGCCATGCCACGTGAATGCCCGATACCCGGGTTCCGAAGGACACTCGACGAAGCGAAAAACGCAATCGGTGCCGGCAGCCGGGGCCATCAGCAGCGTCGGGGTGCCGGCCAGTGCAGGCACACCCCACAGGCTTGCCTGGGCTGGCAGGACCGGGGTCCTGTGCAGGACCTGGTAGTCCAGATGGTCGCCATAGGCAGCTTCGGCAGCCGCCAGGGAAGGCGTGCGGACCGTGACGCAGCGTATTGGTCCGAGCCGGACCCCGGCGGTCATTGCAGGAGGCCGGTCAGATAACGCCGCGGGCGCGCAGATCGGCCAGGCGGTGGTCGTCGAATTTCAGCAGCGCGCGGTAGATTTCGTCGCTGTGCTGACCGAGCTCCGGGGCAGGTGTCCGGATGCCACCCGGGGTTGCGGACAGCTTCGGAGCCACGTTCTGCATGCGCAGTTCGCCGAACCTCGGGTGCAACGTGGAGACGATGGCCTGGCGAGCCTGGAAATGGGCATCTTCCAGCATCTCCGGCGTACGGTAGATCTTGCCGGAGGGGATGCCGAACCTGTCCATCAGGGCTTCGAGTGGCACTGCATCCATGGTACGCGTCCAGTCGGCAATGAGATCGTCCAGTTCCTTCTGCCGGGCACCACGGGCGGTATGGGTCGCATAGCGCTCGTCGCGGGCGAGCTCTGGTTGCCCCATGGCTTCGGCGAGACGCCCGAAGACCGTATCCTGGTTGGCTGCGATGAGGATCATGCCGCCATCCCGCGTCGGATAGACATTGGAGGGCGCAACGTTGGGCAGGATCGCCCCGGTCCGTTCCCGGACGTAGCCGGTCTTGTCGTACTCGGTGACGAGTGACTCCATCATGTTGAGCACCGCCTCATAAATGGCGGAATCCACCACCTGGCCCTGTCCGGTGCGCTCCCGGTAGTGGAGAGCGGAGAGAGCGCCGATGCAGGCGAAGGTGGCCGCCAGGGAATCACCGATGCTGATTCCCATGCGGCTTGGCGGCGTCGACGGGTCGCCACAAACGTAGCGCAGGCCACCCATCGCCTCACCGACCGCACCGAAGCCGGCCCGCTTGGCGTAAGGGCCGGTCTGACCGAACCCGGAAACCCGGATCATGATCAGCCGCGGGTTGATTTCCCGCAGCTGTTCGTAGGCAAGGTTCCAGCGTTCGAGCGTGCCGGGGCGAAAGTTCTCCAGCAGAAAATCTGCCTGGGCGATGAGATCCCGCGCAATCGCCTGGCCTTCGGCCTCGCGCAGGTTGAGCGTGACCGACTTCTTGTTGCGGGCGACCACCGGCCACCAGAGTGACATGCCGTGGGCTTTCTCCCGGCCCCACTCGCGCATCGGATCGCCCTGGCCCGGCGGCTCGATCTTGATCACCTCGGCGCCAAAGTCGCCCATCAGCTGACCGCAGAATGGCCCCGCCAGCAGCGTGCCCATCTCGATGAGTCGCAGCCCCGCGAGTGGGCCCGATCCTGATTTTCCGTGGTCTGCCATCATGAAAACCCCATGAAACTGGATTGCCAATGCGCCTGCAGGCATCCCCTTGCCAGGCGCGGAGACCCTTACGGCAGCAACGCGGGGCATCCAGGCCAGAAGCGGTGTTGCATAGCGACGGTCGGCGGCGACCCGCACCGCCTGAACCGGATGACAGGCAGCGTACCGCCGCCTTGTTCTTGTATCGCTGCCTGCGGTGTATAGAATAACGGATTTCCCGGCCCCTGTAAGTCCATGAGCCAGCATCCGCGCCACGTTTCCATCATTGAGGTTGGTCCCCGGGACGGCCTGCAGAGCGAGCCGGAAGTTCTCCCGACCGAGACCAAGATCGAGTTCATCACCCGCGCCCTCGACGCCGGCATCCGGCGGCTTGAAGTGGCCAGTTTTGTCCATCCCAAGCGCGTCCCGCAGATGGCCGATGCGGAGGACGTGATTCGCGGCCTGCCACGGCTGGACGGCGTCACTTACATCGGGCTCGTTCTGAACCGCAAGGGCTTTGACCGCGCCCGGCTGACTGGTATCCATGAGATTGGCATGGCCGTCGTAGCCAGCAATACCTACAACCAGCGCAATCAGGGCGTCCCGACGTCCGAATCAGTGAAGACCTGGGTCGAGATCGCGCGGGAAGCCCGCAGTGCCGGAATCAGGGCCAATGTCATGATCTCGTCCGCCTTTGGTTGCCCCTTTGAAGGCGAGGTGCCACTCCGCCATGTTCTGGATCTCGTTGAGCAGGTGATGGAGGGCGACCCGGTGGAGCTCGGCATTGCGGACAGCATCGGGGTTGCCGTGCCCCGCCAGGTCAGCGAACTGCTGGCCGCGGTCCGGGAGAAAGTGCCGGGTGTGCCCCTGCGCTGCCACTTTCACAACACCCGAAACACCGGGATTGCCAACGCCCAGGCAGCACTGGACGCAGGCGTAGCGTCCCTTGATGCCAGCATTGGTGGCATCGGTGGCTGTCCGTTCGCACCGGCCGCCACGGGAAATATCCCTACGGATGACCTGCTGTACATGCTGGACCGTTCGGGTGTCGACACCGGCGTATCGCTGGACAAGATCATCGAAACGAGCCGGTGGCTGCAGGCGCGTCTGAGTCGCGACACACCGGCGATGCTGCCAAAGGCAGGCCGATTTCCGCAGATTGCCGAACTCAATCGCACCCGTCTTGCCGGCTGAGGCGGCTTTCAGGAAATAGAAATAATAGAGCCCGTAGCAGGCGGGAAAGACCTGCGATGCCAGGCCGGTAGAACCACCGGCGACACCAGCGACGGTCCGCGGCAGAATTCCACAGACTGAGCATAGATATTCATCGGAGAGGCCTGAGTTATGAGTTACCGGTTAGGCGTTGACGTGGGTGGTACTTTCACCGATTTGCTGCTCATCAACGAGCAGAACGGCGATATCTTCACCGCCAAGGTGCCGAGCACACCCCACGATTCTTCCGTCGGCGTCCTCAACGGGATAGAGCGGGTCTGCAAGAACGCGGGCATCGATCCCACCAGGATCACCCATTTCATGCATGGCACGACCGTGGCGACCAACACGGTGCTGACCGGCAGTGGCGCCAGGGTTGGCCTCGTCACCACGAAGGGCTACCGCCAGGTCCTGCAGATCGCCCGGTCCTTCGTGCCTGGCGGCCTCGGGGGGTGGGTCATCTACAACAAGAGCCTGCCACTGGCACCGCTGGCCCTGACCATCGAGGCGGACGAGCGGGTTGGTGCCCGGGGCGAGGTGGTCCGCAAGCTCGATGAGGCCAAGCTTCGCCGGGACCTGAAGGCGCTGGGCAAGAAGGGCATTGAGGCCCTGACCATCTCCCTGATCAATTCCTTCGCCAATGCCAGCCACGAACAGCAGGTGGCCCGGATCGCCAAGGAAGTCATGCCCGACATCCCCGTATCCCTGTCCTCCGAGATCGTTCCCGAGATGCAGGAGTACGAGCGAACCATCACCACGGTGGCCAACTCCTACGTGCGCCCGAAGGTCGAGACCTACGTTCGCAACCTCCATCGCCAGCTCCAGAAGACCATGAACAAGGTCCAGCTGCACATCCTGCGCTCGGATGGCGGCCTTGCCTCAGCCAAGGCGGCCGAGGCCTATCCCGTGAACCTGCTGATGAGCGGTCCTGCCGGTGGAGTGTCGGGTGCCGTCTGGGTGGCCCAGCAGGCTGGTTTCCGCAACCTGCTGACCTTCGACATGGGTGGCACCTCCACCGACGTCTGCCTCGTTGAGGACGCCAAGGCCCAGCTCCGCCGCGAGACCACGGTTGGCGACGTCACGGTGCGCGCCTCGTCCGTGGACGTCCGGACGGTGGGGGCGGGTGGCGGTTCGATTGCGAAGGTTCCTGCCCTGACGAAAGCGCTGCGCGTCGGGCCGGAAAGCGCTGGCGCCGTACCTGGCCCGGCGGCCTACAACCGGGGCGGGACACTGCCGACCGTCACTGATGCCAATCTGGTCCTCGGCTACCTGCCGAGTGGCGAGGTACGGCTGGGCGGTGACATGAAAGTACGCCGCGACCTGGCTGAAAAGGCCGTGCAGACGGTTGCTGACGCACTGGGCCTCGGCCTGAAGGAAGCCGCTGCCGGCATCATCGATATCGTCAACGAAAACATGTACGGGGCGCTTCGGCTCGTGTCCGTCGAAAAGGGCTATGACCCGCGGGATTTCGCCCTGATTGCCTTCGGCGGCGCGGGCCCGCTGCACGCCAACGCCATCGGCAAGCTGATGAGCTCATGGCCGGTGATCATTCCGCCTGGCCCGGGCGTGCTGTGCGCCTACGGGGATGCCACCACCAGAGTCCGGGATGAGTCGTCACGCACCTTCATCCGCCGTTTCAGCGAGACCAGCGTCAAGGAAGTGGCCAGGATCTTCCGCAATCTGGCCAGCGGTGCCTCCAAGGCGCTCGACAATGAAGGCATTCCCAAGGCGGACCAGACCCTCAGCTACCAGGTTGACATCCGCTACCAAGGCCAGGGGCTTCTCCTGACCGTGGATTTCGAGATCGACGAATTCGACAAGGGCGGCCTGGACATCATTGGCGAGCGTTTCGATGAAATGCATCGCCAGCTCTTCACCTTTGCGCTGCCCCTGGAAAAGGAACTGGTCAACCTGCGCGCTGTGGCCCAGGGCAAGCCAACCAATGTGCGGGCGCAGCGCGTCGAAAAGGGCGGACGCAGTCCCACGGCGGCAGCCTCCGCGAAGCTCAAGGTCTATGTGGAAGGCAAGGACCAGGAGGCGATCCTGTACGACCGTTCGAAACTCAGGTCGGGCAACGTCGTGCCCGGTCCGGCCGTCGTCCTCGAGATGGATTCCACGACGCTGATCCTTCCCGGCCACGAAGGAACCGTCGACGACTGGGGCAACATTCTTATCAACCCCGTTGCCTAGATCAGCGTCAACCAGATCAGCACCAGCCAGATTCAGATAGCGCCAGGATTCAGGAGTA
>CAYOXI010000026.1:29260-33237 GCA_964407855.1 uncultured Chromatiaceae bacterium
AGCGTCAACCAGATCAGCACCAGCCAGATTCAGATAGCGCCAGGATTCAGGAGTAGCTCCATGCCAGCCAGAATTGTTGAAACACGGCCACGGCCATTCAAGCGGCTCAAGATCGACCCGATTACGCTCGACATCATTGAGAACGCGATGCTGAACGCCCGCTGGGAGATGGACACGGTGCTGTTCCGCACCGCCATGTCACCGGGCATCCGCGAACAGCACGACGAGTTCCCGATGATCGCCAACCTCGACGGCAAGATGGTGGTCGGGCAGTTCGGGAGCTTTATCTACGGCTTCAAGGCGGCCTACGACGGAACCATCGAAGAGGGCGACATGTTCCTCACGACCGATCCTTACTCGTGCAACGGGGCTGTCAGCCACTCAAATGACTGGCTGCTCCTGCGCCCGATCTTCAAGGATGGCCGCCTGATCTCCTACGCTGCCATGTTCGGTCACATGACCGATATCGGCGGCAAGGTGCCTGGCAGCCTGCCGACGGATGCCCAGTCCATTTTCGAGGAGGGGATTCGTGTGCCGCCGACCAAGATCTTCAAGAAGGATGTGCTGCAGGAGGACATCCTTGAGCTGATACTGCACAACTGCCGCATGCCGCAGTGGAACCGCAGCGACTTTTACGCAATCGTCGCGGCCATCCGGACCGCGGAGAAGCGGGTAATCGAGATGTCCAACCGGTTCGGCGACGACACCTTCTATTCTGCACTGGAGGATCTCCTCGACCGCAACAAGCGCGCCATGTCCAGATTGATCAAGGATGCCGTTCCGGCCAAGAAGCAGTACTTCGAGGATTACATCTGCGACGACGGTATGGGCATGGGGCCGTACAAGATCAAGTGCGCGATGTGGCGGGAAGGTGACAAGGTCATCTTCGACTTCGACGGTACCGATCCCCAGTCGACCAGTTCCGTGAACTTCTACCTCAACGAGGAGATGTTCAAGATGTTCTGTGGCGTCTACATGATCATGGTTTTCGATCCGCAGATCATGTTCAACGACGGTTTCTATGACCTGATGGAGGTGCGCATACCGGAAGGCACGCTGCTGAAGCCCCGCTCGCCGGCAGCCCTGTCCTGCCGTACCCATGCACTCGGGCGGATCTTCGACATCCTGGGCGGTCTTCTTGGCCAGGGAAATCCGGACTTCCTGTGTGCTGCCGGTTTTTCCGACAGCCCCCACTTCATGTACTCGGGATACCGGAAGAATGGCGAGTGGTACCAGCTCTATTCGATCGGCTTCGGGGGCGTTCCCGGCAAGCCCTTCGGTGACGGCCCGGATGGTCACTCGCTGTGGCCGAGCTTCACCAATGTGCCGAATGAATTCCTCGAAAGTTATTTTCCGTTGCGTATCGAGGCCTACGAGACGCTGGCCGACACCGGTGGACCCGGCCTGCACCGTGGCGGCAATGCGCTCCGCGTAGGCTATCGCTTCCTGGAGCCCGGCCAGATATCAATCCATGACGATCGCTGGCTGACCTATCCCTGGGGTGTCAACGGGGGTCTTCCCGGTGCACGTAGCCGGAAGATCCTGACCAAGAAAAATGGCAAGAAGGTCCTCCTGCCGTCCAAATGCGACCGCGTCGTCGTCGAAGAGGGTGACCTGCTGTACTTTGACACCTGGGGTGGCGGTGGCTGGGGGGACCCCCTGAAGCGGCCCGCGGAAAAGGTCGCCTTCGATGTGGAGGCCGGACTGGTCAGCCGCGAGGGTGCCAAGCGCTACGGGGTGGTCATCAAGGCAAATGGCACCGTGGACGAGAAGGCCACCCAGTCGCTACGTGCACGGATGGCCAAGAAGCGCGGCAAGACCAAGCTCTTTGATTTCGGCGGGACGATTCCCGAACTGAAAAAGAAGTGCAAGAAGGAAACTGGCCTGGAGCCACCGGCAACCCCGGTATTCCAGAGTCGTTTCCGCGCGGGCGCTGAGGCCATCAAACCGGTTGCCGGGCGAAAGGGTGCCCGCAAGGCCGCCTGAGGCCAGCGCGGATCAAGGGCCCGGCATCAAGCTGCCGGGCCCGTTCAGGACGAGCCTGTGGCCTGCGGACTGTCCGTGGCGATCGGCAGCGCCTGGTTCTCCCCCTGTCCCCGGAAATCTTCGCCGATGCGCTGGGCAACGTCCCTGAGGCGGGGCAGGAGGCGCTGCAGGGCTTCTGCTTCCGGCACGGCCGTGCTGGAGAACCGGATCGTCAGCGCGGCCAGAAGGCGTTCGCCGGCAAGGATCGGCACTGACAGGCTGAGTTCATCAGAGACACGCCGGGACCTGCGCCAGGCCGAGTAGCCCCGCCGGCGGGTATCGGCCAGCAGGTCCTGCACCTTCTTGCGATTGGCGGCGGCCTGATCCTCCGGGCGCTTGGACCTGGCCAGCAGGTCGAGCAGTGCGTCCTGCTGTTCCCTGGGGCACCAGGCCAAGTAGGCAAGGCCGGATGCCGAGCCAAGCATGGGAACGCGGAAGCCCGGCCCGCGCTTCTCCACGGCCAGCGGACTCCGGTGGTCGGTAGTCTGCCGGACCAGCATGGAGGATCCGGACAGGGTGGCAATGGCGATCGGCCAGACGAGTTCGGCCGTCAGCTCGTACATGTAAGGACGGGCAATCTGCGTTACCCAGGCTTCGTCGTCGAAGCCGTCTGACAACCCCCGGACCATGATCGTCAGGCGGTAGCGTTCATCGCTGATGGCACGGTAGGCATACCCGGCATGGCACAGTGTCTCGAGGATGCGATAGGTCGTCGTGCGGGGCAGATCAATTTCCGCAGCAACTTCGGAGACGGTTGCCCCGTTGTGCTGATTGAGGACATGCAGGACTTCGAGACCGCGCTGCAGGGCGCGGATGGGGCGGGTGGACGTCATGATGTGCTTCGGAGCCGTGACCAACAGGCGGACAATGCTAATCGCTAGCAGTCCCGTTGCCAAGCACCGGGTCCCGGTTGTCCGGGGTGCCCGGTTCTGCCGGTCGGCATCGCATCCGTGACTCGTCAGGTTCTGGTCACCGGGGCCAGCCGCGGACTCGGCCTTGAACACTGCCGGCAGTTCGCCGCCCGGGGATTCCGGGTGATTGCAGCCGCGCGTCAGCCCGGGGAATCTGCGCCGTTGGCTGATCTGCAGCGAACCCATCCGGATCACGTCAGGCTGGTGCAGCTGGATGTCCGGGACGACGCGGCGGTCCTCGCCCTCGCAGTGGCGCTTCAGGATCAGCCCCTCGACCTTCTGATCAACAATGCCGGCAGTTTTGGCCCGGAGGGTGCGCCCGCAGGACTCCGCTACCAGAGCCTGACGGGAATGGACTACGACATCTGGCGGGACATCCTCGAAATCAACCTGCTCGCACCGTTTCGCCTGACGACAGCCCTGGCGGCGAGCCTGCGCCGGGCTTCCTCGCCCCTGATAGTGATGATGTCCAGCGATCTGGGCTCCATCAGCAACAACCGGCAGGGCCAGTCCCATGCCTATCGCACGAGCAAGGCGGCGCTGAACATGCTCACCCGGGGAATCGCGGTGGACTGGCGGGACGTGATCGTGATTTCCATGGCCCCAGGCTGGTGCCAGACCAGCCTCGGAGGAGCGGATGCGCCGCTGGATCCGGCTGACAGCGTCCGCGACCAGCAGGCCAGCTTCGACCGCCTGACACTGGCCGACAGTGGCGCATTTCTCGACCGCTTTGGCCGCCCGATCCCCTGGTGAGCCGCTACTAGTAGACGATGGTGGTCGCCTTGGTCTTCAGGTAGGGATCGAGGCCCTCGCGCCCGAACTCACGACCCCAGCCGGACTGCTTGTTGCCGCCGAAGGGTATGGCCGGATCCACGGCCGCATGGCAATTGATGCTGACCTGGCCGGCGTCGATCAGCGCCGCCATACGGTGGGCGACCGAGACGTCGCGGGTCCAGACGCTGCCGGACAAGCCGTAGATGCTGCGGTTGGCCTCATCAGCCACCGCCTGGAGATCTGAGTCACTGAAAGCCTGGGCACACA
>CAYOXI010000027.1:0-29677 GCA_964407855.1 uncultured Chromatiaceae bacterium
CTGCGCGACGGCATCTGGCGGGCCGAGGTCGACCACTTTGGTCGCACCCTGCCCTTCACCTTCGAAGTGCAGCGGTCGGCCAGCGGGGATGTCGAGGTCACCTACCTCAACGGTCCCGAGCGCATGCCGGTGGAGCAGGTGATCTACGACGGGGGCGAAAAACTCGAGCTGGCCTTTCCATCCTATTCGGCAAATCTCGTTGCGACCGTCCGGGATGGCCGCCTCGAGGGAGAGATCCTGTTGCAGCGGCGGGAACGTGACTTCCGGCTGCCGGTCACCGCGATCCATGGCGAGGCACACCGCTTCTTTCCGGAGCCCGCCGCAGAGTACGCCGATCTTGGCGGACGGTGGGAAGTGGAGATTTCGGTGCCTGCGCTGGGCTTTACGCAGCCGGCCATGGCCCTGCTGACCCAGGAAGGTGCCTCCATCTCGGGCACGATGCTGACCCAGGTCGGCGACTTCCGCTTCCTGGCGGGCGAAGTGCGTGGCAACGAGCTGTATCTCTCCGCCTTCGACGGCGGTGGTACGCAGCTGTGGCTCGCCACGCTGCAGCCCGACGGCACGCTGGCCGGCAGCTTCGACTCGGTCACCTATACCAACGCCGGGTGGACGGCGCGCCGCAATCCCGACTTCGAGCTCGAGGATCCCCTGGCTGTCACCTACCTTAAGCCGGGCTTCGACCGCGTCGACTTCACCTTCCCGGATCTGGACGGCAGCCCGGTCTCGCTGTCCGACTCGCGCTATGACGGCAAGGTGGTACTCGTGGTGATCGGCGGCTCCTGGTGCCCCAGTTGCCACGACGAGGCCAAATTCATGGTGCCCTTCCACGCCGAGCATGAAGCCCGGGGACTGGAGGTGGTCTATGTGATGTTCGAGTACTCCGACGACTTCAGCGCGGTCGCGAAGCAGCTCACGGCCTTTCGTGACCGCTATGCCATCCGCCATCCGATCCTGTTTGCCGGCGACTCCTCGCGCCAGAGCCGCGGCGAGCTGATCCCGGCGCTGAATGACATCACGGCCTTTCCGACCACGCTGTTTATCGACCGGCGCGGCAAGGTGCGTCGCATCCACACCGCTTTCCCCGGTCCGGCCACCGGCCAGCTCCATCTGGACTACCAGCGCGAGTTGCGCAGCTTCGTCGGGATGCTCCTCGAGGAGCCTGGCCCTGATCCTGGGCCGGGAGCCACCACGAACTTAAGCAAGACAGGTATGGGAATCGAATGGACAAGGTAATCAGGTCGGGCCGCGGCAGTCGCCGCGATCTCCTGGTTGGTGCGGCAGCCGGCGTGGCTGCGGCAGCACTGCCAACGACGGGGATTGCCGCCACCCCGATGCGCATGAAGGACCCGGCATGGAACCGGGACGCCTTCGCCCGCATCCAGGGCAACCTGGATTTCGGCAAGGTGTAGTACGGCTGGTGGACAACGGTGACAGGTTCGACCAGAAGCTGCTCCGGGAAGTCGTCTTCTACAAGGATCTCGCCACCGGCGAGATCCTCGAAACCTTCCTGAATCCCTATACCAGCGAGGAGGTTCGCGTCGTGCCGGTCACCAACGACCCCTTCAACCTGGTGATCGAGAAGTACTACCCGAACACCGTGGTCCTTGAGACCGACATCCACCTGTTCTACCCGTCGGCGCTCCAGCCGGACAAGTGGCCTCGGGAATCAGCGGGCAAGAACGTCCGCGTGTCGGAAATGCTCCGCTACGTGATCCGGCGGGAGGATCTGGAGAACCCCGCAAAGACCTCCGTCGGGGTGCTTCCGCAACATAGATCAGGAACTCCCGGCCGTCGGCGTCCACTTCCTCGCCGGCGCAATGCATGCCCGCCCTTTCGGCCGCGCGCCGGGACGGGACATTGGCGGGTGCGATGGTGGCCACCAGCCGCGGCAGGCCGAGCTGCCCGAGGCCGTAGGCCAGCAGCCCGTTCACCAGCTCCGTACCAAGGCCTTGCCCCCACAACCCGGGGCGCAGCGCGTAGATGATCTCGAAATCCCGGCGCCGGACGGCCGGAACGATGCCGCAGTAGCCTGCGAGTTGTGGCTCGCTGCGGACCAACACGGCCGACGCGCCGTAGCCCCGCCGCGCGTAGTGACCTAACGACTCCCCGATCCACTCACGACAGCGGTCCGGGCTCAGTACCTCGCCCTCACCCACATGGCGCATCACCCGGGGATCGCCGCAGACATGATGCAGGGCGGGCGCATCAGCCTGCGTGAAGGGGCGGGTGGAAAGGCGGAGCGTGTCGAACAACGAGGTCATGACCGATCAACGTCGCCTGATGACGGTCAGCATAATAAAACGGCCCCGTTGATGCAGGCAGAAGCAGACGACGGGTCGCATGGCTCCGGATATCATGCGGCGAGGTTGCCGGCGCGACCACGCTTTGGACAGGTGGCCCGTGCAACATCTCGCCGGGGGACGTTAACAATCTGGTGACACATGGCCGGATACCGGATCTATAAGGTTCTGACCCTGTGAAAAAGTCGATCGTCAGTCCGCTGCTCGCCCTCGCCGTGCTGCTCCCCCCCCAGGCTCCCGCCGAAGAGCCTGGGGGCTTCAGTCTGGACGTCGCCTATACGGGCGAGCCCATCCGTAACCTGCGGGGCGGCTTGCAGCGCGGCAGCAGCTATCTCGACAACCTGGACATCCAGCTCAGCGCCGACCGGGGCAGCCTGTTCGGCATTCCCGGCCTGTCCGGCCTGCTCTACGTGCTGCGCAACAATACCTCGGAGTTCAGCAGCGAGTTCGTCGGCGATGCCCAGGTGGTCAGCAACATCGACGCGCCGGGTGACTGGCGACTCTTCGAGGCCTGGCTGGACTGGGCGCCGGGCGACAGCGAGCTTTTCTCCGCGCGGCTCGGCCTCTACGACATCAACAGCGAGTTCGACAGCATCGAGACCGCAGGTCTCTTTCTGGCCAGCGCCCAGGGCATGGGCACGGATTTCGGCCAGACCGGGCAGAACGGCCCGTCGACCTTCCCCGTCTCGGCCCTCGCACTGCGCCTGCTGACCACGGCGGAGAATGGTGCCTACGGGCAATTCGCCGTGGCGGACGGCGTCCCCGGTAATCCAGATGACCCGACCAGCAACCGCATCGACCTGTCGTCCGACGACGGTGCGCTGCTGACCATGGAGGGTGGCTGGGCCGGCGGCGACTGGCGCAAACTCGCGGTCGGATTCTGGCATTACACCGGCGATTTCGACCGCCTGGTCGGCGCCATCGACGATGAGCCGCTCCAGGGCGACGGCAACTCCGGCTGGTACCTGATTGCCGACCGGACGCTGTGGTCCGGGGACGGCGGCACGGCCGCGGGCTACCTCCGCTACGGCCGTGCGGATGACCGCTACAACGTGTTTGACGGCTACCTCGGCACGGGTGTCACGCTGACCGGCTTCTGGCCCGGCCGGGCGGACGACACCGTGGGCCTCGCGGTCGCGATGGCCTTTACCGGCAGTGATTACCGGCAGTCCCAGCATCTGGCCGGAGAACCCGCCGACAGCCATGAAACCAGTATCGAGCTCACCTACCGGGCACCGGTCACCGACTGGCTTACGCTCCAGCCGAGCACCCAGTACATCGTCAATCCAGGCACCAATCCGTTGCTGGACGACGCCTGGACGATTGCCCTGCGTTTCGAGATCGCCCTCTCGTATCCCTTTGGGGGCTGACGCTTGCCGGTGGGCAACCGCCCGCCTAGACTCCGGCTCCAATGCCCCCACCTCCCCCTTTTAGCGGCACGGCAGACCCCGAGCAGCTGCTTGCCCTTTTCGACGGCCTCGTAGAAGCGATGATCATTGCCGACGAGCATGGCCTGATCGAGCGTTTCAACCGGGCAGCTGAGAAAATGTTCGGGTACAAGGCTGATGAGGCCATTGGCCGCAACCTCACGCTGCTGATGCCGCCACCCGACCGGGACCTGCACGACGAATACATGCGCCACTACCAGGCCACGGGTGAAAGAAAGATCATCGGCATCGGCCGTGAAGTAAGGGCCCAGCACCGAAACGGCACTGTTTTCTACGTGGACCTCGCCATCGCGGAGGTGCGCCACCAGCAGACGGTACGTTACGTCGGCATCATGCGCGACGTGACCGAGCGCAGGCTGGCCGAGGAACAGGCAATCCGGCGCCGGGACGAAATGATCCGGGTGAGCCGGCTCACCACCATGGGCGAGATGGCAGCCGCGATGGCCCATGAACTGAACCAGCCCCTGACCGCGATATCCAACTACGCGAATGCCTGCCGGCGCCTGCTGGCGGCCGGTGATTCGGCGGAAATAGACGCGGCACTGGAGAAGATCTCCGGCCAGGCGCAGCGGGCCGGTCAGGTAATCCGGCGAATGCGCTCCTTCGTGAAGTTCGACGACAGCCGGCGGCACCCCCTGTTCCTCAGTGAGGTCATCCAGGAGATCCGGCCGCTGGCGGAACTGGATGCAAAGGCCAACAACATCCGCCTCGAGATCCGGGGCTTCGACGCTCTCCCCGAGGTGGTCGCTGATCCGGTGCAGCTCCAGCAGGTGCTGCTCAATCTCATCCGCAATGGCATCGACGCAATGCCGGAGACGCTGCCTGCAAGTCGCCGCCTGTGCGTGACGGGCGAAGCCGGCGACAACGACGAGATCCGCATTCACGTCATCGACAATGGCACCGGCGTCCCGGCCGAGGTGGCCAGCCGGCTGTTCGAGCCGTTCTTCACCACCAAGGCGTCAGGCATGGGTCTCGGGCTCGCCATCAGCCGCACCATCGTCGAAGGCCACGGCGGCCACCTGAGCTGCAGCACGAATCCGGCCGGCGGCGCCACTTTCACCTTCACTCTGCCCACCAGGATCGACTGAGCATGGAAAAGACATCCCCCCGGATCTGCATTGTCGATGACGACGAGGCCGTCCGCGATTCACTCCGGATGCTGCTGCGGAGCGCGGGCCTGCCGGCCGAGACCTTTGCCTCCGGCGAGGAGTTCCTGGCGGCCTGGACTCCCGACTGGCACGGCTGCCTGATACTGGACGTGCGCATGCCCGGGCTTTCCGGCATGGAAGTCCAGAAGCAGCTCATTGAGCGGCAGGCATCACTTGCGATCGTGTTTGTCACGGGACACGGGGATATCCCGATGGCGGTGGAGGCGCTGCACCTCGGGGCCTTCGACTTCGTGCAGAAGCCCTTCACTGAAGAGGAAATCCTTGACCGGGTGCGGCGCGCGCTGGAAGCCGACCAGGAACGGGAAGCGCTGCGGGCGGCCCGGCAGGCTGTCGAAGACCGGCACGCCAGCCTGACGTCGCGCGAGCGGGAGGTGATGGCCAGCGTGATCCGGGGCCATGCCAACAAGGTGATCGGCTTTGACCTCAACCTGAGCCAGCGCACCGTCGAGATTCATCGGGCCCGGGTCATGGAGAAGATGCAGGCGCGGTCACTCGCCGACCTGGTCCGGATGGGCATGCTGCTCGAGGCGCGGGAGGCGCGGGAGACGCGCTGACTCAGTGCGGCGGCAGCGTGTAGCGCAGCCGCCTGGCCAGCTGCTGTTCGACCAGCGGCTTCGGCAGGTAGTCCCGGGCGCCGGCCCGCAGTGCCAGCACCGCCCGATCCAGCTGGCTGTCCCGGGTGAGGAAGATCACGGGCAGGTTGATCTGCCGCAGCTTCAATGCAGCCAGCAGCGCCAGGCCGTCCATGCCCGGCAGGTTCATCTCGCTCACCACGGCAACGGGAAGGTCAGCGGGCGAAAACCGCTCCAGCAGCTCCTCGGCTGACTGCATCACAACCCCTGACGACCCGAGGCGCTCGACCAGTGAACGCACGACGGCCGCGTCGGCCGCCGCCGGGTCAACAATGTAGATGGTCCCGGCCATCAGCATGTAATCAGTGGCCCCGACCATCCGGGTGTCCATCAAGGATCAGCATCTTCACGCTCCTCCTCCAGCGGACTCACCGCGGCCAGATCCAGGTCGTCAAACTGCCCGGTGTTCACGGCCCAGAAGAAGGCCCAGACTGCGAGCCCACAGAGCAACAGCCCGAGCGGCACGAGTACATAGAGAATGATCATGCCCGCACCCGCCGTGCATTCAGCACCACCAGCAGGGAACTGAGCGACATGCCGAGCGCCGCCACCCAGGGCGGCAGGTAGCCGGCGGCGGCCAGCGGAATCGCGCTCAGGTTGTAGAACATCGCCCAGCGCAGGTTCTGGGCGAGGATGCGCCGCGCGCTGCGGCCCACCGCGATGGCCCGCGGCACGCCGGACCAGGCGGTGTCGAGCAGCAGCAGATCACCGGCCGTCTGGGCCAGCGCACTGCCCGAGCGCATCACGATTGACACGTCGGCTTCGGCCAGCACCGGTGCATCATTGATGCCATCGCCCACCATCAGCACCGGTTGCCCAGCCGCCCGCAGTTCCCGGAGCCGTGCCAGCTTGTCGGCCGGTGAAAGGCGACTCTGCCAGCGATCAATGCCCAGCTCACGGGCGACGCCCGCCACCACCGGCTCCGCATCGCCACTCGCGATTTCAATCTCGCAGCCGAGCGCCCGCAGCGCATTGATGGCCTCATGGGCATCCGCCCGCAGATTGTCCCGGACGGCGAAGCGCGCCACGATGCCCTGCCCGTCGCCCAGCACGAGCGCGTCGTCACTGGCCGTGGCGTCGCCGTCCGGTATCGGGCCGGCACGCAGTGCCGCAACGAAGCCGGGCCGGCCGATGCGGTAACGCTGCCCGTTCACCATGCCCTCGACGCCCTCGCCCGGTGTCTCGGCCATGGCCACGGCCACCAGCGCCGGATCTTCGTGGCTGCGAAACGCGACTGCCAGCGGGTGGCTCGAACCCCGCTCAAGGGCCGCAGCCAGCGCCAGCAGGCGGGCGGCATCCGCCGGCGGCATCTCGTCCAGCAACCGGACCTCGGGGCGACCGGCCGTCAGGGTGCCCGTCTTGTCCAGCACAACCCGGCGGATGCCCGGCAGGGCCTCGATGGCAGAGTCACTCACCGCGAGCAGGCCGAGCCGCGCCAGGGCAGTGTTGGCGGATGCCATCACCGAGGGTGCCGCCAGCGACAGGGCGCAGGGACAGGCCACGACCAGCACCGCGACGGTGTTGGCGAGCGCGACGGCCGGATCAACCAGCAGCCAGAAGGCGCTCACCGCCGCAGCAATTGCCAGGATCACCACGGAAAAGATCCGCGCCGTGCGGTCGGCCAGCGTGAGCAGGCGGGGCTTGGCCTGGCGGGACCGCTCCAGCAGGCGCAGTACGCCCGCCAGTTCGGTACGCTCGCCCGTGGCATCGACGCGCACATGCACGCTGGCGCCCAGGTTGATGCTGCCGCTGATCACGCCGTCGCCGATTTGCCGGGCCACAGGCAGCGCTTCGCCGGACAGGCAGGACTCGTCGAAGGCCGAGGCTCCCGCCAGGATCACCCCGTCGGCGGGCACCGGGTCGCCGCGGTTGACCAGAATCTCGTCGCCGGGCCGCAGCTCGCCCACGGGGACCGGGCTTGTCCGCCCGCCGCTGACCCGCAGGGCCCGGGCCGGCAGCAGCCAGGCCATGGCCTCGGTGATGGTCCCCACCTTGTGACGGGAACCCATTTCCACGAACCGCGACGCAGTGAGAAAGCAGATGAACATGGTGACCGCGTCGTAGTAGACCTCGCCGCTGCCGGCGAAGGTGTTCCACAGGCTGGCGAGCAGCGCAGCGCCAATCCCGAGACTGACCGGCACATCCATCGCGGGTCGCCGGGCGCGGAGCTGGGACAGCGCGGCGCGGAAGATGGGTCCGCCCGCATAGACGACGACCGGCAGCGTCACTAACAGGCTGCAGTAACGGAGGAACGCCACGAGGGCAGGATCCATCCGGTAGTCCTCGGCCGCGTACAGGGCGAAGGCAAACATCATCACCTGCATCATGCCGATGGTGGCCACGCCCACGCGCTTGAGGGCCGCCCGGCGCTCCGCCGCCCGCTCGGTCTCGGCCTGGACACTGCCCGCCACGCTGGCCGAGAAGCCGAGCCGCCGGATTTCGCGCAGCACCGCATCCACGCCGGTGGCATTGCCGTCATAGCGCAGCCGGGCTTCGGCAGCCGCCGGATCGATGCGCACCTGGCCCAGGCCGGGCAGGCGCAGCAGGGCCGCCTCGATCTGGGTCGCACAGGCCGCGCAGCCCATCCCGCCGATCTGCACGCGCAGGGTTTCCATCGGCTAGAAGGGCCTCACGGCGGGTCCGCAGGCGGCGCGCCCAGGCGCTCGCTGTAGACCTCCGGGTCTGGCCAGGCAATGGTCACCGCCACCATCACGCCGCCGCCGACCAGGGACAGCAGGGGCAGGGCGACCACCAGCCACATGACTGGCAGCCGGTACCAGGCAATGCCATCGGTGGATTCACTCATCAGGGCTTCTCCGGGGCAAAAAAGCGGGTCGCGCGACTGGCGGACAGGTCGGGATCCTCGACGGTCCGGACGGTGATGCGGATGTCCCGGGGTACCGTCTCCGGGCTGTCAGTGCGGGCCCGGATCCTCGCGGCCACAGCCTGCACCTCGCCCGCCGGCACCCGGACACCAACCTCCGCATCCACGCTGAAGGACTCAGCCGGCGAGACCTCGATGACGTACTGGTGATCCTTCTGGTCCTTGTTCAGGATACGCAGGCTGTAAACGTTTTCCACCGCGCCATCCGGCAGGATGCGGTAGAAGGCGTTCCGGTCACGCAGCACATCGAGGCCGATGGGCTCCCGGAGAATCAGGGAGACGATGAAGCTGGTGGCCACTACCAGCAGAATGGCTGCGTAGACGAACACCCGGGGCCGCAGGATGCGGACCGGCTGGCCGGCCAGGCTGTTTTCCGTGGCGTAGCGGATCAGTCCCCGGGGATAGCCCACCCGGTCCATCACCCCGTCGCAGGCATCCACGCAGGCGGCACAGGCAATGCACTCGTACTGCAGGCCCTTGCGGATGTCGATGCCGGTGGGGCAGACCTGCACGCAGATCGTGCAGTCCACGCAGTCACCGAGACCCAGCGCCTTAGGGTCCGCGCCCCGGCCGCGGGGACCCCGGGGCTCGCCCCGTTGCGGGTCATAGGAAATGATCAGCGTGTCCGCGTCGAACATGGCGCTCTGGAAGCGGGCATAGGGACACATGTACTTGCAGACCTGCTCCCGGAGGAAGCCTGCATTGGCATAGGTGGCGAGCCCGTAGAAGCCGATCCAGAAGGTTTCCCAGCCGCCGAGCGTACCGGTGAATACGGCCGGAGCCAGGCTCCGGGCCGGCGTGAAGTAGGCGACGAAGGTGAAGCCGGTGATGGCGGCAAAGCCGATCCACAGCGCCTGCTTGGCACCCTTGCGGGCCAGCCATTCCCCGCTCCAGGGCCGGGCATCCAGCTTCATCCGGCGGGCCCGGTCGCCTTCCGTCCAGCGCTCCATGGCCAGGAAGGCATCGGTCCAGACCGTCTGGGGACACGCATAGCCGCACCAGACCCGGCCGGCCAGAGCCGTGAAGAAGAACAGGCACAGGGCTGCCATGATCAGCAGCAGGGTCAGGTACAGGAAATCCTGGGGCCAGAGGGTGAGCGCAAAGATGTGGAATTTGCGGGCCGGCAGGTCGAAGAGCACGGCCTGGCGGCCCTGCCAGCTGATCCAGGGCAGGAAGTAGTAGATGCCGAGGAGCGCCAGACCCGACAGGACGCGCAGCCGGGCAAAGCGGCCCTGGACCTCCCGGGGATAGACCTTGCTGTGGGTCTCGTAGAGCGAGGTGGCTGCCGGTCGGGCAGATCCGTCGCTCACGGCCGGGTGTCCCGGGTCAGCATCACGGCGAGCCAGGCAGCCACGCCCCCAACCAGCCAGAAGAGCAGGAAGCCGAGCGTGTAGAGCCCGGTGCGCGTCAGCCAGCCTGCCGGCAGGGTATCCGGGCCCAGGTGCAGGCCGTCGATGATGAGCTGGGGATCCAGTACGGCGAAACCCAGCAGGGTGCCCAGGCAGGCGGCCAGGAATGACGACCAGCCGATGGCGGCTGCCGCCTGCAACGGCGGCGGCCAGCTGCGCTGCTCGCGCTCCTCATCCGCCGCCGGCAGACCCATCGCCTGATCCCCGCGAGAGACTGAGCGTATAGGCTGCCAGCAGGCGCACGCGATCCGGACCCAGCAACACGTCGTGGGCAGGCATCTGATTGATCCGGCCCACTGCAATGGTCTGCCTGAGCGCGGCCTCATCGCCACCGAACAGCCAGGTATTCCGGGTCAGGTCGGACGCCCCGAGCAGCTGATTACCCCGTCCGTCCACGCCGTGGCAGGCCACGCAGAACATCGCGTACCGGACTGCGCCGGCATCAGCGAGCGCTTCGTCAGCCGGCAGGCCGCTGAGACGGCGGACATAGGCCACAGTCTCGTTCACGCCGGCCTCGCCCAGGGCCGCTTCCCAGCCGGGCATCACGCCGATCCGGCCGTTTGCGATGGTGGCGATGAGCGCTTCCGGCGAATTGCCGTAGAGCCAGTTATCGTCGGTGAGGTTCGGAAAGCCCACTGCGCCCCGGGCATCGGATCCATGGCAACCGGCGCAGACGTTCGCGTAGATGCTGCGGGCCGTACCCATGGCGTCCGGATCCCGGGACAGCTCGTCCAGGCTCAGGCTGGCAAAGCGGGCGTAGCGCGGCGCCTGGGCTGCGTCCGCTGCCTGGACCTCGGCCGCGTGCTGGCTTTGCTGGGACCAGCCGAGCAGGCCCGGGTAGCTTCCCAGTCCGGGATACAGGACCAGGTAGACCAGGCCGAAGGCGACCGATGCGAGGAACAGCCACAACCACCAGCGCGGCAGCGGGTTGTTCAGCTCCTGCAGGTCACTGTCCCAGATGTGTCCCGTATCGCCGGGCTCCGCCCTGGTCGACGTGGAATAGATACCGAAGAGCCACAGCGCCGCCGCGATATTGCCCAGGGTCAGGATGATGATGAACCAGCTCCAGCCACTCGTCATCGCCGCTGCTCCTCGCTACCCTCATCCTCTTCCAGTGGCAGCTGCGCGGCCTCCTGGAAGTCCTTGCGCGGCCTGGCACTCCAGGCCCAGATCACCACGCCCGTGAAGGCGAGCATGGCAAACACGGTTGCCAGACCCCGCACCAGGCCAACGTCCATCACTCGGCACTCCAGCTGCGGGAAGCGACGCCCAGCATCTGCAGGTAGGTGATCAACGCATCCATCTCTGTCTTGCCCTCCACGGCCGCACTCGCGCCGCTTAAGTCCTCGTCGGTATAGGGCACGCCGATGCTGCGCAGGGCAGCGAGTTTGCGCGGCGTCAGTTGCGGATCCAGAAACCGGCGCTCCAGCCACGGGTAGCCGGGCATGTTGGACTCCGGCACTACGTCCCGGGGACTGATCAGGTGGATGCGGTGCCAGTCGTCGCTGTAGCGGCCACCGACCCGGGCCAGGTCGGGGCCGGTGCGCTTGGAGCCGAACTGGAAGGGATGGTCGTAGACCGACTCCCCGGCCAGCGAAAACGTGCCGTAGCGCTCGGTCTCCGACCGCAGGGGCCGCACCATCTGGGAATGGCAGTTGTAGCAGCCCTCCCGGATATAGACGTCGCGGCCCTCGAGCTGCAAAGCGGTGTAGGGCTTGACCCCCGGCGCGGGCTGGCTGGTTTCAGTGGCGAAGTACAGGGGGATAATCTGCACCAGGCCGGCCACACTGATCACCACTGCTGTCAGGACTGCCAGCAGGCCCAGGTTCTTCTCGATCGTGTCGTGCTTCATGCGGGTTGTGCCACCGGCGCGGGAATGCTCACATCAATGTCCTCGCTACGCTGCCCGATGGTGCGGTAGACGTTCCAGGCCATCAGGAACATGCCGGCCAGCACCAGCACGCCACCGAGCAGCCGGATCGCGTAGTAGGGATAGGTGGCACTCAGGGACTCGATGAAGCTGTAGGTGAGCGTGCCGTCCGCATTGGTGGCCCGCCACATCAGTCCCTGCATCACCCCGGCGATCCACATGGCCACGATGTAGAGCACGATGCCAATCGTGGTGGTCCAGAAGTGGATATCGATCAGCCGGGTGCTGTACATCTCCTTGAGACCATAGAGACGCGGGATCAGCGCATAGAGCGACCCGATGGAGATCATGGCCACCCAGCCCAGGGCGCCCGAGTGCACGTGGCCTATGGTCCAGTCCGTGTAGTGGGACAGGGCATTGACCGTCCGGATGGACATCATCGGGCCCTCGAAGGTGGACATGCCGTAGAAGGACAGGGACACGATGAGGAACTTCAGGATCGGGTCGTTGCGCAGTTTTCCCCAGGCGCCGGACAGGGTCATGATGCCGTTGATCATGCCGCCCCACGAGGGTGCGATGAGCATCAGGGAGAAGACCATGCCGAGCGACTGGACCCAGTCGGGCAGCGTGGTGTAGTACAGGTGGTGGGGACCCGCCCACATGTAGATGGAGATCAGCGCCCAGAAATGCACCACCGAGAGCCGGTATGAGTAGATGGGCCGGCCAGCCTGCTTGGGCACGAAGTAGTACATCATCCCCAGGAAACCGGCCGTGAGGAAGAAGCCCACTGCATTGTGCCCGTACCACCACTGGACCATGGCATCCACCGTGCCCGCGTACACGGAGTAGGACTTGGTCAGGGTCACCGGCACCGCCAGGCTGTTGACGATGTGGAGCACGGCAATGGTGATGATGTAGGCGGCAAAGAACCAGTTGGCCACGTAGATGTGCCGGATGCGCCGCTGGGCCAGCGTGCCGAAGAACACGATGCCGTAGACCACCCAGACGACCGCAATCAGGATGTCGATGGGCCACTCGAGCTCGGCGTACTCCTTGCTGGACGTGGCCCCCAGCGGCAGTGAGATTGCCGCCAGCACGATGATCAGCTGCCAGCCCCAGAAGGTGAAACCGGCCAGCCGGTCGCTGAACAGCCGCACATGACAGGTGCGTTGCACTATGTAGTAGGACGTGGCAAAGAGCGCCGAGCCACCGAAGGCAAAGATCACTGCATTGGTATGCAGGGGGCGAAGGCGGCCGAAAGTCAGCCATGGGATGTCAAAGTTGAGCGCCGGCCACAGCAGCTGGGCGGCGATGACCACACCCACCAGCATGCCAACGATGCCCCAGACAACCGTCATCAGGGCGAACTGGCGAACGACGCGGTCGTTGTAGAAGGTACTGGCCGCAGCCACGGCTGACTCCCTGAATGAGTTGGGCGACCGGCACCCTACCGGTTAGCGGTCAGGATCCATATAGGTAGTTTCGCTGACTGCCGGCAGGCCAGGCGTGGCCAACAATCGGACTGCGTGACGGGGGCCTTCCTGTCATGAACAGCAGCCCGGCCAGCTGGGGAATACCGGGCACGGACAACCATCAAGAGGAGTCGCCGCTCATGTACATCAATTTCTGGTATCCCATCATCCGCAGCGAGGATCTCGGCCCGGACAAACCCGAGCGGGCCCGGGTGCTGGGTGTCAACCTGGCCGTGTTCCGGGACTCAAAAGGCCGGGCCCGGGTACTGAGCGACACCTGCGTGCACCGTGGCGGATCCCTGTCGGGCCCCTGGGAACTGGGCAGCAATCCCCGCATCGTGGATGACTGCGTGGTCTGCCCGTACCACGGCTGGGAATTCAATGGCGACGGGGACTGCAAGAACATCCCGTCCATCGGCTACGGCACCAAGCCCCCCGCCCGCGCCAAGGTGGATGCCTATCCGACGGCAGAGAAGTACGGCATCGTCTTCGCCTTCCTGGGCGACCTGCCGGAAGACGAGCGTCCGCCGCTGCTGGAGATCGAGGAATACAGCGACCCGGCCTGGCGGGCCAACTCGGTACTGATCCTGGATGTCAACTACTACTACGAGCGCTCCATCGAGAACGGCCTCGATCCCGCCCACAATGAGTTCGTCCACCCGACCCACGGCTTCAAGGGCATCAACCGGGAAACCTACCGGGTCCGGGAGTACGACGTAGTGGACTACCCGCAGGGCTGGGGCATGTGGTTCATCCACCGCTTCAATTCCCCGGGCCTGCAGGACAAGACCTGGAAGCAGGCTGGCGTGGCCGACCCGAACGAGGTGTACGCGGGCAGCGGCACCCACGGGCCCAACACCATGATCACCGAGATCAACGTGGGCAAGGGCCAGAAGTTCCGCCAGTACTTCTTCGAGCAGCCCGTGGACCAGGACACGACGCGGATCTTCTTCGTCAACATGCGCAACTTCATGCTGGAGCCCCAGAACGACGGCCCGATCCATGCCCGCAACAAGGTCATCGCCCAGCAGGACATCGAGATCCTGGGCGTCGTCTATCCGCCGCGCACGCCGACCAGCAACGCCAAGGAGGTGCTGATGCCCGCGGACAAGGCCGTGGTCGCCTACCGGGAATGGCTCAGCAGGTTCGATGACAAGGGCTGGCGCATCGACTGGGATGAGTTCACCCGGCGCAACGGCAAGGATGCAGCCTTTGCGATTCCGAGCCCCCGGCGGCGTACAACTGGCAACTGGGTGCTGGAGAGTGTCCCCTTGCTGGGCAGCCGCGCCGAGCGGAAGGCGTCACGGGAAGCAACGGGTTAGCATAGGTCTGTTCATCAGTGAAGAGAGGTCGAAGACATGGCTGACAAGGGTGTAGTGGTATTCCCCACGGACTTCTCGGAGCTGTCGCTGGCCAGCCTGCCCTGGGCACGGCGCATGGCGGACGTGCTGCAGGCGCGGGTCCATTGCCTGTATGTGGTTGAAGAGCCGCAGATCTACGCCACGCTGGATATCGGCACCGTGCCCGTCCCCACGACGGCGGAGCTGGTGGCCGGCGCCCGGACCCGGCTGGAACGCCTCTTTGCCACCAACCGGGCCACGCTCCCGGCCGATGCGCTGGCTGAAGTGCTGGTGGGGCGCCCGTCGGAAGCGATCGTGGATTACGCCCGGGAAAAGGGCGCGGCGATGATCATCATGACAACGCATGGCTACAGCGGCGTCCGCAAGGTCCTGCTGGGCAGCACCACCGAAGCGGTGCTGCGGCACGCGCCGTGCCCGGTGCTGTCGATCCGCAACAGCTGAGTCGTCAGGCAGCCTGGCGGGCCTCCGGTGCGGAGCCCGCCAGGAAGTCTGCCGTCAGGGCGGACTGGGCTGCCGCCGTGGTCACCTGATTGATCTGGCGGCGGAAGTCATCTCCGCCTGCCCGGTCCCGGCAGTACCACGCCAGGTGCTTCCGTGCGACGCGGACGCCGCTCTCCTCGCCGTAGAACGCGTACATGGCCGCCAGGTGCCCGAGGATGATCGCGGCCACCTCGGCCGGTGGCGGTGACGGCAACAAGGTGCCGGTCGCAAGAAAGTGGGCAATCTCCCTGAAGATCCACGGCCGGCCCCGGGCCGCACGGCCAACCATCAGCGCATCGGCACCGGTCCGCTCAAGCAGGTCCCTGGCTGTGGCCGGCGAGTCGATATCCCCGTTGACGATCACCGGGATCTTCACGGTCGCCTTCAGCAGCGCGGCGCTGTCATGCTCCGCCGCACCCGCGAAGAAGTCCTGCCGGGTCCGGCCATGGACGGCGATGGCCGCAATGCCGGCCTGCTCGGCCAGCCGCGCGATCTGCGGGGCGTTACGGGAACTGCGGTCGTAGCCCGTACGGATCTTGAGGGTCACGGGTACCTGGACCGCGGCGACCACCGCCACCAGGATCCGGGCAACCAGCAACTCGTCCCGCAGCAGCGCGGAACCCGCCGCCACGTTGCAGACCTTCTTGGCCGGGCAGCCCATGTTGATGTCGATGAGATCGGCACCCCGGTCGGCATGGTAGCGGGCGGCATCGGCCAGCCGGGCCGGATCGTGGCCGGCGATCTGGACGCTCACCGGGCCCGGCTCGTCGTCGTGATCCATGCGCAGCCGGGACTTGCGGGTGGCCCACAGGCGTGGCTCGTCGGTCGTCATCTCCGAGACGGCCAGTGAAGCACCCAGCCCGCGACACAGCCGGCGGAACGGCTTGTCCGAGATTCCGGCCATCGGTGCCAGGATCAGCGGCGGGTCGAGTCTGTGGGGGCCGATACGCATCCGCACAAAGTCTAGCGCAACACGGATAATGCGCCCGCATGGAAGACTGGTTGATGGGCCTGCTGGCCTCCTTCGCACTGCCGGCCGTCGGCCTGCCCACGATCTTCGTGGTGGCGTTGCTCTCGGCAACCCTGCTGCCGCTCGGCTCGGAATTTGCGCTCTTCGGCCTGCTGAAACTCCAGCCGGAACTGCTGTGGCCGGCGATCCTGGTCGCCACCGCCGGCAATACCACGGGCGGCGCCATCAGCTGGTGGATGGGCTACGGGGCCGAGCGTGCCTGGGAGAAAGTGGCGGGCCGGGAACCGCAGGACCCGCGGGCACTCGCCTGGCTGAAGCGCTTTGGTCCCCGGGCCTGCCTGCTCAGCTGGTTGCCGGTCGCTGGCGACCCGCTGTGCGTCGTGGCCGGGTGGCTGAAACTGCCCTTCTGGCCCTGCGTTGCTTGGATGGCGCTTGGCAAGTTCGCCCGCTACGTGCTGCTGACGGTTACCCTGCTGTGGATATTTCCCCAGCGAATCGCTGCCTGAAAGACCCGGGCCCCATGAACCAGCTTGCCGGCGAGACCAGCCCCTACCTGCTGCAGCACGCCGACAACCCGGTGGACTGGTATCCGTGGGGCGAGACAGCGCTCGCCCGGGCCCAGGCGGAGGACAGGCCCATCCTGCTGTCCATCGGCTATTCGGCATGCCACTGGTGCCACGTGATGGCCCACGAATCCTTCGAGGATCCGGCGACCGCGGCGGTGATGAATCGCCTGTTCGTGAACATCAAGGTTGACCGGGAGGAGCGCCCAGACCTCGATCGCATCTACCAGGCAGCCCACCAGTTCATCACCCGGCGCGGCGGCGGCTGGCCGCTGACGATGTTCCTCAGTCCCGTGGACCAGGCGCCCTTCTTCGGCGGCACCTACTTCCCCAATGAAGACCGCTACGGGATGCCTGCCTTCCGGCAGGTACTGGAACGGGTGGCCGACTACTACCGCACCCAGGGAGCTGATCTGCGTGGGCAGGCCGATGCCCTGCGCCAGGCTTTCGCCCGGCTCGAGGCAGTAGCACCCGGCACGGACGCGCCGGACTCCGGACCCCTGCAGGCATTCCGGGAGGTCATCGGGGAGCAGGTTGACCGGGAGCACGGCGGCTTCGGCGGCGCCCCGAAGTTTCCGCACCCGACCACGATCGACCGGCTGCTGCGCCACTGGCGCAGCACTGCGCGGGATCCGCAACCGGACAGGGATGCCCTGTATTTTGCGGCCCTCACACTGCAGCGGATGGCCGAGGGGGGCATCTACGACCAGCTGGGCGGTGGCTTCTGCCGTTACGCCGTCGACCGCAGCTGGACCATCCCCCACTTCGAGAAAATGCTCTACGACAACGGGCCCCTGCTGGCGCTGTACGCACAGATGTTCCAGATCAGTGGGGACGAGAACTTCCGGACCGTCGCCCGCGAGACGGCCGACTGGGTACTGCGCGAGATGCGCTCTCCGGCGGGGGCCTTCTGGTCCAGCCTCGACGCGGATTCCGAGGGCCAGGAAGGCCGCTTCTACGTCTGGACACCGGAGCAGGTGCGGACGGTGCTGACCCCGGACGAATATGCGGTCCTCGCGCCCCGCTTCGGCCTCGACCTGCCGCCAAACTTCGAGGAACCCCACCACCAGGTCACGGCCTGGCACCTGCGGGTGCACACGCCGGTGGACGAGATCGCAGCGCGCCTTGGCTGGCCGGAATCCACCGTGCAACGCCTGCAGGACAGCGGCCGGATCAAGCTGCTGCAGGTCCGGAACCAGCAGCGGGTGAGACCGGGGCTCGACGACAAGATCCTCGCCAGCTGGAACGGCCTGATGATCCGGGGCCTCGCCATTGCCGGCCGGCTGCTCCGGCGACCCGATTACAGCACCGCGGCGGCCGGTGCGCTGGACTACATCCGCACCGGCATGGTCGTCGACGGGCAACTCTGTGCCACCGCCAAAGGGGGGCGCGCCCGACTGAATGCCTATCTGGATGACTACGCTTTCCTGCTGGATGCGACGCTGGAACTGCTGCAGGCAAGGTGGGATCCGACGCAGCTGCGCTTCGCGATCTGGCTCGCCGACAGCCTGCTCGAGCGCTTCGAGGATCCGGCGCTGGGAGGCTTCTGGTTCACGGCCCACGATCACGAAGCGCTGCTGCACCGCTCCCGGCCAATGGCCGACGAGGCGCTGCCTTCGGGCAACGGCGTGGCCGCGCTGGCGCTGGGACGGCTCGGCTGCCTGCTGGGCGAGACGCGCTATCTGGACGCCGCCCGGCGCACGGTCAGGGCCGGATGGCAGGCACTGCAGGAATTTCCCCACGGCCACTGCTCCCTGCTCAATGCCCTCGGGGAGCAGCTTTACCCGCCGCGGCTGATCATCATCCGGGGCGACGGCGACGACGCTGTCCGGTGGTCGGAACTGGCTGGTGCCGCCTTTGATCCCGGTCGGCTGGTGTTCACGATCCCGGTGGCGGCTGCCGACCTGCCACCGATGCTGGCTGCCAGGGCCGCCGGCCCGGGCACGGTGGCCTATGTCTGCAACGGCCTGGTCTGCGGGAGCCCAGTCACGACCCTGGGAGAACTGGGGGAACTACTGCGCGAAAGCTGACCGGTACTACCAGCACTGGTCCGGGAGGGTACCGGAGGCACTCCGGACACCGGTGTTCGTGACTTCGAGGCTGCCACAGCGGGTATCCGCCACCTGCGTCCCTGCGGGATCCGCCGTCAGGGTGTAGTTGGCGGCATCGGGAACCGTCACTGTCACCGCATAGAAGCCCTCCGGCGAGGTCACGACATCACCGTCGACAACGCCGCACTCGGCCGCGTTGTAGGCGCCAAACTGCGTGTAGCAGCGCTCCAGTCGCTGCGCCACGTTGTTCAGCGTGACACGTGCATCAGCGCGCCGGCCCTGCTGGACGCTGGACTGGTAGGACGGGACCGCTACCATGGCCAGGATGCCGATGATGGTAACCACCACGAGCAGCTCCATCAGCGTCACGCCCCGGGAATAGTGCAGATTCATGCCTGGCTTCCTTGTGATCTGGTCTGGAGCCGCTATTCGAAGACAACCGCCAGGCTCTTGATGACCGGCAGCTCTTCGCCGGGACTGCCCAGCACGATCAGGACCTGCTGGTCGGGATAGAGGTCCTGCAGGCTCAGTCTGGCACCGCCGTCATGACTGGTAATGACGACCGTGCTGGACAGCGCATAAAGCTGCCCGCTCGCCTGTATCTGCCGGGCGGCCAGGCTGACAGCCTCAACCCGTGCCAGGATGGGCTCGGGTGGGTCAGCAGCCAGGGCCTGGCCGGCCCCACCGGCGAGCGTCGCGACCAGGACGAGGGGCGCCATCAGGGCCCGGAAAAGCTGTTGCCGCTTGGTCATGCCATTGGTCATGATCAGACTCCTTACTGAATCTCGCGCCAGGACTGCCGGCCCCGCTGGCGTCCGGCATTCTCGATGGTGGTATCCACACCGCCCGCGCTGCCGCTGGCGTACTTGTACTCGATCCGGTCGTCGGTGACGATGCCGGGCGTCTTGATGATGCCCTGCTTCGACTGCCGGCCGCTCACGGGCACCAGCGGGCTGTCCGGATCGTTGGGATCCAGCGGTGCGAAGTCATTGATGTCGAAGGACCGGTCCCGGTTCAGGTCGAAGGGCGACTCCTGCAGCCGGGAACCGGTGAGTGCATCCAGCTCCATCAGCCAGCTGGTACCACCCGCCGAGCACTCGTCGCCGGAGGGGATCACCGTCGTGAAGATCAGGCGCCCGGCCCGCAGGATCGGGTTGCTCACCTGGCGCTCGCCCGTGGTTGGCAGGTCCAGGTACCAGCCGTCATCCGCGTCGAAGATCGGGAAGTTGGTGGTGACCCGGATGTTCTCGATGGTCCCGTCGAAATCGATGGTCTGCTCGTTCAGCACGCTCTGCTGGACCAGCGTTGCACGACCCGGGCCGGGAATGGCCTCGGGCGAGGCGCCCTTGGCATTCTTGTCCCGGATGGCATAGATCGTGTTGGCCCCGGTGCCCACGCCGTTGTCGCCCACCGCGAAGTATCGCCCGGTGCCGAAGTAGACGAAGTAGCCGGCCGGCGGGCTGATCCCCACCTCGGGGCGGGCCGTGATCGGCTGGCGATTGAATGCCGTGCAGGGATCAGAGCTGCAGGCCGTGTACAGCGGCACGCCACCCAGGGCCACGCCCCAGTCGGCTGCACTGGAGCTCGTGACGTCGAACTTCCACATGTTGCCCTGCAGGTCGCCGGCATAGATGTAGTCGGTGATCCGGTCGCCGTCCACATCCACCGGCGTGGCACTGGACAGGCCGCTATCCCCGCCGACCCCGGTGTCGATCTTCCTGATGACCGCGCCAGTACGGAGGTCGAGGAGAAACAGCACGGCATTGCCGCCGCTGTTGTAGCCATTGGGCACCACGGCCACCCAGTCACCGTTGTACATGCGGGCGACGGTGGGCTGGGGGATGGCTACACCCATGCTGGCGTCGTCGGCGCTGGTGAACTCCCACATCACGTCAGAAGGACCGAAGTTGTCCGGTTCCGTGACATCCAGCGCATAGACGCCCCTGCCGCCGCCACCCAGACTGCCCACCAGGATGGTCTTCCAGGCGCCGTTCAGGTAGGCATCAATTGCCCGCGGAGCGCCGTCGTTGATCAGCCGGTGGTTGGTATTGAAGGACTGGTCCGTCAGGAAGCGGAGCTGCGGGTAGACCGCGTTGGGCATGTAGGCCAGCCGTTCGACGCCCGTCAGCGCGTCAAAGCCATGCAGCATGCCGTCGTTGGCGGCCACGTAGACCATCGGCGGACGGTTCGTGTAGTCCGCAGTCTGCCGGAAAGTGCGGTACTGCTCGCCCTCCGCGCCAGGCAGGGCATCGAAGCCGAAGTTCTGCTGGCCGACGAAGGTGGGATCCGAATTGATGATGTCGCCCAGCTTCGAGCTGCGGTTGCGGAACGGCCCGCCCAGGCTGATCTCCAGGGAGTCGTCGCCGCGCAGGTAGTCCAGACGCTTCTCGCCGAGCCCATCGGCGACCGCGCTGATGGGTTCGATATCCAGCTCGGCCTGCTGGGTGGCCGTCAGCTCCGCCCACTCGAAGCTCCGGCCGCGGGAACCCAGGGCGGCGCCCGGGTCGTAGGTGTAGATGTTGCGGTCGACCGGAGCCGGCAGCAGCTGGGCAGCATTCCAGCCAACCCTGGCGCCGAGCCTGGGAACGCCGTCCACCTCGAGGGTCGCGATCTCGCCATCCGCGCCGATCGGATAGGCGAGCAGCTGGCCGCCCCAGTCGCCGCTGGAGAACCGGGCCTGGTAGATGAAGGTGTCGGAGGCCAGGCGCGTGGAGTTGGTGGCCACCGAGGCTGCCGAGCTGGTGCGGGCCTCGATGTCGGCCAGGGCCGCCTGCAGCACCGCCGTGAGCTGGGCCTCGTCATTGGCCAGCAGGTAGATACCCGTACCGTATTCCGCCGCATCAGCCATCATCTGGTTCGCGACGGCGAAGCCCACCGTGTAGGTGACCAGGTTCTGCCTGGGAAATGCGGCATCATCGAAGCTGATGCCGGTCACATCATTTTCCCCGGTACGCATGTCAATGTCCTGGGCGAACTTGGCGATGTCGTCCAGGTAGAGACTGAAGCCTTCCTGCGTATTGCCGCCAGTCTGGAATCCGTCTGAATACTGGGGAAAGTTGGGGTAGTCAGCGGCCGAGGTTACCGGTGCCAGGCCATCCCAGTCGGGCAGGGACCGGGTTGTATCGACCAGGTCCGCCGGGTCATCAACGGGGAAGCTGGTGTCCTGGGTGGGGAAACCGTCGGTGATGACGATGGCGAAGCTCTTCTGGCAGCGGTACAGGATCGGGCTGGTATAGGTCACGCCAGCGTTGTACTGGCTGTCCATGCCCCGGAAATAACGGGTCACTTCGTAGAGCGTTTCAGCCAGTGGCGTCCAGGTGGAGGCCGTCAGCGTTGCAATCTGGCCGTTGATGGTGGCCGCATCGGCCCCGCAGTTCGCGAGGATCGTGCCGCCCTGATCCAGATTGAAGCGCGTCAGGCCGAGGCGCAGGTTGCTGTTGCCGTTGACCACGTTGGTGGCCACGTTGCGGGCCACGTTCATGCGGTAATCCGCCGGAATCTGCCCGCCCCGCAGGTCTTCGGTCTGGGGATCAACCCCGGTGGTCGCATACGTCTCAAACAGGTAGTTGAGGTAATTGCCACCATACCGGGTCGCGTTGCCACCCACCGGGTCCGGCAACCGCAGGCACTTGGTCACCGTGCCATCCTCACTCCGGCCGCGCACATGGCTGGCCGGACAGTTCGGCGCGGTGTCGGTTGCGCCGGCGCAGGTTCCCCGATAGCGGCAGTTCACCAGCGTGGAGAGGATCAGATTGCCGTTACTCGCGGCCCAGCCCTCCCGCAGTTCGGTAGCCGGATTCGTGTCGTGATCGATCAGCGGGCTCCAGTCGGGATAGCTGACTGTGGGGTCGAAGTCAGCTGCCCAGATGGCGTTGTTCATGCTGCCCGAGTTGTCCACGATCAGCATGACGTTGGGCGTCACGCCGGCCGCAATGAACAGGGGTGACTGGGCGATGCTCACCGCATTGCCCGCCTGGCTGAGCGCCAGCAGCATGCCGCCGAGCAGGGTGGACATCCGTGTCCGCATTGAACTGTGCATGTCTGGTCTCCGACTTTCCATGATCGTGTAGTCCACTAACGCTTGAAGGTGCTTTGCAGGGTGACGATGGCGTTGCCGCTCACCCCGACGCCCCTGGCCGTAACCCGGAAGAAGGTGCCCTCATCCACGGTGGCATCCGCCGCCAGGCTCTCACCGGGCGTCGCCACCCAGGGCATTTCCTCCACCAGGAAGCTGGACGTAGCCCGGGCCAGCGCGCCCGGGGCATCCCCCAGCCCGCCGTAACTGAGGACGTCTGCCACGCTATCCCAGTTCACGGCCAGCCACAGGGGGGTCTCGTCCGGGTCCGGTGGCTGGTAGAGACCGGCGGCGTTGACGGCGAAGTCCGGGAGGATCGGCACCTGGGCCTGGTCCTCACCGGCCCGCAGGGCCGCCTCGGCGGCCTGGAAGGCGACGCCACGATCCTGGGTATTGCCCGTCATCCGTTCCTCGAGGATCGTCATCCGGGCGCTCGCCGTAGCCAGAAGGGTGAGTACCAGCAGCATGACCAGGGCGATGACCATCGCAGCGCCGCGCTGGCGGGTCGCACCGTGGCTGAGCAGGTTCGCAGCATTGGGACTCATGACAGCCGGTTCCTCAGGGCAACAGTGAAGGTCATGGCGCGACGGACCCGGCGTTCCGAGTTGCCATCGGCAGCGGGATCGACTGCCTTGTCCAGCAGCTGGAAGGTGCGGGTATCGGTGTCGCCGGCGTTGTCCTGGGTGCCCGCAGCCAGCAGCGCCACCTGGAGACTCACCACCCGACCCCAGTCGGCAACGGCATCCGCGGTCACATAGTTGTCTGGCGCCTGGTCGCCATCGGCATCAAGGCCATAGAGGACCTGGAGATTCTCGATGCCGGCCGCCAGTTCTTCCGGGTTGTTCAAGCCGATCCGGCGCCACAGCGCGGGACCCGTTCCCGCCTCGCTGTTGCGGATGTAGTAGGTCGTGGTCCGCAGCCGGAACACCTGTGCTCCGGGTTCGAAGCGCCGCGCGAGGTTGTCGGTGGCGTTGCCCGGCCCGCCACCGCCGATCGCGTGGCTGATCGTGCCCGTACCCGCATTGAAGCCGGTGACCTGGAAGGCCGCGGCCCCGCCGCAGTCAGCAATCAGGGCAAAATCGCCGGCGGCCAGCGGCGCTGGATTCAGGCCGGCGACGGTAACCGGATCGTCGGTCGTGGTACCCATCGCGGCGATGATGAACACGCCGGGATCATCCACGGTGCGCAGGGTGAGCACATCCGTGCCGGGAACCACGTTGGTAATCGAGGCCGGCGGTGCTTCGCTGTCGTCGAAGCCGACCACATGCTGGCCAAAGTCGTAGAGAAAGTCGCCCGCGTCGTTCAGCGTGTTGACCATTGTCCCCAGGTCACGCAGGCAACCCCTGAAGCCGGACATCTGGGCATCCCGCTGGATCAGCTGGGCAGCAAAGCGCAGCGACTCCTGCCGGCCCGTGAGGCTGGTCTGCATGTCGTTCTGGCGCTTGGTGGTGATATAGATCTGGATCACAGCACCGGTCACCATCAGTCCGAGCACCATGGCAATCATGATCTCCACCAGGCCGATACCGGCCTGGGACGCGCGTGGCTTTTTTGGTGTCATGTTCGGCCCCGTGATCACAGCTCTGTCCTCATCTGCACCACGGCGTCCCGGCTGTCCGCCGGGTTGTCGGCCGAGATGTCGGTCCACAGCACCTGGATCGTCACCACACCATCGTCGACCGCCACCCCACCCTGGCCGTTGGGCAGGATCGCGAGCGCGTCTACCCAGGTATCCAGATCGATGCCCGCCTGGCCGGCCGCCCCCGGCGCATCGCCCGGCGCAAGGTCGTAATCGCCATTCAGCGCCCGCTGGCGGTTGGCCCGCATGCGTTCCAGGATGTCCCAGGCAAGAGTCGTGGCCTCGAAGCGCTGGGCTGCGCTGTTGGTGTTCTGTACCGTCGCCAGCTGCAGGCCGGCCAGCCCGAGCAGGCCGATCGTGACCAGCACGACGGTGATCATGATTTCGACCAGCGTGGCGCCCGCCTGGCCGTGTTGCAGCTTGTGTCTGTTGCTGTTCATGGCTGATCAAATACAGGCCGCATAGGCCACGCTGGCGCGGCCCTGGGCGTTGACAGTGACGGTCCGGTTGTTGTCATCGGTGCAGCCGCTCACCTCGAGAGCAAAATTGATGCCCCCCGCATCCCGGGCAAAACCAGTGGCCGCGTAGGCAATGAAGGCCGCATCGCCGGTCAGCACCGAGCCCGGCCGCAGGGCTGGCAGGGCCCGCAGCACTGTGTCCGGCACCGCACCGTTGTCGACGGAGCCGGCCGGCGCGTTGGCATCGGTGAAGACGATCCAGCCGGTGCTCCAGTCGTTGGCGCCGCTGCAGGTCTCGTTGTCGGCGCTGGCACAGACCGAGACCGGTACCCCGCGGGTGACCGCCTCGCTTCGCGCCAGGGCCAGGGCGCCCACCAGCGCGTTGGCCTCCTCGGTGGCGCGGTTGTTGCGCACGAAGTCCCGGAAGTTGGGCACGGCCAGCGCGGTGACGACCCCCAGCACGGCGAGGGTCGTCATCAGTTCAATCAGGGTGTAGCCCCGCTGCTGTCTCCGGACCACCATCTGCACGACTCCGCGACACTCCGACATGGCAGCCACGATAGGGGCCGGGACGCCCGCCGACCGTGATCCAGATCGCGTTTTCCGGCAAAAGGTCCATTAGATTCAGCAGCTTAGATCCGCTCGTCGCTCCCCGGGACCGCTCATCCCTTATGTCGCCCCGATGTCGCCCTGCGTCACCTAGAATGCCGGCCCATGACCCGGTCCTCCGCCAGCCGTCACTTTGTCCTTGGCGTAGACCTGGATGGTGTCGTGGCGGATTTCGCCCGGGGCCTGAAACCGATCGCCGCTGAGTGGCTCGGCGTGCCTGACCACACCCTCACCGACGAGGTCAGCTACGGCTTCAGCGAGTGGCAGCTGGAGGGAGCCGGTGGCTACGACGCATTGCATCGCTTCGCAGTCAAGGAACGGGAGCTGTTCCGCCGCCTGCCGCCGGTGCCCGGCGCGCCGGCCGCCCTGCGCCGGCTGGATACCATTGCGGAGATCCGTATCCGCATCATCACCCACCGCCTCTATATCCCGTGGTTCCACCAGGAGGCGATCCGCCAGACCACTGCGTGGCTTGAGCACCACGGCATCCCCTTCTGGGACCTGTGCTTCATGCGCGACAAGGCGGCCGTGGGCGCGGATCTCTATCTGGAGGACAGCCCGGACAACATCCGCGCGCTGCGGGCGGGCGGACACGAGACCATCGTGGTCGTGAACTCCACCAACCGCGACCTGCCGGCCCCCCGGGCCGACAGCTGGGCATCCATCGAGACACTGGTGCGGGACCGGGTGGAGCGCTGGCGGGCAGCCGCGTTGCCCTGACGGGCGGTCGCCATAAGCAGTCACACGAGCCAGTTAGGCGGCTTGTGACGCGCCGGCCACGCGACGCAGGATGCGTCGTGATGATTCCCCGACTGATGGCTGCCTGGCCGCTGGACCGCCTCCAGCTATGGCTCGCCTACGGTGATGGCACCGAGGGTGCCGTGGACCTCGAGGACCACCTGGGGCCCCGCTGCCTCGCCCGCCTCCGCGATGTGCGGGAGTTCCGGCGCCTGCAGCTGGACCGCAACCAGAACATCCTCTACTGGCCGAGCGGCGTGGAACTGCACGCCGGGGCTCCCTACCGGACGTTGCGGCGCCAGGAACGCGGGGGGCCCATCCGCCTGCCCTGAACCGGGCGGTGGCCTTTAGAAAGTGACGACGCTGCGGATCGACTTGCCGGCGTGCATCAGGTCGAAGGCCGAGCCGCGCCACACCCGGCCGGTGACCAGCTGGAACGGACGGGTGCTGATCTCGGCCCCCGCCGGCGCCACGCCGCTGATGATGCTCTCGCCCCAGCCCTTCCCCGCCACCGTGCGACAATTGGGGGCATGGGCAGCCTGTCAGTCAGCGACACCCTCGTCGACGTCGTGATATGCCGCCAGGGCAACATCGACGCCCGGGTTGCCGGCCGGCTGGTCCCGGGGCAGCTGGCTGTCCTCACCCATCTGCCCACCGGCACCGATGTCGTCCGGCCAACGCTCCGCATTCCACCCGGGGGATCGACGCCCGCCCGGCAACAGGGAGCGGGAGACAGGCTGCTGCTGGTAATGCAGGGCGAGGCGCGCGTGCGCTGGGGTCCGGCGCTGGACACCGGGGCGACGGCAGCCTCCGGGGACCTCGTGTTCATCCCGGCCGGCGTGCGTCACCTGGCCGAGAACCCTGACAGCCGCGACGCGCTGCAGTTGCTCGTGCTGCAGGACGGGAGCGACTGAATGGACCTGCAGAGCATTGCGCTGGCCGGTGGCCTCGCCTGGGCGAGTGGCCTGCGCCTCTACGTGGTGCTGTTTCTGGTGGGTGCCGCCGGCGCCTTTGGCTGGGTGGAACTGCCGCCGCACCTCGTGATCCTGTCGAATCCGGTCGTGCTCGGCACCAGCGGCGTGCTGGCGGCCGCGGAGTTTCTTGCCGACAAACTGCCTGGCTTTGACAGCCTCTGGGATGCGGTCCACACCTTCATCCGCATCCCGGCCGGCGCCCTGCTGGCGGCGGGCGCCATCGGCGGCCTGGGCCCTGACAGCCTGCCGCTGATGGTGGCCGCCGGACTGATCGGCGGCACGATCACGGCCGGCAGCCATCTGACGAAGGCCGGCAGCCGGGTGGCCATCAACCATTCACCCGAGCCCTTTTCGAACTGGATGGTCTCGTTTTTTGAGGACCTCACCGCGCCAGGCATCGTCCTGCTGGCGCTGTTCGCGCCGGTCGTGCTGCTGGTGATGCTGGTGCTCGCAATTCTTGCCGCGGCCTGGCTGCTGCCCCGGCTCTGGCGCTGGATCAGCGCGATGTTCGGCCGGATCGCGGGCTGGGCTCAGCCGGCGCGCAGCGGGAGCGTGCGCGACCGCTGACCCGTGGCGGCGAAGATCGCGTTGGCCACCGCCGGTGCGATCGGCGGCAGGCCGGACTCGCCGACACCACTGGGCGCATCGCCGCCACCCACGAGGTGCACATCGATCTCGGGTGCCTCGGCCAGGCGCAACTGCCGGTAGTCGTGGAAGTTGCTCTCCCGGACGGCGCCACCGTCCAGCGTGATCTCCCCGTACAGGGCCGCCGACAGTCCGAACAGGATGCCGCCTTCCATCTGCTGCCGGACAATGTCCGGGTTGACGACGAGGCCGCAGTCCACCGCGCAGGTGACCCGGTGGACGCGGATCGTCCGGTCCGGGGCAACCGAGATCTCGGCCACCTCGGCCACCACCGTGCCGAAGGATTCCTGCACGGCGACCCCCTGGAAGCGTCCCGGCGGTGGCCGGCCCCAGCCGGCCTTGTCGGCCGCAACCTCCAGCACGCGCAGATGCCGCGGCTGGTCCCTGAGGTGCCGGCGGCGGAACTCGACGGGGTCGGCCAGCGCGGCGGCAGCCAGCTCGTCCATGAAGCATTCGAGCGCGAAGCAGGCATAGGAGTGACCCACCGACCGCCAGATCGTGACGGGCACGCCGGGGTTCCACTCCACCACGTCAACGGTGAGGTTCGGGATGGCGTAGGCCACGCTGGTGGCACCCATCCGCGCCGAGAAGGAACCGACGAGCCGATCGAACAGCGCCACCATCGTGGTCGAGAAGCCCTGCATCACCGGCCGGGGGATCCATTCGGGCGCCACGGTCCCTGACATCATCGGGAACACCAGGGCATTGAGGCTGGCGGCAACCATGCGATGGTGCCAGCCGGCGATCCTGCCATCGGCATCCAGCGCACCCTGCAGGCGGTGCAGGGTGGCCTCCCGGTACTGGCCGTGGCGGAGATCGTCTTCGCGGGTCCACACCAGCTTCACGGGCCGGTCGACTTCGCGGGCGATCGCCGCGGCCTCAAGCACGTAGTCGGCGGTGGCGCGGCGACCGAAACCACCACCTGCATAGGTGGCGTGCACGGTGACCTGGTCGCGCCGCAGACCTGCGATCTCGCAGATCGCCTGGCGCGCGAGGTCCGGTCCCTGGGTGGACACCCAGGCTTCGCAGACGCCATCGTGGAACCAGATGGTGGCGCCGGGCGGCTCCAGCGTCGCGTGGGCGAGGTACGGCAACCAGTACTCAGCCTCGACCCGGCGCTCGCTGGCCGTGAGAACCGCCTCCACGTTGCCGTCGTTGCGCACGCGGTGCCCGCGGCGCGCGGCCAGCTGCCGGCCCTGCTCCACCCGGATCGACGCGCTGCTCACGCCGGCGAGCGGTCCGGGCTGCCAGGTCACGGTCACGGCCGCGGCAGCCCGTTTCGCCGACCAGAAGTTCTCCGCGACCACGGCGATGCCCGCATGCATTGGAAACACCGCGATCACGCCCGGCAGCTGCCTCGCCTGAGTGCCATCCCAGTCGCCGACGCTGCCGCCCAGATCCGGGGGCCGGACGACCAGCGCCACGAGCACGCCCGCCGGTCGCACATCGATTCCAAAGCTCGCGGTGCCGGTGACCTTGGCGGGAATGTCGGGGCGCGGCACATCGGTGCCGATGCGGCTGAAGTTGGCCGGAGAGCGCAGCGTCACTTTCCGCGGCAGCGGCAGCAGTGCCGCGTCGTCGGCGAGATCCCCATAGCGCAGGGCAGCGCCCGTGGCCGGATTGACCACGGCACCGGTGCCATCGGTCTGCAGGCTGTCGACGTCGACCTGCCAGCGGGCAGCAGCCGCGTCCAGCAGCATCTGGCGCGCGCGGGCGCCGGTTTCGCGCAGCGGCAGCCAGCGCACCCGCATGCTCTCGCTGCCACCGGTGAGCTGGAGCGGATCCTGGAACAGCGGGTGCACCGGGGCGATGCGGGTGGTGATGTGCTCCGGTGGCAGATGCAGCTCTTCAGACAGCAGCGTGACGAAGCCGGTCATCACGCCCTGGCCCATCTCGATCTTGTCCACCTGCAGGATCACCTGGTCGTCGGGCGTGATCTGCAGCCACGCATTGGGCCGGAAGCCGCCGGCCGCGCCTGGCAGCGCAGCCT
>CAYOXI010000027.1:29777-32939 GCA_964407855.1 uncultured Chromatiaceae bacterium
GAGGCTTCCAGCATGTCCGTTTCCACCATGCCCGGCGCGAGCAGGGCCACGATGATGCCCCGCTTGCGCAGATCACTGCGCAGCGCCCGCATGCCCATGTTCAGCGCCGCCTTGCTCATCTGGTAATAGTAGAAGCGGGACATCTGGCCCATCAGTGTCAGCGATCCCAGGCCGCTGGTCATGCCGATGATCTTCTTCTGGTCGCTGGCGGCCACGTTGTCGGCAAAGGCCTCGGAAAGTTTCAGGGGACCGTAGACATTGGTGTTCATCACGGTGATGAACAGGTCCTGGTCCAGGTTGCCCAGCTGCTGGTCCTTCACCGGCTCGCCGAGCCAGGCAGCGTTGTTGAACAGCACGTCGACCGGCACGCCCCGGTACTTCGTCGCGAGCGCCGCGATCTGCCCGACATCGGTAACATCGAGTCTCTCGATGAGGACTTTCGGATTCTTCTGCGCCAGTGCCTGGAGGTCGGTGGCCCTGTCCGGACTGCGGGTGGTGGCGATCACGTTCCAGCCCCGGGCCGCATATTCCTCTGCCAGCGCGAGGCCAACGCCGCGGTTGGAGCCGGTCAGCAGGATCGTCGGGCTGGCCGGATCCCGAACGCCGGCGGCAACCGTGCCGTGCACAGGCAGGATGGCAAGGAGCAGTGGCAGGAGCAGCCGTGGCAGGGAGAGTGCGCGGAGCCGTCGGGCATGCCGGGACATCACGGGGATTCCGATTCAACAGGAACTGCAGGGAGCCGCAGTCTAGTCGAAATCCGCACGTCGACGGGTCCCTCGCCAAAGTAACCGGCTACCACCTCCAGAGCGAGGCGGGTGGCATTTTCCATCGCTGCATCCGTCGGCGGGTCGACGGTCAGTGCCGCGTAGCCGCGACCCAGGGCCTCGGCCACCGCACTACGCTCAGGCTCGCCGCAGGTGTCGGGACACTCGATTACCAGCAGTGTGCTGTCCCAGTCCAGGACGGGAAGATGCAGGTCGAAACCGACCGTGCTGTCAATGCGTCCGGTGACGCGGCAGGTCTCCGGGATGGGTGGCGACCCGTCAACCGTAGCGGCCCCAGTCAGTTGCACTGGCACCCCGAGCGCCTCGGCGAAATCCAGCGCAAGAAGGGCGACGCAGGCTTCCGGCGGCACCGGCACTGCGTCGACCGGTTCGGCGGCATCCAGCCGGCCGACCAGCATCGCTGACAGCAGCAGAGCACGCATCACCGCAATCCCTGGCATGGCCGGACCTCGGCCGGCCCGGCTCTCAAGCTGCCGGAGTCCCGGCAGGCGGTCAAGCGGTGCGGGAACGGCCCGAGGGGCGACCACCCCGGCCGCTGCTGCCCGGACCATGGCCGCGGAAACCGCGCTGGTTGTAGCCGTTGGCATTGGCGTTCCGGGGGCCGCCCTCGCCACGGCGGCCGGCACGGCGTGCCGGCGCATCGGCAGCAGCAGCGGTCGCAGGTCGTTCGGACCGGGGACGCACAGGCGGCTCGGAGATGCTGGGCAACTGCGCGCGCGGGATGGGCCGGCCGAGCATCCGCTCGATATCCTTGAGCTGCCCGCGCTCATCGCTGGCCACCAGGGACACCGCAGTGCCCGTGGCGCCCGCACGGCCGGTGCGGCCAATGCGGTGCACGTAGTCCTCGGGCACGTTCGGCAGTTCGTAGTTCACCACGCAGGGCAGCTGGCTGATATCCAGTCCCCGCGCTGCCACTTCGGTAGCCACCAGTGCCGTGATGCGGCCCTGCTTGAAATCGGCCAGTGCCTTGGTCCGGGCGGACTGGCTCTTGTTGCCATGGATGGCGGCGGCATTGATGCCGTCGTCCTCCAGCTGACTGGTCAGGCGATTGGCACCGTGCTTGGTGCGGGTAAAAACCAGCACCTGGCCCCAGTCGCTGGTCCGGATCAGGTGGGACAGCAGGCGCCGCTTGTCCTCCTTGCGGATCTCATGCACATGCTGGGCCACCGCCTCGACCGCCGAATTCCTCGGCGTCACTTCCACCGTGGCGGGATTCCGCAGCAGGCCGGCAGCCAGCGTGCGGATGTCGCCGGAATAGGTGGCCGAGAACATCAGGTTCTGCCGCTGGGCGGGCAGCAGCTTCAGGATCCGGCGGATGTCGTGGATGAAGCCCATGTCCAGCATCCGGTCGGCCTCGTCGAGGACCAGGATGCGAACGCGGGACAGGTCAATGGTGCGCTGCTGCACATGGTCCAGCAGCCGGCCGGGCGTGGCGACGACAATGTCGGTGCCCCGCCGCAGGCTCTCGGCCTGGGGATTGAAGCCCACGCCGCCGAAGACCACGGTCACCGACGTCGGCAGGTACTGCCCGTAGATGCGCACGCTCTCGGCCACCTGGGCGGCCAGTTCCCGGGTGGGAACGAGCACCAGGGCCCGCGGTACGCGGCGCGGCTGGCGCGACGCCTCGCCCTCCGCTCCGCCCGCCTGCTCGTGCAGCAACTGGAGGATCGGCAGGGTAAAGCCCGCCGTCTTGCCGGTACCGGTCTGGGCGCCGGCCAGCAGGTCCCGGCCCGCCAGCACTTCCGGAATGGCCCGGGCCTGGACTGGCGTCGGGGTGTCGTAGCCACGCTCGGTTATCGCGCGCAGCAGTTCGGGTCGCAACCCGAGCGATGCAAATGACATGTCTGATTTTCCTCTCCGGCCTGCAGAGACCTGGCCCGCGGGGGCTCAGGCGTTCCTCTGGTCCGGTAGAGGCAGGGATGCTTGGTCTGAGTAGTGAGTCAGAACGTTGACGAGCTGACCGGACACACGCTGATACAGTGCGGCGCACAATACACGAACACGGGCTGCCAATACAGGTGTCCGGTTGGTGGTTCCGGTCGAAAGGAGGCGGTCCATGCGGGACAAGGTCAGTGGCCAGGCACAGGTCAGTTGCCAGATAAGGATCATGGTGGGCCGCGGCCTGGGCATGGGCCCCGGCAAGGCCGCGATGCTCCGGGCCATCCAGGAGACCCGTTCGATCAATGCGGCCGGCAAGCGCTTCGGCATGTCGTACCGGCGGGCCTGGCTGCTGGTCGAGGAAATGAACCAGCTCTTTACCGGGCCGCTCGTGATCGCCCGGCGCGGCGGTGCGGGCGGAGGCGGCGCCGAGATTACGGCGCTGGGGGCGCGGGTACTGGCCACCTACGAAGCCCTCGGCAAGCTGGTGGCCGGATCG
>CAYOXI010000028.1:0-4074 GCA_964407855.1 uncultured Chromatiaceae bacterium
GCGAGGCCCAGGCCCGTACCCTTCTTCTTGCTGGTGACATAGGGCTCGAAGATCCGCGGCAGAACCTCGACATCTATGCCAGGCCCGTTGTCCGCCACCGTCAGTTCCACGCCGGGCACCTTGCCTGCCGTGCGGCGCAGCTGGATGTGGACACAGCCGTCCGGCTGTCCCTCTGTCGCTTCCTGAGCGTTGCGGATCAGATTGTGCAGCAACTGGCGGATCCGGACGGCGTCGGCCTCTACTTCCACGTGTTCGTCGACGGATAGCTGGACCGCCGGCTGGCCTTCCTGGGCGCGATAGAGCCAGCTCACCTCGCGAACGAGCTGGCTCAGGTCGACCTGGTCAACGCTCACCGCCGGTGCCCGCGCGTACTCGCTGAAGGCGTTGACCATGTCCCGCATGGCCTCCACCTGCTGCACGATCGTGTAGGTGGAGCGATCCAGGACCTGGCCCTCCTCCACAGTCATCGCCGGCAGGTAACGGCGCCGGATGCGCTCTGCGGCCAGGCGGATCGGCGTGAGCGGGTTCTTGATCTCATGAGCCAGCCGCCGGGCCACCTCGCCCCAGGCTGCCTCCCGCTGCGCATCAAGCAGGTCGGTGACGTCATCGAAGACCACGATCGCCCCTCCGGCGCGGCCGGCTTCACCTGGCAGCGGCGAGCTGGCGCAGTTGAGGATGCGCCGCGGTCCCTCACCGTGCAGCTCGATCTGGCCCCGCCAGTCCCGCTCATCGCCGGCGAGCCGGGTCCGCCAGGCCGCGACGAACCCGGCCGCCAGCGGCCCGGCGTCAGCCAGGCTGTCGAAGGACTCCCCCGTCAGCGCGCCCAGGTCCACGGCCAGGATTTCACCGGCGGCATCATTGACGATCTGCAGATGGCCGAAGGCATCAATGGCGATCACACCGGTGGACAGCCGGCCAAGGATGGCCGCGAGATTGGCCCGCTCGCTTTCGAGCTGTTGCTGGCCGTGCCGGTTGTCCTCCCGTGCCTTCGCGAGCCGGCCGATCATGTCGTTGAAGGAATCAATGAGAAATCCGACCTCGTCGGCGCTGCCCGGTGCCAGGCGCGAATCAAAGTCGCCCTTGGCCACCGCCTCGGTACCCGCCGCCAGCGCCTCGATGGGCGCCGCGAGGCGTCGCGCGAAAAAGAATGCGCCGCCGGCGGCTGTCAGCAGCGATAGCAGCAGCACAAGAGTCAGGGTTACCGTCAGGCTCGCCCTGATGGGCTGGCGGAGGAAGCGCAGTTCCGAGTAGCGCAGCCAGGTATCCTGGACTGCATCCGCGAGCCTCCCCTGCCGGTCAGCGACCGGGAAGATCGCCTGCAGGTAGCGCGGCCCGAGCGATGCACGGTCGCCGGGAATCTGTACTGCCGAGCGGATCTGGTAGCGGGCGTTGCCCTGCGGTTCCAGGGCCACGAAGGCCCGGCTCTGCAGCAGTTCGGTCAGCGCGTCTTCCGGGAGTCGCGGCGGCAGCGCCTCCGTCCCTGAATCAGAGACCACCTTCTCGAGGCGCATCCCCGCAAACACGGTCAGCTCGTCGGCCCCGGCGTCGGCACGCAGCACTGCCAGCGCCCGGCTCAGGGGTTCCCCCTCCAGGTTGCCGAGTGCGGAGGCAAAGCCGCTGGTCTGGATGAGACGGGAGGTGGCCTGGAGATCGAGTGTTTCCCGACTGAGCTTCAGGACAAAGGACAGCTCCCGCTCCAGATCGGTGTCGAACCAGCTGTCGATGCCGGAGTTCAGGAACTGGAGGGCAAAGAAGTACACGACCAGCAGCGGCGCGAGACACAGCCCCACGAAGATGGCCACCAGTCGCGCCCGCAGGCGGGCACCGGGCGCGCGACGGCGATAATCCCGGATCAGACGCACCAGGTTCGCCAGGATCACGGCGAGCAGCCCGACGGCCACGATCAGGTTCGTGACGAGGATGATCATGTGCTGCCGGCCAAAATCGGCCAGGCTTGGGGCATAGCGGCCCATGGTGAGAATGGCAGCGATGCCGCCCAGCAGGCCGGCCGCGACCAGCGCGGCCATGGCGTAGCGCCTTAGCTGACGAGAGGCCACCAGTACCACTCGCTTTCCAGTGCGTAGTCATCGTCCCAGAAGGCCAGGAACCGCAGCGGTCCGGGGAGCTGCTGCTGATCCAGCTGGGCGCGGAGCCCCACCCGGTGCTCAGCGCCCGACTGCAGGCGAGCAGCCTCGATCACGGGCAGGTCCCTGATGAGCCCGAGGTCGTTCAGCGCAGCGAACAAGGTGATGTGCGCCCGCTGGTCGCCGGTCTCGCGATCGCGCACCACATAGACCCGCGACAGGGGCTGCCAGGCCAGTTCAAATTCCTGGCGGAGCGAGACCAGCGTTTCGTTGACCCACCAGCGACGTTGCCGCTCCACGTCCACCTGCAGGGCGAAGGTCAGGGTGATCCCGCTCTGCAGGATCTCAAGGGCATCCCGGTTCAGGCCGTAATAGACCCGTGCCGAGAGATACCAGGTGCCGTCCTCCAGGCGGGTACTGCCATCCCGGATTTCCAGTCCGGTGGTCTGAGCCACGGCGCTCGGTCCCGCAAGGAACCATGCCCCGAGGAGCAGGAGGCAGGACAGCCAGACGGGGGGTGACATGTTGCTTTTCTGCACGTGCCTCGGACCTCCGGCCAGCGGGACGGACGTCGCGAACTCAGCCGGGTAAGGACTCCATTAGAGCATAGTAGAAGCCGTCGGTATCCGCTGGCCCGGGGACCAGTTGCAGCGCCGGCGCCACGGAGTCCGCCCCCATGCCCGGCACGGCGGACGGCAGGCAGGTTGGCAGGCGTCGGACCTCCTGGCGCTGCGTCGCAAAGGCCGCGACCAGGTTTTCGTTCTCATCAGCCAGGAGCGAGCAGGTGCTGTAAAGCAGCCGGCCGCCGGGTCGGAGCAGTGGCCACAGGTTCGTGAGCAGTGCCAGCTGGCGACTGGCGAGCGCCGGGAGGTCCGATTCCCGGCGCAGGCACTTGATATCGGGGTGGCGACGGATCACGCCGGTGGCCGAACACGGCGCGTCGACCAGGATCCGGTCGAAGGGCCGCCCGTCCCACCAGTCCGCCGGCCGGCAGGCATCCCCGACGAGCAGCGTGGCGCGCAGTCCGAGCCGCGCCAGGTTGCCGGCGACCTGCTCGAGCCGCCCGGCGGAAATATCCAGTGCGGTCAGGTCGAGATCTCCATTGGCCAGTTCCAGCAGGTGCGTGGTCTTGCCCCCCGGGGCAGCACAGGCATCAAGCACGCGCATGCCGGCGCTGGCGCCGAGCAGGGGGGCCGCGAGCTGGGCGGCGGCATCCTGGATGGAGACCAGGCCTTCCCCGAAGCCCGGCAGGCGGCTGGCCGCAGCGGGTTCGAGCACGCGCAGTGCCTGGGGTGCGATGGCCAGCTCCGAGCTGGCCGTGCCCAGTTCCGTGGCCAGCCGGGTCGCGTAGCCGGCCAGCGCGATGCGCCGGGTGTTGACCCTGATCCACAGTGGTGGATGCCGCTGATTGGCAGCCAGGATCTCCGGCGCCGATCCCGGCCAGTCCTGATGGAATCGCCGGATCAGCCAGGCCGGGTGGGAATAGCGGGCAGCTTCGTCGGCTGAGATTCGTTCACCGAGGGCCGGCGCTTCCCGCTGGAAGCGCCGGAGCGTGGCGTTGACGAGGCCTGCCGCGCGTTCGTGCCCCAGCAGGCGCGAGGCCGCCACGGCCGCCGAGACGGCGGGGTAGTCGGGGCGCTCCGGATCTGCCAGCTCGAACAGCCCCACCGACAGTACCGCCTCCAGGATCTGGTCCCGGGGGCGTAGTGGTCGGTCGAGGAGCAGGGCGAGCAGGGCCTGATGCCGGTGATGCCAGCGGATCGCGCCAAAGGCCAGTGCCTGGATGCTGGCCCGGTCCCGGGGCTCGAGCGCCGGTTCGCCGGCGCCTGTCATGGCCCCTTCAAGGGCCGACTCCAGGGTCATACCCCGCTGGATCACGCCATCCACCGCCCGGGCTGCCAGCGCGCGGCTGCGGGCGCCGGCGGGATCAGCCACCCGGCTGCTGTCCCGGTTGCTCGCCCGGTTGCGCACCCAGTTGCGCACCCAGTTG
>CAYOXI010000028.1:4174-32228 GCA_964407855.1 uncultured Chromatiaceae bacterium
CCGGCTGCTGTCCCGGTTGCTCGCCCGGTTGCGCACCCAGTTGCGCACCCAGTTGCGCACCCAGTTGTTGGCCAACAACGGCGCGGCCGCGGGCCAGGTCGGCAGCACCCATCCGGGGCTTGCCGGGCAACTGCACCGTCAGCAGCCGCAAGGTCCCGGCGCCGGTCTGCACCTGAATGCCCTCGTTGCCGGCAGCGAGGATGCGGCCCGGCGGCCGATCGCTCGCCGGCGGATCAGCACCGAGCGCGACGGCCTCGTAGCACCGCAGCTGGCGCCCGCCGAGCCGCGTCTCGGCGATCGGCCACGGGTTGTAGGCCCGGATGCTGCGGGCAATCCGTTCGGCCGGCCAGGACCAGTCGATCAGTGCATCTGACTTGTTCATGCGTGCCGCATGGGTCGCGCCCGCCACAGGCTGGGGCACCGCGACAAGGCTGCCGGCCAGAATCCCCGGCAGCAGAGCCGCCAGGGTCGCGGCTCCCAGCGTGCCGAGGCGCTCTTCAAGCTGGCCTGCGGTTTCGGTGGGGCCGATGACCACGCGGGCAGCGCCGTAGACCGGGCCGGTATCCAGTCCGGCCTCCAGTGCCATGATGCTGACGCCCGTCTCCGTATCACCGGCCAGGATGGCAGCCTGGATCGGGGACGCGCCGCGCCAGCGGGGCAGCAGGGAGGCGTGCACATTGACGCAGCCGCGACGGGGAAGTGCCAGTACCGCCCTGGGCAGCAGCAGGCCGTAGGCCACGACGACGATCAGGTCGGGTGAGAGGGCCGCGAGCTGGTGCTGGATACCGGGCTCCTTCAGGCCCTGCGGCTGCAGCACCGGGATATCCAGCGACCGGGCCAAGGCCTTGACCGGACCGGCAGCCAGCACCCGGCCGCGGCCCGCCGGCCGGTCCGGCTGGGTCAGCACGGCGACGGGACGCAGGCCATCCGTCACCAGTCGCAGGAGCGTCGGCGTGGCGAAGGCCGGCGAGCCGGCGAAGACGATGCGGGGTTCGTTCAGGCCGGGCTCGTCAGCTGACGGTCGTGGGGCTGCGTACGGCGGGTTCGGGGCTGTCCTTGCGACGCGCCTTGTCGGCCTTCTTGCGGATGCGCCGGCGCTTCAGCTCCGACAGGTAGTCGACGAACAGTTTGCCCTGCAGATGATCCATCTCGTGCTGGATGCAGACCGCGAGCAGGCCCCCGGCTGCCAGTTCGAAGGGCTTGCCGTCACGGTCGAGTGCCCGCACGCGGATCCGCGCGGCCCTCTCCACGCCCTCGGTGACGCCCGGAACGGACAGGCATCCCTCGTTGCTGAGTTCTGCCCCTTCGCGGGAGAGGATTTCGGGATTGATGAACACGTGGGGCTCATTCCGGTCCTCGGACACATCGATCACGATCAGGCGGACGTGCCGGTCCACCTGCGTGGCTGCAAGGCCTACGCCCGGAGCCTCATACATGGTGGTGAGCATGTCGGCTGCCAGCTGGCGGATTTCCTCGGTCACGGCAGCCACGGGCTCAGCCTGGATCCGGAGGCGGGGATCCGGGTATTCAAGGATTTTGAGCACCGCCATGTTGCCTCCTTCACAGTTTGGCGCCAAGTGCTATGTAACTGGCGAGATTTTATGATACATCTGCTCCCACTAGACCCCGGTTGGGGCGCCGGGTTCAGGGTTCCCGGCGGAGTTTTGATGCATCTTTTCAGCCGTACGCGAGGCGCGATTATAGCGCGGGGTCTCGCGGCGCCAGTTGTCCGCGACAGCATTAGTGACAGGGATGGAGTCCCCATGAAGATCTCCCGAAGTGGCCGGTCGGCTGCCGTTCTCGCCATGACCATCGCGGTAGCCGCCTTCACCAGCGGTTTGCTGGCGCAGCAGGGTGGCGGCATTCCTTTGAACCCGTCCCACCCGGATACCTACGTGGTGAAGCGCGGCGATACCCTGTGGGACATCTCCCGGATGTTCCTTCGGGATCCCTGGTACTGGCCCGAGATCTGGTACGTGAACCCCCAGGTGCGCAATCCCCACCTGATCTTCCCGGGGGATGTGCTCAGCCTGGTCTATGTGGACGGCAAGCCCCAGATCCGCAGTTCCCGCGGCCAGACCGTGGCGGGTGGCCTGGAGCGTCTGTCGCCGCAGATCCGCGAGGAATCCCTCGCCGACGCCATCACCACCATCCCCTACGCGGCCATCGCCCCGTTCCTGAGCAGGGGTATGGTTCTTGAGCGCAATGAAATCAACGACCTGCCCTATGTCATGGCCGTCCGCGATCTGCGCCTGCTGGGCTCGGCGGGCAATGACGTCTACGTGCGCGGCGCTGTCGCGGGCGTGGACACCGTGTACAGCGTCGTCAACGTGGGCGAGCGCCTCGTCGACCCCGACGACGGCACGGTGCTGGGTTATGAGGGGGTCTATGTGGGCGACGGCCGGATCAGCCGGCAGGGCGATCCGGCCACGCTGGCCCTGGTCAGCTCCCAGCGGGAAACCCGCCAGGGCGACCGGCTGGTAACCAGGAACGACCCGCCGCCGCTCCAGTTCGAACCCCGCGCACCGGATCGCCCCGTCGAGGGCCAGATCATGCATGTCGTGGATGGCCTGAGCCAGATCGGCCAGTACCAGGTGGTGGTGATCAATCGTGGCAGCCGGGACGGGCTGGAGCAGGGCCATGTGCTGTCTGTCTGGCAGGCAGGTCCCCGGGTGGCTGATCGCTTCGATCCGGGCCTTCTGGGCCGGAAAGTCACATTGCCGGATGAGTTCGCGGGGACTCTAATGGTGTTCAGGACCTACGACCGGCTCAGCTATGCGCTGGTCATGGAGGCCGAGGGTCCGATGCACAATTTCGACAGGGTTCGTAATCCCGGCTGAGCCGTTTCGCGGAGACACCTGATCCCCGCGGTGGGGCCTCCGGCCCGCGCGGGGACCACATTGACCACTGAAGCCTGGCTCAGGATCGCACTCACCCCGGGACTGAACGCGGAAGATCTCCGCCGGCAACTGCAGGCATTCCCGGCGGTGGCTCACCTCGCGGCACGCCTTCCCGACCCGGATCCGGCATTGCTGGATGCCGCCCGTGCCTGGCTCGACAAACCAGGCATGCATCTGCTGCCACTCACTGATCCGCGCTACCCGACACTGCTGCGTGAGATTGCGCGACCGCCAACGGTGCTGTTCCTCCGGGGCGCCGCTGAAGCACTAGCCTTGCCGCAGATCGCGGTGGTCGGCAGTCGCCAGGCGACGCCCGGTGGCGTGGAAACTGCCACGAGCTTTGCTCGCTATCTCGCTGCCCGGGGTTTCTGCATCACCAGCGGGCTCGCCGAGGGCATTGATGCCGCGGCTCACCGGGGGGCACTGGCAGCGGGCGGGATAACGGTCGCGGTCTGCGGCACCGGGCCCGACAGTGTCTACCCGCGGAAGCATGTGCACCTCGCCGACGAGATTGTCGGTGCAGGTGGTGCAGTCCTGTCCGAGTTTGCTCCCGGTACGCCGGTGCAGCGTCATCACTTCCCCCGCCGCAATCGGCTCATCAGTGGTCTCGCCGTGGGCACACTGGTGGTTGAGGCAGGGGTGCGCAGTGGCGCTCTCATCACAGCCGGCCACGCGGTTGAACAGGGACGTGAGGTCTTCGCGGTTCCCGGATCCATACATAATCCCGTCGCCCGGGGATGTCACCAGCTGATCCGTCAGGGCGCGCGGCTGGTGGAGACTGCGGCCGACATCGTCGACGAACTGGGTGGCCTGCTCGCCAGCCTGCAGGTGGCGGAAACCCGCAGCGACGGCGCGAGCGACAGAGGCGCGGCGGCAGATCCGGCCGGCGAGAGCTCCGCACCCGATGGCGACTACGCGCGCCTGCTGCACGCAATGGGCTGGGATCCGGTTGACGCTGAGCAGCTGGTCGGCCGTGCCGGATTGACGATCGGGGAGGTTTCCTCCATGCTGCTAATTCTCGAATTGCAGGGCACAGTGCGCCCACTTTCCGGCGGGCGCTATCAGAGGGCAGGACGGAGCATCGATACATGAGCGATACCGTTCTCGACGTGCTGTTGTACCTGTTCGAGACCTATTCGGACCAGGAACCCGATGCTGCCGACCAGGAAGTACTACGCGCCGAGCTGCTGAAAGCCGGCTTCGCCGAACCCGAGGTCGACAGCGCCCTCGACTGGCTGGATGGTCTGCACGAGACCAGCGAGCCGATGGCGGGCGTGCCGGGCGAGCGTTCCATCCGGGTGTACAACGAGGTCGAGCTGCGCCGCCTGGACCTGGAATGCCGCGGCTACCTGCTGCACCTGGAGCAGGTCGGGATCCTGCCGCCGGCCCAGCGCGAGGTGGTGATCGACCGCCTCATGGCGCTGGATTCGGGCAGCATCGACAAGGAACAGGTGAAGTGGGTCGTGCTGATGGTGCTTTTTGCCCAGCCGGGCCAGGAAGCGGCATTTTCGCGCATGGAAGACCTGGTCTTCGAGGAGACTTCCGGCGTCGTCCATTGACAGCCTGCCCGTCAGGAGCGTATTCAAGCCGCGCACGAGTCGCGGCTTTGTCGTCTATTGAGGCATTGAATGGCCAACGTTGTCGTCGTGGAGTCGCCTGCCAAGGCCAAGACCATCGAGAAGTACCTGGGAAAGGACTTCAAGGTGCTGGCCTCCTACGGGCATGTGCGCGACCTGCTGCAGAAGGACGGGGCCGTGGATACCGAGCACGGCTTTGCCATGAAGTACGCAGTGGCGGAGGAGAAGGAAAAGTACATCGCGGCCATCGCCAGCGCCCTGAAGAAGGGCGACGCGCTGTACCTCGCCACGGACCCTGACCGCGAGGGTGAGGCCATCTCCTGGCATCTGCAGGAGGTGCTCGGCGAGCGCGGCCTGCTGGACAAGCGCGAAGTACACCGCGTGGTCTTCTATGAGATCACCGAGCGGGAGGTCCGGGAGGCCATCCGTAATCCCCGCCAGGTCTCGATGGACCTGGTCAACGCCTACCGGGCCCGGCGGGCACTCGACCACCTGATCGGCTTCAAGATCTCACCGCTGCTGTGGCGGGCCATCACCCCGGGTCTGTCGGCAGGTCGGGTGCAGAGCCCGGCGCTGCGCATGCTGGTGGAACGGGAAGAAGAACGGGAGGCCTTCCGCAAGCAGGAGTACTGGTCGATCGAAGCCCGCACCGGCATTCCGCCCGGCAGCTTCGCGGCCCGGCTGGTGGAATACGCCGGGCGCAAGGTGATCGACAGCTTCAACCGCGAGAAGCCCGAGGTTTTCACCTTCCAGAACGATGCCCAGGCTTCGGCCGCAACCCGCGATCTGGAGGCGGCGGCCGCCGGCCAGCTGCTGGTGAAGTCCGTTGAACGCAGCGAACGCAGGCGCCGCCCGGCACCGCCCTTCACCACTTCGACGCTGCAGCAGGAAGCCTCGCGCAAGCTGGGCTTCCGCGCCCGCAACACCATGCAGGTTGCCCAGAAACTCTACGAGGGCGTGCCTACCGGCGAGGGAACCGTCGGTCTCATCACCTACATGCGCACGGACTCGGTCGGAATCGGGCAGGAAGCCATCGCCGACATCCGGCAATTCATCGTCGAGCGCTACGGCAAGGCCAGCCTTCCCGGCCAGCCGAACGAGTACAAGACCAAGGCGAAGAACGCCCAGGAAGCCCATGAGGGCATCCGGCCGACGAGTATCCGCCGCACACCGGATGAACTGCGCAAGTACCTCAGCGATGAACAGTTCAAGCTTTACAGCCTGATCTGGAAGCGCACCATTGCCTCCCAGATGGAGCCGGCGGTCTACGACACGCTGACCGTGGACCTTGTCCCGGCAGGACGGCCGGACAGCGGGCGCTTCCGCGCCAATGGCTCGACGCTCGTCAAGCCCGGCTTTATCGCTGTCTACCTCGAGGGCCGCGATGACGATGGCGACGACGATTCGGACGTCAAGCTGCCGCCCGTGAACGAGGGCGACCTGCTGCCCCTGGAGGGGATCCGGACCGAGCAGCACTGGACCACTCCGCTACCGCGCTTCACAGAGGCGAGCCTCGTGAAGGAACTTGAGGAGCGGGGCATCGGCCGCCCCTCCACCTACGCCACGATTATCTCGACCCTCCTGAATCGCAAGTACGCGGAACTGGAAGGGCGCGCGCTGAAACCCACGGACGGCGGACGCATCGTCAGCGGCTTCCTGAAAGGGAATTTCAGCCGCTATGTGGACTACGACTTCACGGCCCTGATGGAAGAAGAACTGGACGAGGTTTCCCGCGGCGAGCGGCCGTGGATCGCCGTCCTGGACGAGTTCTGGCAGCAGCTGCACGCGGCCCTGCCACCACCGGACCCGGCACCGGTCAAGGCGCGGGAGCTGGGCGTGGACCCGGTTTCCGGTCGCCCGGTCTCGGTGCGCTTCGGCCGCTACGGCTCCTTCGTGCAGATCGGTCAGCGGGAGGATGAGGAGAAGCCGCGGTGGAAGGGCCTGCTGGCCGGCCAGAGTTTCTTCTCGATCACGCTCCCGGAGGCACTGGAGCTCTTCAAGCTGCCGCGCAAGCTGGGCGCGCTGCCCACCGGCGAGCCGGTGAGCGTGAATACCGGGCAGTTCGGCCCCTACGTGCAGTACGAGGGGGTGGACACGGCCACCGGCGAAGTAAAGAAAAAGTATGTGTCGCTGCGGGAGCACGCGCCCCTCACCATCACGCTGGAGCAGGCCATTGAGGTGATCCGTGCCAAGCAGGCGGCGGATGCCAGCAAGCTGATCGTGGACTTCGGCGTGGAGGGCCTGCGCATCCTGCAGGGCCGCTTCGGACCCTACCTGACGGACGGTACAAAGAATGCCCGCATCCCCAAGGGCCGGGAGCCCGCCTCCCTCACCCTCGATGAATGCCGGGAGCTGATCGCGAACGCGCCGCCACCCAAGGGACGCTGGGGCAAGAAGGTGGCGAAGAAGGCCGCGAAAAAGGCGGCTCCGAAGAAGAAGTCATCACGCGTGGCAGGGCTCCCCGTCGGCGCTGATGGCCAGGCGGAGGGCGCAGCCGCCAGGCCGGCCAGGAAGAAAGCGGCGCGCAAGGCGGTCGGCAAGAAGGGCACAGCCACGACTGTCGCTGTGGAGAAGCTTCAGGACTGAGCGCCGTTTGCCGCAGCAGGGTCCGCCAGCGTGACGAACCGGGATTTTCTGCCTCCCCGACGCCGGATAGCCGGCCGGGCTGGCAGCGCCCCTAACTATTCGGTGTCTTGACACTGTCGACTCCGGCAGGACTTGCCCTGTGGAGTCGGTATGCTAGCCTCACGTTTCAACAATAATTGCTAAGCCCCGGCCGGTGAAACAAAAAGAACTATCCGGCAGCAAGGACTCCGCAGGTACCGTAGCGTGATTTCCCGGCTTCTTTCCCTGATGCTGTTACTGGTGGCGGGCCTCAGTGCCGCCCTGGCCAGTCCCCGCCCGGTACCCGGTGAATCGACCCTCCGACCCCTGGACCAGAACGGCCCGGCCACCCGCATCTACATCGTGGAGCTCAACGCCCCGCCTGCCGTTGCCGAACCGTCCCTCCAGCCGGCCGCCCGACCCTCCGTCGCAACCGCGTCGCGACGGAGGGTCGCGGGCGCCAGGCCTGCCCGGCGCTTCGACGCAAGGTCCCCGGCGGTGCGGCGCTACGCGGACCAGCTGACCGCCCGGCACGACACCGTGCTGGCGTCGGTCAACGGCCAGCAGGACAAGGTCTACAGCTATCGCTACACCTTCAATGGCTTCGCGGCACGGATGACCGAGGCGCAGGCCCGCAAGCTCCGCAACCGGAAGGATGTGCGCAACGTCTGGGAGGACCGCAGGAAATTTGTCGCCACCAATGCCAGCTCCACCTTCCTCGGGCTGACGGACCCGACCGACGGGCTGCGCCAGGTCCAGGGTCTCCGGGGCGAGGGCATCATCATTGGCGTGATCGACAGCGGCATAACGCCCGGGCACCCGAGTTTCAGTGACCGGCGTCCGGCCCGCAGCCCGCGGGTGTGCCGCACCGACTGGGCGCGGAACTCGCTGCTCGGCCTCTGGCTCTGCCAGCGCTTCAGGAACCGCGAGGACGAGATTGTCTACACGCGGCCCGCCGACTGGCAGGGCACCTGCGAGGCCGGCCAGAACTTCCGCGTCACCAGCTGCAACAACAAGCTGATCGGCGCCCGTTACTACGTCGATGGCTTTCTCGATCAGTACAACCTGGATCCGGGCGAGTTCATCTCGCCGGCCGATGCGGACGGCCACGGCACACATATCGCCTCCACCGCCGCGGGCAATTCGGTGCAGGCGACCCTGGGTGGTACCCGGGTGGCGCGGATCAGCGGCGTCGCGCCGCGGGCGCATATTGCCGCCTACAAGGCCTGCTGGCTCGAGCCCGGGCAGATCCGGGGGACCTGCAGCACGGCAGACCTCACACGCGCGATCGAGGACGCGGTGGCCGACGGCGTGGACATCATCAACTACTCCGTGGGCAGCTTCGATGACATCAACGACCCCGACGACCTGGCCCTGCTCGCCGCCGCCAATGCCGGCGTGCTGACGGTAGCGGCCGCCGGCAACGAGGGCCCGATGCCAGGCTCCATGCTGTCGCCGGCCGCTGCACCTTGGGTGCTGGCGGTTGGTTCGTCCAGCCGGCGCGGCGACGAATTTCGCGAGGCCATCCGCGTGAACAGTCCTGCTTCCATCAGGAGCGACTATCTCGCCATCGAGGCCGGCTTCACGCCCCGGCTGCGCGACGCCGGGACGCTTACCCGTACCCTGGTGCTGGCGAACGACGGCGTGACCGGCAGTTTCGACGGCGAACCCGGCACCACCGACGATGCCTGCGAGTCCCTGCGCAACAGCGCACTGGTCGATGGACGGATCGCGCTGGTGCGGCGGGGTGGCTGCACCTTCGTGACCAAGGTCCGAAATGCGCAGAACGCGGGCGCGGCGGCCGTGGTGGTCTTCAGCAACCAGGGCGAGCCGGTGCTGATGACCGGTTCCCGCGGACTGGTCGCGATTCCGGCGCTGATGATCGGCCGGGAAGATGGTGACCGCCTGCGGGATCGGCTGGTGGCTGGCGACAGCGTGGAGGTGACGCTCGACAAGAGCCTGATCCTCCGGGTATCCAATCCGGGCAACCAGATGCAGGCCTTTTCCGCCCGGGGTCCCAGCATCTGGGAACCCCGCATACTGAAACCGGACGTGACCGCGCCCGGCGAGAACATCCTCGCGGGCCAGTCGCCCGACGTCGCGAACAACGTGCGGGGCGAAAACTTTCAGTACCTGTCGGGCACCTCAATGTCGGTACCGCACGTGGCGGGTATAGCCGCACTCCTGCGCGAAGCACACCCCGACTGGACGCCCGCGATGCTGAGATCGGCCATCGTCACGACGGCCCGGCAGGACATCCGAAGGGAGGACGGCGAAACGGCCGCCGATCCCTTCGACTTCGGCGCCGGACACGTGCAGCCCAACCCGGCGGTGGCGCCGGGACTGGTCTACGACGCAGGCGCCGAGGATTACGATGCCTTCCTGTGCGGGCGAGGCGAGGCGCCGGAAGAAACTGACTGCGCGGCGCTGGCCGCGGCGGGCTTCAGCGACGACGCCAGTGACCTGAACCAGCCGTCGATTGCGCTGGATACCCTGGTGAACGAACAGGTAGTGCGGCGCCGGGTGACCAACGTTGGACCGCCAGGCCAGTTTCTCGCGGAAGTGACCGCACCTTCCACCATCGATGTGCAGGTGAGTCCCGCGGTGCTAGCCCTGAATACGGGCGAGACCGCGGAAGTGCTGGTGAGTTTCGCGGTTGGCGACACCACCTTCGATGCCTGGCAGTTCGGTGCGCTGACCTGGACCGGCGGCGATGGCGTTTCAGTGCGTTCGCCCCTCGCGATCCGCGCCCTTCGCCTGGCCGCCCCGGTGGTGGAATTCGGGAGCGGTACGGCCGGCAGCACTTCGGTGGCGCTGCGCGTCGGCTACAGCGGGCCCTACACCGCGGTCCTGAGCGGCCTGGAGGCGGCCAACGAAAGCCAGCCTGCGGATATCCAGGCCCAGCTTCAGGGTGCAACCGTGCGCGACGATCCGGATGACACCTACGAGTTCATCCAGCCCGGCGATGGCACGCTGCCGCAGGACGTACGCCGTATTCCGCTGATTGTCCCGGCCGGTACCCGCTATCTCCGCGTGGCCCTGTTCAACGAACGCACTACGCCCGGTGCCGACCTGGATCTTTACCTGTACTCCTGCCCGGGGTTCAGTACCTGTGTTGCGCAAGGGGAACCCAGTTTCGGGCCGGATTCCAACGAGGCGATCAACCTGGTTCCCAGGCCCGGCGAGAACTTTGTCACGCCCGGCGAGTACTACGTGGATGTGCATGGCTTCAACACGGTCAGTGGCATCGCCAGCTTCGACCTGTTCGTCTGGACGGTGGGTGCCGACCGGGGCAATGCCACCGTCACGGGTCCGGGCAGCGTGACCAACGGCCTGCCGGCCAGCGTGACCGTCGACTGGCAGGACCTGACGGACGGGCTCTACCTGGGACTGCTGACCCACACGGATGGCAGCAGGATTTTTGGCCGTACCGTGCTGGAGATCGACAGCAACCCGTGACCGCCGTCACTGGTAGCCACGCGCCAGCGATTCATACTCAAGCTCTCTCCGCAGTCGGCGGGCAGCAGGGGCGGTGGGTTCATGAGTGATTCGCGGGCTTTTCACTTCGTGCAGCATTTGGCGGCAAACCTGCGGCCGGAACTGGACCTGCCGGCTTTTCCAGACGTGGTGCGCCGGCTGCAGATCGCGCTGCTCGGGGAAGACACCACGATCCGGGACGTGGTGGGCATCATCACCTCCGAGCCGGTGCTGTCCGCCCGTCTGATGCAGATGGCGAACTCGGCGGCGATGAATCCCAATGGCACGCCGGTGGCTAGCCTCAACAACGCGGTGAACCGGCTTGGCTTCAACCTGGTGCGCACCGTTGCCACCGCCTTCGCGCTGCGCCAGCTCAGCCGGGACCAAAGCCTCGGCGCCATCCGACCCGACCTCGAGCAGGTCTGGAGAACCAGCAATGACGTCGCGGCGATCTGCTACGGCGTGGCCCGTCAGGCCTTCGGCCGGCAACCGGACGAAGCCCTGATGGCAGGCCTCCTGCACGCCATCGGGCGCCTCTACATCCTGATGCATGCCCACCAGAATGATCCCGGGCTGCGGGATGATCCAGAATTCTCCGGCATGCTGGAAACCTGGCAGCCGGTGATCGGCCGGGCCATCCTCGAGTCCTGGGGCCTGCCGGAGCGCATCTGCGCGGCGGTGGAAAACCAGGACTACCTGCTGGCAGGTGGTTCCGCCGAGGTGGAGCCACTCACGCGCCTGCTGTCGGCCGCCAAGCTGCATCATCGTCTCAATGCCGAACCGGAGCTGCGGGTTCAACACCCGGAGGCGGAGGTCCTGCTTACCAGCGTCAACCTGGGCAAGGGCTCTTTCCTGGACCTCTATACCGGCAGCCTGGACCAGATCGGCGACATCCAGCAGGCCCTGGCCGCCTGATCAGCGACGCCGCGCCCGGCACTCGCGGTGCCGGAAGCAGTCAACCAGATGATCGTTGATCAGGCCCGTGGCCTGCAGGTGGGCATATAGCGTGGTGCTGCCAACGAAGCGGAAGCCCTTCTTCTTCATGTCCCTGCTCAACGCGTCGGACACCGGGCTGGTGGCCGGCACCTCGGACTGGTGGCGCCAGCGATTCACCAGCGGCCGGCCATCGACGAACTGCCAGACATAGGCATCAAAGCTGCCCACGGCCGCCTGGATCTCGAGGAAGGCCCGGGCATTGCTCACGGCCGCCTCGATCTTGAGCCGGTTGCGGATGATCCCGGTGTCCTGCACGAGCTTCGCCATGCGGGCCGGGGTAAAGCGCGCGACGCGGGCCGGATCGAATCCCGCAAAGGCCCGTCTATAGCCCTCGCGACGGTGCAGGATCGTTGACCAGGACAGGCCGGCCTGGGCGCCCTCGAGAATCAGGAACTCAAAGTGGGTGTGCTCGTCATGCACCGGCACGCCCCACTCCGTGTCGTGGTAGGCAAGGTAGGCGTCGCTGACGCCTTCGGACCAGGGGCAACGCCCGGGGGCTTTTCTGCGCATGGCGACTGCTCCGGGGCGGGCTGTGGGGCTATCATGGAAAATATAGCGCACCGGTACCTGCCGGTGCGGGCGAATCGGGGGAGCGTCATGACAGACCGGTACGGGGTGATTGGCCATCCGATCGCTCACAGCAAGTCGCCCGTGATCCATCGCCTGTTTGCCGACATGTCGGGGCAGGACATGTCCTACGAAGCGCTCGACATTCCCCCGGATCTACTGATACCCCGCGTCCGGCAACTCTTCGCCGAGGGCTTTCGCGGCCTGAATGTCACGCTGCCCCACAAGACGGAGGTGATCCGGCTCACGTCCCGGCTGAGCTCCCGGGCTGAACTGGCCGGCGCGGTGAACACACTGATCATCCGCAGCGACGGGGCCGTCGAGGGCGACAATACCGACGGTGCGGGGCTGGTCACCGACCTGCGCCAGAACCTGCGCACCCGGCTGGCTGGTACGCGCATCCTGATCCTGGGCGCCGGTGGCGCCACGCGGGGCATCGTGCCGGCGCTCTTCGAGGCCAAACCCCGTGACATCCTCGTCGCCAACCGGACCCTCGACCGTGCCCAGGTCCTGGCCCGTGATTTTCGGGTGCTGGGCAAGATTGCCGCCTGCCGTTTCGCAGAACTGGGCGGTCAGCAGTTCGACCTCGTGATCAATGCCACCTCGGCCGGTCTGAAGGGCGAGATCCCGCCCTTCCCGGCATCCATCCTGGGGCCATCGACGCTGTGCTACGACCTGTCCTACGCCATGCAGGACACGCCCTTCCTTGCCTGGGCCCGCTCCCACGGCGCGGGCCGGGTGGCGCAGGGCTGGGGGATGCTGGTGGAACAGGCAGCGGAGTCGTTCTATGGCTGGCGCGGCGTCCGTCCGGACACCCGCCCGGTGCTGGCGAAGCTGCCCGGATCGCCGGGCGCCACCGACACGATGCGCAAGCGGCTGGCCTAGCAGCTCCACCAACCTGTCGGAACTGGCGGCAGGCAGAGCGGAGTGCGGGCCAGCCCTCCTGCCGACTCTGCGGTCTTCCGCCGTGGCGGCAGGAGGGCTGGCCCGCACTCCGCGGCAGAACTACCAGTTACCGCATGGTGACGAGTTCTTCCGCCGCCGTCGGGTGGATTGCCACCGTGTCGTCGAAGTCCTGCTTCGTGGCGCCCATCCGCATGGCCACCGCAAAGCCCTGCAGCATCTCGTCGGCACCCGGGCCCAGGATGTGGCAGCCCACCACGCGCTCCTCCGGGCCTGCAGTCACCAGCTTCATCAGCATTTTCGGCTTGTGCTCCGTCATGCTGTTGTAGAGCGGGACGAACGAACTCGTGTAGATCTTCACTGCATCACCGTACTTGTCCCTGGCATCCTCCTCACTGAGGCCGCAGGTGCCGATCGGGGGATGGCTGAAGATCACCGTGGGAATATTCCCGTAGTCCAGGTGCCGGCCTTTCATGTTGCCGAAGACACGATCGGCAGTGCGGCGGCCAGCCGCCACCGCCACGGGGGTCAGGGCCATGCGGCCGGTCACGTCGCCCACAGCGAAGATGTGGGCGACATTGGTGACCTGATGGTCGTCGGTGGGAATGAACCCAAGCGGGTCGGTATGCAGACCAGCCGCCGCCGGATTCAGCTCAGCGCTGTTCGGCGATCGCCCGATCGCCCAGACAAGCGCGTCAAAGGGGCCATGCTGGCGCCCGTCGGCCGTCGTCAACGTGACCTGCTCACCGGCCCGGGCCAGGGCGGTGGGATCGGCATGGGATACCAGCCCGATGCCCTGTTCCGCGAGGGCTTCCCACAGTCCGGCCTGCAGAAAGCCGTCGAAGCTGCGCAGGACACTTGCCTGGCGCACGAACAGCGACACTTCCGAGCCGAGCGCGCGCAGGGCGCCAGAAAACTCCACCGCGATGTAGCCGGAGCCGACGATGGCAATTCGCGCGGGCCGTTGCGACAGGGCGAAAAAGTCGTCGGACACCAGGCCGAGTTCGGCGCCGGGCAGCTGCGGGCGCGTGGGTCGCCCGCCGGTGGCCACGAGGATATAGCGCCCGGTGAGTTCCCGGCCGCCCGCGGCCACCGTGTGGGGATCCAGGAAGTGCGCGCGGTCGGTGATCAGCTCGATACCCCGGCGGGCCAGATTGCTGGCATAGATACCGTTCAGGCGCCGGATATAGGCGTGGCGCTTCGCCACGAAGCCTCCCCAGTCGTGGCCGCGCACCTCGATATCAAAGCCGTAGTCACGGGCATCGGCCAGGGTATGGGCCAGATGGGCCGCATTGAAGGTGATCTTCTTGGGCACGCAGCCGACGTTGACGCAGGTGCCACCCAGGGGTGCCGGCTCAATCAGGGCCACCCGGGCGCCGTATTCCGCCGCCCGCTGGGCCGCCGCGAGTCCCCCGCTGCCGCCGCCAATGGTGATGAGATCGAACTGCTCGGACATGCGCCACACCTGATGGACAGGGGCACGGAGTGTAACAAGGGAGCGGCACCGGGCCCCACCTCGGGCACACTGCTTTCCGCAACTTCTGGATCTTCTCGTTCCTGGCCTGAGTTGCAGGGTCGTTCAGGTGCCGCAGAACGTTTGATAGGGAGGACTGTCCGCCGCGGCGGGCAGAGTGTATTCCTCCGGATGGCCCGAGTCGAAAGGCCGCGCAAGGATTGCAAGCAGGCGGTGCACTCCATCCAGATCGCCATGGTCGCTGGCGGCAGCCAGTGCTTTCTCAACGATGTGATTGCGGGGAATGACGGCGGGGTTCTGCTTCCTCATCCGCCGGGCAACCTCGGCAGGCGGGGCTGCCTGTCTCTGCAACCGGTCCTGCCAACGGCCATGCCAGCGGATCAGCTCCGCTTCCGCGAACGGGCACGCGTTGATTGCGGATTCATTGGAAAGTCCACGGAAGGTGTTGGTGAAGTCCATCCGGTGCGACCGCATCCCATCCAGCAAGCAATCGATGAGATCGGCATCATCCTCACCCCCGGTGATGATTCCGAGTTTGGCCCGCATGCCCGCCAACCAGAAATCCCGGAACATGGTTTCGAACTTGCCGAGGGCATCATTGGCCAGATCCGCGGCGGTCTTCTGCACCGGATGCAGAATCGGCAGCATGGCCTCAGCCAGGCGGGCAAGGTTCCAGCGGGCGATGGCGGCCTGTCTGCCATACGCATATCGGCCACCGCGATCGATCGAACTGAAGACCGTGTCCGGATCATACGCATCCATGAATGCGCAGGGTCCGTAGTCGATCGTCTCGCCGGACAATGCCATGTTGTCGGTATTCATCACCCCGTGGATGAACCCGACATGCAGCCATCTGGCAACCAGGGCGGCCTGGCGCTCCATGACGGCCTGGAAGAAGGCGAAATGCCGGTTCTCGCCGGCAGGAATTTCGGGGAAATGCCGATTCCGCGTGTGATCTGCGAGACCTGTCAATGCAGCGGTGTCTTCGTGTGCGGCGGCCCACTGGAAGGTTCCCACGCGGATGTGGCTGGCGGCGATCCTCGTGAGAATGGCACCCTGCAGGGTTGCCGTGCGATGCACGTTCTCGCCGGTTGAGGCCACCGCAAGACTGCGCGTGGTCGGAACGTCCATGGCGTGCATCGCCTCGCTGATGAGGTATTCGCGGAGCATGGGACCGAGCGCCGCCCGCCCATCTCCACCACGCGAGTAGGGAGTGCGCCCGGAACCTTTGAGTTGAATGTCACAACGCGTCTCATCCGGCGCGAGATGCTCGCCCAACAGAATGGCCCGGCCATCACCGAGTGCGGTGAAGTGGCCGAACTGATGGCCGGCATAAGCTTGCGCGATCGGGTCCGCCTTGTCCGGAATGATGTTTCCGGTGAAAAGTCCGGCGTTCTCAGTCCTGGCCAACAACTCTGGATCCAGTCCCAGCGAGGTGGCGAGCGGACGATTCAGGACAACCAGAACCGGCCTGCGCACCGGCACCGGGCGCGTGCGGGCGAAGAACAACGTCGGCAGCCGGGTGTAGGAGTGGTCCCAGCGCCAGCCCACCGTTCTGTCAGTAACCATCGCGGAGCAGTCCGGTGCGGGGACTGTGAAAATATTCATCGGGTGTTCTACCAAGGACCTTGGCCGGCATGACTCACTCTACGGAGTCCATCCATGATTTCAAGCGTGCATCGGCAACGAGCCGGCCCTGCAGCGCCCAGGTCACGGGGCGATCGCGCCCGGCGTCAGGCTGACGTACGCGAGTGGGTCCTCATGCGTCCGAGGTAGACCGCTTGAGGATTCGGACGGTAGTCCAGCTCGCTGATGGCTTCGCGCACCCGGCGGCGGGTTTCGGCACGCACGTGCGGCACATCATTGGTCACTCTCGATACCGTCTTGATCGAAACACCCGCGCGATTCGCGACGTCCTGGATAGTGGCGGCTTTCACTGCAGTCCTTCCCTGTGTGCTGGCCATGGTGCGGCCTTACGGAACGTAGCGAGAGCAGGAATCATGCCAAGCTCCCGAACACCGAGAATCACAGGGCTTTAGCCCCACGACGAATCGCCTCATTGCATTGATGTCGTGCAGCGCACGACTCGACTGCCCCTGGTCAGTGCGTAGCCCCCGGCACCGCCTGCTCCGTCTCGAGGTGCGCCAGAATCTTCCCAATGACCGGCGGATTCCGGGCTACACACGCACGCGGCGACCTGGATCAGAGCAGCGCCTGGAATTCTGCGTGGTGGGGCAAGAGGTTCCCCTGTCGCACCTGGAGCAGGGGCGTTACTATCGATGGCGGGCCGCAGCCCGGGTGACAGGTGCCATGGCGCACTACCGAACGCGGGCGCCCAAGGGGGTGTTCCGCTACGCCTCCCATGCGGAGATGGAGGCAGACCGGCAACGGTGGGCGGGGTGACGATCCGGCTGCTGGATCTGCCGGGGCTGCTGCGAACCAAGCAGGGTGCGCGGCCGAAGGATCAAATGGACGCCGCGCTGCTGGAGGCGGCGATCCGGGAAATCGGCAAGCGGTCCCGCTAGCCGGCAGGTCTCCTGGGATCGATCGCCAGCATTGCGGGAGCGCCGCCAGGCGCGATGATCTCCTGCCTGAAAGGGATCGCGGCTGGTGCCGCGACGTTATACTCAACGTCGACCCGGTTCATCAGGTAGTGGGAAGACGCGTCCGGTATGGCGATTCAACGGCTACCAAGTCTTTCCGGGAGCGATGAGTCCGGGCTTCTGGCCCGCTGGCGCCGACGCTTCGAGGTCGCGCACTGGAAGAAGCCCGGCTATAACCTCAAGCCCGTGGACCCCGTCGGCGCCCTGCCCGCCATCAGCTACGCCGACTTCCGCCGCTCGCTCGAACGGGAGCCGTACCTCAAGCGACGCTGGCCCTACTACCGGGAGGCGATCGACCTGGCCCGGCGGGTCGCGCCCCGGCGGGTACTCGAGATCGGCTGCCGCTATACACCGCTCTTTCCGGTCAGTGACCGGCTGGACTACAAGGATGAGTTTCTGTTCGACCTGTCGGACCCATGACCGTCAACCGCACAGCAATGTTTCAATTCCGATGGGGTCGGGTGCCTCATGTGAAAGTGAATGTTCAGGTTCAGCGCGCTGCCGAAGCGCTGGATCAGCGTCACGGCGCCGGTCTGGCCCGTGGCCCGGGTCAATCCCGCCTTCCTTATAAGAGCGTTCGCCATCGCCCGGTAGACGATGGCCAGCACCCGGCCCATCGCCGCGGGCTCTGCCGCAAACAGAAAACGCAGCGGGAACGGCACGGAAAGCACCCACTGGCGGATCGGCTCCGCAGGCAGCACTTCATCCACCAGCAGCGCGGCACTCTCGGTCATCCGCCGGGCGCCGCAGCTCGGGCAGAAACCCCGGCGCTTGCAGCTGAAGGCCACCAGCCGTTCCGCGTGGCAGGTGGTGCAGCGCACGCGCAGAAAGCCGTGCTCCAGCCGACCGCACTTCAGGCGTGTGCGGGCCGGCGACAAATCTGAGCAACTCGTGATCGCGACGACCGTGAGGGAACCGCAAGGCGACGCGCATCGCTACATGCGCGCGATCGTCACCGGGCCACTGTGTGTGGTTTGCCACGGCGCACCTGAGCAAAAGTCGCCGCAACTGCGTGCGTCACTCGGCAAAGCCTATCCACATGATGCCGCGACTGGCTACGCGCTAGGTGAGCTGCATGGAGCTTGCTCGCTGCGACGACCCGTTCCGTCTACGAACTGATGGAGCACTTCAGGGTTGCGGCGACTGGGCAGCGTCCCAAGCACGCCAGTCATCCGTAACTTTTTCCTCGTCTATCAGCGTCCGACGCGTCAGCATTCCGTCCTTGAAATACTGCGTGGCTCGCCAGCGCCGGCGACCGTCCTCGCTGCGGGTGATGACCTCGTAAACGCTCTGCTGAGATCCGTCGGTGTAATGCATTACCAGCACGGCACCGAGGCCCGACGTATCGCCCGGGATATCCATGCTCCAGCCGCGCAGGCGATCGTTCTCGAACCAGAAGCGGCCGTCGCGAATCTCGCCGCGAGAGTCGATGCGCTGCACCGGCGCTCCCTGCGGCCTGTAGATGTTGGTCTGGCGGTACTCGGTGATGGCCCCGTTGGTTTCGACGCGGACGATGATCTCGCTCGGAAACTCAGCCAACAGTTTTCCGCTCGCATCGTAGCGCCGAAACACGCCGCGCCAGACGCCCTGCTGCCGAGCGAGCGACGGTAGCCCTGCGGAGTCCGAACGGTCGAAAAGCAGCCAACTGAATCCGTCTATTTCGCCGCGGACCGAACCATCTCGAACGCGCAGGCTACGATCTCGGTACCAGTGCTGCTGTGGATAGAGCAGCATCTCGAAATCGGCGTAGACGCGGCCGTCGACTTCATGGTCGTACTCGCAGGCGCGCGGTTTCATCGCGGCGCGGTATCGGTCCAGCGTCGCTTCGTGGACGAAGAACAGATCGCACTCGGGGATGCGGCGGAAGTCGGCAGGCGAAAGCCGCGCAACGCGGGCGGGATCCATCGGTTTGCGGTCGTAAGTGGGTCCACTGACGAAGAACCACTGTTGCGCGCGGATCTGACCCGATTGCGGCTCCGCGACGAGAGTCACGAGACGCTGCCGGTGCGCCACGGCCGGCGCGCCGGCCCTGAACTCTTCGAAGTACAACACCGTGGACCCGAACTGGGGTGCGTCCAGGCGATACACGGCCATCGTGCGCCGCTCGCGCGTCAACTCCGGCGCTGCAGGCCGGCCACGCTCGATGTTCGCTGCCACCTGGCGATGGTTGTCGTACTGACCGACCCAGCGCAGTGCAATTTCCTCGATCGCGGCATCGGGCTGCGGTTGGGCATCGGCCGGCAGTGGCAACAGGCAGACGCTCAGTGCAGCTAGTCCGAGCCGGCATCGCATCGTCGTGTTCTCCTTCAGGTAGCGCCGCGGGTCTTCTCGGAGCATAGGGCAAACAAAGCCCCTGCCGGTAGCGCTGCCCAAGCTGAGCCGGTCACCGGACGGTCGAGGCCAACGGTGGCCCCGCGGCGGACCCCGCACCTCCGGCCGCCGACTCTCGCCCGTCAGCGCCGGCGTTTGCGTCTCGAGGTGCACCAGAATCTGCCCGATGACCAGCGGGCTGTTCTGGTTCTCCTCCTTCGACGAACCGTGGAAGCGCGGACAGGAAGGGGACGTGGGCGCCCAGTGGGGCCTGTGGAACAAGGACGAACAGCCGAAGTACGGGGCCTGACCCGGCCCTGCCCGGCAAGCCGTTCCTCGCCCGGCTCGTGGTGCCGGTGCCGGCCCCGCCGGAAGCTTCAAGCCATCCGGTGAAGGTGGCCCATCGCCTTCAGGGAAACCGCACCCACAGCCACTGGATGGCGGCCGCCAGCGCCACGATCAACGGGATCGGCAGTATATGGTGGCTGAGGATGTGGGCTGGATCGTACATGCAGGCAATCTGCATGAAGAGCGCGGGCACCATGGCTGCAGCCAGGGTCAGCAGGGCGGTATTCCGGACAGGGGCCAATACGTAGTAGCGGCGACTCAGCCACCAGCCCGCCAGCGCCGGAGGCGCTGAGTAGAGCAGCGTTTCAAGGAAGCACTCGGCGCGTTTGCCTTCCATCGATGGAATCATCGCCGGGTATTCAAGACCGGCCACGTAGGACATCACCCAGACGGACGCAAGCCCCAGGCCAATCACCAGGAAGGGTCGGCGGTCGTAGCCCGGGATGCTGTCGGCAAAGGCGTATACCGCGAGGCAGCCGCCTGCCGATAGACCCACGAGCGACTCCAGCGCGAAGCGGCCTTCCGTCGCGAGCTGCACCAGGGCGCCGGGACGCAATGGGGCCAGCGTCAGCGTGACGGCGACAACGAATACCCAGGTGCAGAGCCACCACAGGCCAGCCATCAGCAGAGGTGACAATGCAGGGGGGACTGGCCGCAGGTCGGATGCCAGCCGCCGGATCAGGAGTTTTCGCTGATAATTCATTCGTGTTCGGCCTCCAGCACACGGATGGCTGCCCGCGTTGCCCGGTGCACCCGTACCTTCATGGCGCCGGTCGAGATGCCGACGCGGCTTGCCGCCTCGGCATTGCTGAAGCCCATTAGTTTGGTCAGCAGCAGCGCCTCCCGGTGCTCGGGTTCCAGGGCAGCCAGAACGGCGCCGGCCGCTAGATCCCGTTGCTCATCGTCGCCACTGTGAGGGATTTCACCCGGGACCTGGCCTTCGTCGTCGAGACTGACCGGGAACAGCTCACTGTAAACCCGCTGACGTCGCAGCATGTCAATGGTCCGGTGGCGGACCACGGCAAAGAGCCAGGGCCTGAAGGGCCGCCCGGCCACGTAGGTGTGCCGGGCCTGGTGGATCGACACCAGGCACTCCTGCACGCAGTCCTCCGCGAAATCGATCCGGCCAAAGCGATGCCGGACATAGCCGGCAATGGCCTCACCAAGTTCAGTGAGCAGCCGCTCGTAGGCCAGGGAATCCCCGGCCTGCGAGCGGCGCATCAACTCAACCCAGTGAGCCTCGTCGTTACGTGGCATCGCCGCTCCGCAGGGAGATTGGCCCCTAGCGTACGCGACGGACCTTGATAGTGGCCACCGGGTTCCGCCAGTCGTACTGGAAGGGCTGGAGGACTTCACCGCCTGCGGCGTCCGGCGGGAGTTCATGGAAGCCGTTACTGATGTGCACGAAGCCCTCGTCGCCCGCGTTGTTGCCGGGCGACGAGCCGACACCGCCACACCGTGGACCCGGAATGTTGAGGCAGTTCTGGTCGTTGGCTTCCGTGCCGGCGTCGTAGGCTACGGCGCGAAAATTCAGCGAACCGAAGCGCGGCAGGCGCTTGCCATTGATGGCGAAGAACGTGTCGTTCGTGGGGATCAGCATGGCCGCGACGCTGATTACGTCGTGGCCTGGGCGGCCTTCCACCATCACCGTCGACGTGGCACCCGGCGCGAGAAGGCTCCCGATGGTCTGGATATCACCGACCGCTTTTCCAGCACCCTCCAGGGCGGCTATCAGGGGCGCCGGCGAGCCGTCCTCGGCCAGCACAGCCAGCGCTTCGCTGGCAGGTTCACCCAAGGTGAAAAGTCTGACGGCGGTGGTATGCGTGACCACCAGCTGGGGCGTAAAGGTCTGGCCCTTGGTGATGTTGGTGATGGTCACTTCGTAGACCGCGTTCCGCTGACTGGCGGTGGCGGTCGCTGCGAGGGACAGCAGGGCGAGTCCGAGGGCGATACGCTGCATGGTTGATTCTCCGGTTGTTGGTTGTTGTGCAGTTACCCGCGTATACGTCCGCCGGAGAGCAAAAGTTACCGATGGGTGGGTAAATGCCCGTCACGCTGCCATGCGTCACCCTGGCGCGTGTCAGGCGGCGCCGCTGACAGCGGGATGCAACTACCCCGGCCTGCCGCGCCGTCCGTCAAAGTAGACCTGGTTGGCGTTGCTGTAGTGCCCCGGCAGCAACTCGGCCGGCCAGCCTCCAGCGCCAGCTCCACCGCCACCTGTACGGCCTCCACGCCGTGGGTCGGCACGGCGGCCAGCACCAGGGCCATGATCCGGTCGCCGCCGTCCTGGCGCAGCAGTTGCCGTTGCAGCCGCTGGAACGGCAGCGGCAGCTCGGCGAACGGTGCGCCAGGACTCAAGGTCGGTTCGGTCAGCATCAACGACGGTGGCCTGACTACCGAGGTCTTCGACGCGGAGAAGAATCCCTTCAACCTGTCCGGGCTGGGCGCCTCCCGGATGGGGGCCTCGGGTCTGCTGCGCTTCCTGCGCAGCAAGGCCCTGTTGATCCAGCACGGCAAGGCGAAGGATCTCAGCGCGTTCGAGGAGTCCCGGGCAGAGGCCGAGTGACGTCTGCCCGGCGATCTGGCCCAAGGCCCCTGACAACTGCGGGGCGTTGAACCAGATGCTGGCCCCGGGCCGCCCCCCGCGCGTGCCTGGCGTGTAAGGTCCACCGCGCCTGACGCGTCCAAGACAACATGAACATGCACGAGGACTCTTCCCCACCCTTGGCTGCGGCGCGGCAGCGCATGGCCGGCGTCTTCGCAGCGAACCAGATCCTCGGCCGCACGCAGGCGACGGGCTGCACGGCGGTGGAGATCACCCAGCGTTGCAACCTCGACTGCACGCTCTGCTACCTCTCCGACAACTCCGAGTCCGTGCGCGACCTGCCCCTTGACGAGGTGCTGGCGCGTCTCGAGCGCGTGCGTGCGGAGTTCGGTCCGGGGACCCACGTCCAGATCACCGGCGGCGATCCGACCCTGCGCAAGCACGACGAGCTCGTCGCCATCGTCGCCCACGCCCACGCGCTCGGGCTGTTCCCGGCCCTCTTCACCAATGGCATTGCCGCCACCCGCGCCTTGCTGCAACGGCTGGCGGCCGTGGGGTTGCGTGATGTGGCCTTCCACGTCGACACGACCCAGGGGCGCCGAGGGCACGCCACCGAGGCGTCACTGGACGCGATCCGCCGCGAGTATCTCGAGCGCGCCCGCGGCCTTGGCCTCAACGTGGTATTCAACACGACGGTCCACGCGGCCAATGTCGCCGAGATCCCGGACCTGGTCCGCTTCTTCGTTGCCCATGCCGACGTCATCGGCATGGCGTCATTCCAGCTCCAGGCCGAGACCGGTCGTGGCGCCTGGGGCGCGCGCAACGATGCGGTAAGCCTCGCCGGTGTCCGGGAGCACATTGACGCGGCCTGCAGTCGCTCGCTGCCGTGGGACGTGATCCGCGTCGGGCATCCCGATTGCCACAGCTACGTGCCGGCGCTGGTGTTCGGTTCCCGCGTGGTACCGGTCGTGTCCGAGCGTCCGCTCTTCGAGGCCTTCCTGCAGGACTTCGGGGCTGAGGCCTACGCGGGGCCCGTGCCACTGCGGGCCGTCCGGCACGCGCAGGGGGCCGCGGTGCGGGCCTGGACCCTGGCCGTCCTCAAGCGGCCACGCTGGCTGGTTCGGGGCCTGCGCTGGCTCGCGGGCCTGGCGATGGATGCGGGCTGGTCGGGGGTGTTCAGCGGCCGACAGCCGCACAAGCTGTCGTTCTTCGTCCACAACTTCATGGATGCGCGTCACCTTGACCCGGCGCGTATCGAGGCCTGCTCCTTCCAGGTCATGACCCAGTCGGGCCCGGTCTCGATGTGTGCCTACAATGCGCGTCGCGACGACTTCATCCTGCAGCCGCTCTTGGTGCGTCGCCGCGACGGTACCGTCGAGGCCTTCGAACCCCTGCGGCGGCGACGCGCCGGGCCCCACCCGTCGGGTTCCCCGGTGCCGGAGGGACACTGATGCCGGCCGGGCGGTGGGGCCGGATGCTCGCGCTGCTGATGGGACTGGTCGGCGCCGTTGCCGCGCCACCGGCCTCGTCAGCCGATTTCGCGAGCGTGCTGGGTGACTGGGCGTATGTCCTGGACCGGTACGTCGACGCCCAGGGCCGGACCGATTTCGCCGCCGCCGCCGCCGACCGCGCCGCGCTCGACCGCTTCGTCGCCTATGTCGCGAGCCACGGCCCGCGCTCCGATCCGACGCGGTTCGCCACCCGGGAGCAAGCACTTGCCTTCCATATCAACGCCTACAACGCGCTGGCGCTGGCCGGCGTGCTGGACGAGGGTATCCCGGCGGACTTCGCGACGCTCTGGAAGCGGGCGGCGTTTTTCCGGTTTCGCGGCATCACGGTCGACGGCCAACGGACCAATCTGTACGACTACGAGAACCGAGTGATCCTCCCGCTCGGCGAGCCGCGGGTCCACTTCGCCCTCAACTGCATGGTCCGGGCATGCCCGCGGCTGCCGCAGATACCTTTCCGCGCTGAGACCCTGGAGGCCAGCCTCGACGCCGCGGCCCGGGAGTTCTTCGCGAGTGACCTGCACCTGCGGGTTGATCCGGTGGCCGGAACGGTCGGGGTGTCCGCGATCCTCGACTTCTACACGCGCGACTTCGCGCCGTCCGGGCGGCCGGCCGACCTCATCCCCTACATCAACCGTTACCGGAGCCCGCCGGTCCCGCCCGGCTCCCGGCTGCGGTTCATCCCCTACGACTGGACAGTGAATCGCCAGCCTGACGGCGAACTGCCGCAGCGCTGAAGCACTCCGCCGGGGGCGGGTCATTGGTCGCGTCGAACGAGGGCGTCATGGAGCGTGTACTTGCCAAGCAGGGCATGCGGTTCGCATGGCATCTGACGCGGCCGCTGCTCCTGCGCGCAGCGCTGCTGTCCCTGATCTGAGCAGGCTGCTCATCCGCGTTGTTTGTCCAGCCAGGCGCGCACGGCATGCGCGAAGCGATCGGGCGCCTCCAGCATCGGATAGTGCCCGACGCCAGGCAGCCACGTCAGCGTGGATCGGGGCAGCTCGCTGGCGAGCTTCTCGGCGATTGCCGGCGTGCCAACCGGATCCCGATCACCCCATAGCACTTGCGCCGGCGCGTCGAAATCGCGGATTCCCTGGTTCCAGCGCCGGGCGTGGATGTGACGGCGCTCCTCGAGGTAGTGCGAGAGCCAGCCGAGCGCAGGCTTGCCGTTGTCGCGCGTTGCGAGCTGCCACAGCACGTCGAGCTCCGCATCGAGTTCGGTGTCGGCTATATCCAGGCCTTCGCCCCAAAGCTCGCGCATCGTGGCCTTGAAGAGCCATCGATTGGCGAGTCGCGAGACAAACGGGCGGGAGAACCGCAGGCGCAGCAGGTGTTGGACCAGCCGCAGGCGGGCCATGTGGTAGTAGAGCCCGGAGTTGACCAGCGTCGCGGTACGCAGGCGCAGCGACATGTCCCCGGCAGCCCGGCGCACGAACAGCTCGGTCGCGATCGAGCAGCCGTAGTCGTGCGCGAGCACGTGCAGCTCGTCGATCCCGAGGGAGCGCCACAGCACGAGGGCGTGGCTGGCCTGATCAAGGACGGAGTACGAATAGCTGCGCGGCTTGGCCGAGTGTCCGAAGCCGACATGGTCATGAACGATCACGCGATGCTCGAGGGTCAGCTGTGGAAGTACGCGCCAGAAGTCGTACGAGCAGCTTGGGAACCCATGTAGGAGCGCGAGCACGGGAGCGTCGCGCGGGCCTTCGTCGATGACGAACAGCGGATGGCCCAGCACCGTGCACAGGCGGCCGCGCTCGCGCCACTGTTCGGCGGACGGGATCACTTGGCAGGCATTCCAGACACCCCCGAGATGAGTCTGGAGCATAGGGCAAACAAAGCCCCTGCCGGTAGCGCTGCCCAAGCTGAGCCGGTCACCGGACGGTCGAGGCCAACGGTGGCCCCGCGCCAGCCGTCGGTAGCCGGGCACCGAATCGCCACCGTCTCACCACGTTCTCGCACCGCTCAAGTACAGCGGCGCAGCGCGGCCAGACCGGTCGTGCCCCGGCAACGCCTCTGACGCCCGGAACTAACCCAACGCCCGCGGGCCCGGCGGCGGACCCCGCACCTCCGGCCGCCGACTCTCGCCCGTCAGCGCCGGCGTTTGCGTCTCGAGGTGCGCCAGAATCTGCCCGATGACCAGCGGGTCCTCGATACCGGCGATGACCCGCACCTGGCCCCCACAACCTGCGCAACTCTGCAGGTCGAGCTTGAAAACGCGCTTCAGCCGCTGCGCCCAGCTCATCGCCCGATGGCGCTCGGCGGGCGTCCGGGTCTCCACGGCCTTGACGCCGCTCCCCAGCCCGGCCGGTGTGACCGCGGCCCGCCAGCGGGGCACTGGTGCAAAAACCGGCTGAAATCCCGCGAAACTAACTTTTGCGTATCTGAAACACGGGAAAGTTAGAAATGCCCCTCCAGCTCGTTGGTGAGACGATCGACAAGACCCGCAGCCACTACCTGGCTGAAACGGGAAAGATCGTCCAGCTCATGCGGGGCATCTACGTCGATGCGGGCGACGATATCGAGCAGACGGTCCTGGCCCATGCCGTGCGGATCGCCCGCTACCTGTATCCCAGAGCCTACCTGTCGGGCGCCAGTGCCATCCTGCTCGGTCCCACCCGGGACGGTCGCCTGTACCTGTCCGGCCAGCGCGTCCAGCGCACGCACATCCGGTCCCTTGAGATCATCCAGAACAAGGCCCCCGTTAATCCATCGGTCGCCAGCGCCATCGTGGCCGACAGCCTGGGGGAGTTCAGCGTGTCCGTGTCAGGCGTCCGGCAACGCTTCCTCGAAGCCTTCCGTATCCGCAGTGAACATGCCGCCTCGATCGAGGCGGCAATGAGGGAAACGATAGCGGCACGCCTCATCGAGGAGTATGGAAGTCCCAAGGCGGCCAGCGATGCCGTGTGGTCACTAGCACGCGAGAACCAGTGGTTTCGGGAAGGTGAGCGCGCCGAGAAGGCTTTGCTGCAGCGACCTGCAGCGGTTGCCGCAAAAAACGCAGCTGCATTCGACCTGCACGTCGCCTGGCACGGGCGTCCTGTCGGCATGCTCACCCACGACGGTTTCGAGTGGCGCTGGTCGGTGAACACGGACGGGCCAGCGCTGCCGCCGATCGTACGGCAGACCGTCCCCGGCAGGCTGCCGCCCTTCATCGTCTCGCTGCTGCCCGAAGGCTGGCTCGATTCAGTGCTGAAAGAGGGTGGCGATGAGCGGGCGCTGGTGCGGTCCGGCCGGCGCTACCTGTCGAACATCAGCATTGCAGCAACAGTGGATGAGCTCGCGCGACTCCCTGCCGATACCCTCACCACCAAGTTTGCACGTTTCAGCACGGACGGCCTCTTTACGGGAACTTACGCAGGTCCGGGCAGAAGCACTCTCGAAAGGGACTTCGAGCACAGGCTGGCTGCGCTCTATGCCATCGCGGAAACGCCGCGACTTTCTGGCGTGCAGATCAAGGCTCCCATGCACCTGGACGCCGAGGGAAAGCTCTCGCCAAGCGTGGCGTTGCCCTTCACGCATATCCTGAAGCCAGGCGGGACGAGCGGCTTTGACTCGCTGCCGCTTGTCGAGTGGATCGGGCTGACACTCGCCCGTGCCGTCGGGCTCACCGCACCGGATGCCGTGTTACTGCGAATGCCTGACGGCTTGCCTCCGGCCTTGGTGGTCGAGCGCTTGGACATCCGCGAGCAGGCTGGCGATCCTCGCTGGATTGCCCTGGAGGACATGGCACTCCTGAAGGTCGCCCACAGCGGGGACACCGCGTTTCGCTCGGTACGCTTGGCGCCGGTCTACGACACGCTGACCACGCGCGTCTTTCCCGGCCTTGCGCACGATCGTATGGCGTTGAAGCTCGGCGGCAAGGACGAACGGCTGCGGCGCGCGGATTTCGTGGCGCTTGCCACCCTCGCCGGCCTGCGGGCTCAAGATGCACAAGCTGCCATCGACGACGTGCTGCAGCGATTGCGGCTTGCGCTGGATGCGCTCGTCCTCCCACGCGCGCTTGCGCTGAGCGCTGATGCGCGGGCTACCGTCGACAGGACGCTCGAACTCTGTCGCTCGCGCGTTGCTGTCTTTGACTAGCTTCAGAACGAAAACCAACAGGCGGTGCCCGCTGCTTTTCGAGTGCAACTGCACTTACGGTGCACTTACGGAGAATTCGGTGAGCAGAGCGCTCGGCGTAAGTAGTTTGTGCTTAGCGAGAGACAGCTGACACCTTATACCGGACACATGGTTTACACATCT
>CAYOXI010000029.1:0-31578 GCA_964407855.1 uncultured Chromatiaceae bacterium
ACGCGACGCCCAGGCCGAACAGTGCCGCGAGCGGCAGCAGGAGCCAGGCTACCGGGGAACTGCCGTACCAGAGCCCTGGCAGCAGGCGGGCGGGATCAGGCACCCTCATCGCGAAACTGCAGCTGGTGGAGATGGGCATAGTGCCCGCCGGCGGCGAGCAACTCCCCATGGGTTCCCGCCTCGACGATCGCACCGCCATCCATGACGAGGATCCGGTCCGCGCGTTCGACCGTCGACAGGCGGTGGGCAATCACAAAGGTGGTCCGGTCCTGCATCAGGTTTACCAGCGCCGCCTGGATCCGGCGCTCGGACTCCGTGTCGAGGGCCGAGGTAGCCTCATCCAGAATGAGGATCGGCGCATTCTTGAGCAGTGCCCTCGCGATGGCGATGCGCTGGCGCTGCCCCCCGGACAGCAGTACTCCCCGCTCCCCGACCCAGGTATCGAGCCCTTCCGGGAGGGTTGCAGTGAAGTCGTCCACATACGCGGCGCGGGCCGCCGCCTCGATGGCGGCGCGGGGAACATCGCTGAGGCTGCCGTAGGCGATGTTGCCGGCTATCGTGTCGTTGAACAGCACGATGTCCTGACTCACAAGGCTGATCTGGTTGCGCAGGGCCTGCAGCGCATAGTCACCGACCGGCTGATCGTCAATCAGCACGGCACCACGGGCGGCATCGTAAAAGCGCGGCAGCAGCCCGACCAGAGTTGTCTTGCCACTGCCCGACTTGCCGACGATGGCAACCGTCTGCCCCGGAGGCACGACGAGGTTGATGTCGCGAAGAACCAGGCCCTTGGCGGGCATGTACTCGAAGTTGACGTCGCGAAACTCCACCTTGCCGCGGACGCGGCCCGGTGCGAGCTGGCCGGTATCCCGCTCGCTCTCTTCATCCAGCAGGGCAAACACACTCGCCCCGGCGGCAATGCCCCGCTGGATAGCGACGTTGACGTTGGTGAGTGCCTTCAGCGGCCGCATCAGTAGCAGCAGTGCCGTGATGAAGCCGCCAAAATCCCCTACATCAAGGGCATTCCGGACAAAATCCTGGGTGGCAAAGAAGACCACCCCGGCCATGCCCACGGCGGCCAGCAGGGCGGTTACGCCGTCTCCGGCCGCCCGGGTTGCAAACAGCCGCATGTTCATGCGCCGGTTCTGTTCGTTCGCGGACTCGAAACGACGACCTTCGTAGTCCTGGCCGTTGAAGATCTTGATCACGCGGTGACTCTGGAGGGCCTCGCCCGTGATCCGGGTCAGGTCGCCCATCGACTCCTGGATGCGGGTACTGTGACGACGGAACATCCGGCTGAGGACCCGGATCAGCACGGCAAGGAACGGCGCCACGATGAAGACGAAGGCCGACAGCGCCGGACTGATCCAGATCATGTACGCAATCAGGCCGATGGCCGTCAGCGTGTCCCTGATCAGCACCGTGACCACGCTGGAGGCGGATTCCGCGATCTGCTCGATGTTGAAAGTGAGCCGGGAAAGCAGCGTCCCGCTGGACGAGGCATCGTAGAACCGGGTTGGCAGGTGAAGAAACTTGTGGAACACCAGCCCACGCAGCCGTTTGATGACCTGCCGCCCGATCCAGCCCAGGCTGTAGGTGGCGACAAACTCGGCAATACCACGGACGAGGAAGAGCACCAGGATCCCGAGTGGCAGCCAGCGACGGATCAGCTCGGCCCGGGGATCCTCGCTGCCACTGCCGGATTCCACCGTGGCGAGCAGCTGCTTGACGAGAATGGCGAAGCCGGTGTCCGTGGCGGCATAAAACGCCATGCCGATGGCCGCAGCCACGAATACCGGCCAGTGGGGCCGGGCGTAACCGAGCACGCGGCGATAGATCTCGAGGGGCCCTGCCTGTCTGACTGGTGCGCCGGCCCCGGCGTTGCTGCTCACGGCACCGTCACTCGCCGGGCCTGGTCCTGACCGTTGTAATCCGGACCTCGACAAAGCCCAGCCTCCCGGCCACGTCCATGGCCGTGACCACGGCCTGGTGGCTGGCGCGCCCATCGGCACTGAGTGTCACGTGGCGCTCATTGACCTCCGGCATCACCTGCCGGATGGCAGCCTCAAGGGTTTCCGGCCGGCTGTCGACCAGCTCGCGCCCGTTCACCCGGAACTCACCCTTGCCCGTGATGGTGATCTCCAGCTCACGGCGGTCAAGCGGGAGATCCGTGGTTACGCCTGCCTTCGGCAGGCGCACGGCAATCTGGGAAGGCTTGATGAAGGTGGTCGTCAGCATGAAGAAAATGAGCAGCAGCAGGACAACGTCGATCAGGGACGTGAGGTTCAGCTCCGGGTCATCCCGGCTGGCACTGCTGCGCAGCTTCATCTGTTGCGACCGAGCGTGTCCATTACCTGCTTGCGGTGCAGGGCATCAACCAGGCCCATAGCTTCCTTTTCCATCTGGACGACCAGGCCATCTACCCGGCCGCGCAGGTAGCGGTGGCCGATCAGGGCCGGAATGGCAACCATCAGCCCGGCAGCGGTCGTGATCAGCGCTTCGGAGATGCCACCGGCAAGTGCCGCGGGATCGCCGGCGCCACCCGAGGTCAGGGCCGAGAAGGTCCGGATCATGCCTGTCACCGTACCGAGCAGTCCAAGCAGGGGTGAGACCGCCGCAATGGTCCCCAGTGTATTCAGGTAGCGTTCCAGCTCGTGCACCACATGCCGGCCGGTGTCCTCGACGGCCTCCTTCAGCGTCGCCCGCTCCTGCTGGCGTCCCGCGAGGCCGGCGGCCAGGATCTGGCCCAGCGGTGATCCCGTGCGCAGGTCCTGGATCTTCTGGTGACTGAGCTGGTTGCCGGACACCAGTTCCCAGACCTCCCGGGAGAGATCCCGGGGCACGACCCTGGCCGGCTGCAGGGTCCAGAGGCGTTCCAGAATGATGGCCGCAGCAATGATGGAGCCAAGGATGATGGGCACCATCACCCAACCGCCTGCGATCACGATCTCAAGCATGCGCACCCGACCCGGAGAACCCGGGCGCAACTATACATCGCGCCCGCTGGCGGTCACAGGCACCTGTCAGGTGCAGGATGGCGTCACGGGCGACCTGGCCCACCAGATGCCCCGCGCCGCGCGACGCTCGCGGCGGACCACGCGCAACGAGCCGCCCGGCACAAGTTCAAAGCGAATGGCGCCCTCGTCTGCTGTGTCCAGCAGGCAGGCCCCGGTCGCTGCCCAGCGATCCACAACGTCCGGCCGCGGAAATTTCCAGCGGTTGCCAAAGCCCGTTGCGAAGACTGCGTACCGTGGCCTGGTCGCCTTTACCAGCGCCTCGGTGGACGAAGTCCGGCTCCCATGGTGAGGCACCAGGACGAGATCGGCAGCGTCAATGGCACCACGCGCGAGCAGATCCCGCTCGACGGGGGCGTCAATGTCACCGGGCAGCAGCACCCGGGCACCCGGCCCGCTGACCACCAGCACACAGGATCCCGCATTCCTTGATCGCGGCATCGTCCCGGCGACGGGGTGCAACAGTTCAAAGTCGAAGCCGTCCCAGTGCCAGGCCATGCCCGCGACACAGGGCTGGCCCGGATCCGCGGGCGGCCCTGAACCAAGCACGCGGGCCATCGGAAAACTCTCGAGTACGGTTGCCGCACCACCCCGGTGATCAGCATCGGGGTGGGAAATCATCAGCGTGTCGAGGTGACGGATACCGAGTGACTGGAGAACCGGGACCACGACGCGCTCGCCTGCATCGCTGTTGCGAAAGGCCGGCCCCGCGTCGTAGAGCAGGTGATGGCGCGCGGTACTGACCAGTACCGAGAGACCCTGTCCTACATCCAGCACCTGCACGCGCAGCCCCCCGGCCGGCACCGGCGCGGCCGGACTGAAGAGCAGGCTGCTGAGCAGTGCCGGCGCCAGATACCGGGCGGGTACCGGTCGGGGCCACAGTGCCCAGCTCACCCCGACCAGCGCGAGGCACAACGCCAACGGCGACGGTTCCGCCGGATGCCACATGGCGACCGGCAGACCGGCGCACCACGTTGCGAAAGCACGCCACAGATCAACACAGGCGGCTGCGAGCCGCAGGACGGGCAGGCCCAGATCCGGGTCCAGACCCGCCAGCGCGGCACCGGTCAGTGTCAGGGGCAGCAGCACAAGGCTGAAGGCCGGGATCGCCACCAGATTGGCGAGTGTGCCCGTCAATGGCAGCTGACCAAAGAACAGCACGAGCAGCGGTGCCATGCCTACCGTAACCGCCAGCTGGGTCAGCAGCAGCAGCTGCACAGGCCGGACAAGCAAACGGCCCACCGCGCCCGGCTGCGGGCCAGTCGCCGGTAGCCGGCGGGCACCCAGCGCCACAACCGCCAGGATCGCCACCCCGGCGAAGGACAGCCAGAAGCCGGGCGCGAGTACGCCAAGAGGTTCGAGCAGCAGGAGGACCACCACGACCAGCGCGAGGAGTCCGGACACGGACAACTGACGTCCCCAGGTCAGGGCTGCAGAGACGGCGATCAAGCCCACCACGGCCCGCTGGGTCGGGATACTGAAACCCGCCAGTGCCCCGTAGCCGGTCCCCGCGAGCATCGCGAAGCAGGCGGCAACCACCCGGGGCCGGACTGATACCCCCATACGCAGCAGCAGCCAGCCCAGGCCGACGCCGAGGAAGGTGGCCGGGACCGCGACCAGGGAGACATGAAAGCCGGAGATTGAAATCAGGTGAACCGTACCGGTACGCCGGAGGATGTCCCATTCACTGGCCGGCAGCGCCTGGGATGCGCCGATGGCGAGGCCAAGAATGTAGGGTACCGCCGGCCGGTCACCCAGTCCGGCACTGATGGTTCGGGCGAGGTGCGCCCGGACCCGGGCCGCGCGACAACCCCTGGCGCGTGCTTCGAGTTGCTGGTTATCGCCGGCACGCACCCAGGCCGTGGCACCAATTTCCCGGCTGAAGAGCCAGCGTTCAAAATCAAAGCCGCCGGGATTTGCCAGGCCACGGGGTGGCCGGAGCCGCAGGTTGAGCTGCCAGGTTTCTCCCGGCTGCGGCCCACCGGTGTCGGGAAAGGGCACGCTGTCATACCAGCTCACCAGCAAGCGTGCGGGGGCACCAAGCTCGCGGGATACGCTATCGCTGATGAGTACAAAGCGCCAGGATCCGGGTTGCTGTCGCGGGAACTCGCACAGACTGCCGGTCACCTCAAGGTCTGTCCCCGCCCGGTCGGCCGGCCACCGGTCGGCCAGCACCTGTTTGACCGTCAGCGCAGACCAGGCCGTCGGCAGACCCACGAGGAGGATCAGCAGTGCTGGCCGCAGGCCGCCCCGGACCGCCGCGACCAGCGCCCCCAGTGCAGTAGCCAGCACCACCCAGACCGGAGCTACCGGGCCCAGGGGCGCCCACAGGGTGAAGCCCGACAGCAGCAGGCAGGCGATTGCCGCAGGAACCATAGCGGGGAAGCAGCCCTAACCCGGATAATGCCGGGGTAATCCCACGGGATGCCGGAATGACCGCCCGGCCCACCACGGTACCCAATGGCCCGCAAGTTCCTGAGGCGACTAAGTGCCCGCTTTCGCGGGAATCAGGCGGCTGATGCCTGGTACTCACGACCCTTTGCTGCGCTGCTGGCGCACCCGGTCTACTTTTCTATCAACCGGCGCAGTGTGGTTCGCGGCCTGACCCTGGGGCTGTTCATCGCACCCCTGCCGATCGTGGGTCACACGCCGCTGGCCATCGTGCTCGGCCTGCTGTTGCGGGCGAACCTGCCGGTGGCCGCACTGACGATCTGGATATCCAACCCGCTCACTTACGGCCTGATCTTCTATCTGGAGTACCGGTTGGGAGCCTTCCTGCTGGGGGAGCCGGGACCCGGGTTTTCCCTCAATCTCCCGCTGGCGGAACTGACCACCCTGCTGCTGGATGCCTGGCGGCCCATCTGGGTGGGAGCACTGGTGGTTTCGCTGCTGCTTGCGGGACTGGGGTACCTGCTGGGCAATGGCGCATGGCACCTGATGACGCGGCTGCGAATACGGCGCCGTCGCACCCTGCGCCCCGGTACGAAGCCGGGGCCGGGCTGACGACGCAGGCCGCCGTTGTTGTCCGCCTGTCAGCCCTGCATTGCCGCCCGGTAGTCAGCCGTCCGGTCGACGACCGCACCGTCCTGCATGGTCAGAACGCGATCCATGCGGCCGGCAATGCCGGGATCATGCGTAACGATCACCAGGCTTGCGCCCACATCCCGGTTGAGGTCCAGCATCACCTGAAGCACCGCCTCCCCGGTACGCCGGTCGAGGTTGCCGGTGGGCTCGTCGGCCAGCACCACGGCTGGTTGCGTCACCAGGGCCCGCGCGACCGCGACCCGTTGCCGCTCACCGCCGGACAGCTCACCGGGCCTGTGGGCCAGTCGCTCTCCGAGCCCTACCCTCACCAGCAACTGCTCCGCACGACTGCGGATGCTGTCCAGTGAGTCGCGGCGTACGAGCAGTGGCATTGCCACGTTCTCGAGCGCGGTGAACTCGGGCAGCAGATGATGAAACTGGTAGACAAAGCCCAGATAGCGGTTGCGGAGACGGCCCCTCGCCGCGTTGTCAGTGCCGGCGAGATCCTGGCCACGGATCAGTACCTCGCCGGAGGTGGGTGTGTCGAGGCCGCCCAGCAGCTGCAGCAGGGTCGTCTTGCCGGCCCCGGAGGGGCCAACGATGGCGATGCGCTCCCCGGCGTTGATACTGAGATCAACACCCTTCAGCACCTCAAGAAGGCTGCCACCTTCGGCAAACACCTTGCGCAGGGCGCGACATTCCAGAACCGGAGCCTCAGGCATGACGAAGGACCTCAGCCGGGGCGGTTACGGCGCCGCGCCAGGCCGGATAGATGGTGGAGAAAAGACCAAGCAGCAGTGCGATGCCGGCAATCTGCAGGACATCTGACCACAGCAACAGGCTCGGCAACTCACTGATGAAATAGACATCCGGTGCGAGAAACTGCACCCCGGTCAGCTTTTCGATGGCCAGGGTGATGGCACTGACATTCCAGGCACCCAGCACCCCGAACACGATGCCGATCGCTGTGCCCACGGTGCCCACGACGACTCCCTGGCACATGAACAGGGCCATGATGGAAGCTGGCGATGCGCCGAGGGTCCGGAGAATGGCGATCTCGCCGCGCTTGTCCCTGACCACCATTACGAGGGTGGAGACGATGTTGAAAGCGGCCACAGCCACCACCAGCAGGAGGATCACGAAGACAATGGAGCGTGTCAGCTGGATCGAGCGGAAGAAATTGCCATGCTCCCGCGTCCAGTCGGTGATGTAGACGCCCCCGCCCCAGTCGTTGGCCACCTGCCGCACCACACCGGGCGCGCGCAGCGGGTCTACAACCGAAAGGCGGACTCCCGACACATCAGTCCCGAAGCGCAGCAGTCGCTGGGCGTCCCCAAGACTGACAAATGCCAGGGAACGGTCGAACTCGTACATGCCGGCGTAGAAGATGCCGGTCACCTGGAAGCGGCGCATCCGCGGCACGACCCCGGCCGGGGTCGTGATCCCCTGTGACACGAGCATGATCAGCGACTCCCCGACGCTGACACCCAGTTCTTCAGCAAGTGTCCGGCCGAGCACGATATTGAACTGGCCCGCCACCAGATCCTCCAGTTCCCCGGCCACCAGCAACTCGTCAAGCGCCGACGTTGCACGCTCGGTGGCCGGATCAATACCCCGGAACTGCACGCCGCGGATCTCGGTTGCACCCACCAGCATCGCCTGGCCATCAACGAATGGTGCCGCTGCAAGCACCGCCTCATCGCGCCGGGCCAGCGCTGCCAGACTCTCCCAGCCGGCAATCCGGCCATCCAGTCCCGAAATTGATGCATGCGCGACCACCTGAAGGATCCGGTTGCGGACCTCTGACTCGAAGCCGTTCATCACCGAGAGCACGACGATCAGCACCGCAACCGCGACGGCGATGCCGGCCATCGAAATCAGCGAGATGAAAGAAATGAACCGGTTCTTGTTGCTGGACCGCACATGTCGCAGGGCAATGGCGAGCTCGAAGGGACGGATCACGGTCGCTACCGCCTACTCGTACCGCAGCACTTCGGCCGGTGCCACCGCTGCCGCCCGGATTGCAGGGTAGATCGTGGCACAGGCCGTCAGCAGCAGGGCGATGCCGCCCACCCACAGCACATCGCGGATCTGCAGGTCAGCTGGCAGGCTGGTCAGGTAATAGACATCAGCCGGCATGAACTCGAAGCCGAACAGCCGCTCCAGCGCCGGTGCGATGGTCCCGATGTTCAGGGCGAGGAAGGCGCCGCCCACCATACCGGCGATCGCGCCGGCCCAGCCCAGCAACAGGCCCTGCAGCGCAAACATGCTGACAATGGCTTGCCGGGAGAAGCCCAGGGTGCGGAGAATGGCTATCCCCGGCCGCTTGTCCGTCACGACCATGACCAGCGTGGCCACGATGTTGAAGGCTGCCACTGCAACAATCAGCGACAGCAGCAGCGTCATCATGGTCTTCTCGATGCGCACTGCCCGGAAATAAGTCGCGTTCTCCCGGGTCCAGTCGGTGGTTGCCGGCGGCTGCCCACCGTTTACCACCCACTGGTCACGCCAGGCGCGGACGATCAGCGGTGCGGTGAAGATATCAGCCGTGCGGATCCGGATCCCGCTCACTCCCTCGCCGAGTCCGGCCAGTATCGCCGCATCCTCCAGGTTCACGAGGATGCGCACTGAATCGTGGTCCTTGATGCCGATCTCGAAGAGCCCCGCCACCGTGAACTCCCGTAGCCGGGAAACCACCCGTCCTGCGGAATCCCTGGCCGGCACCAGCACCCGGATCGGGTCGCCGGCACCCACTCCCAGCCGGAGCGCCAGGGACCGCCCGACCAGCGCCCGCCATTCACCGGGTCGCAGCTCATCCAGTGATGCCCGCATGCCCGGAACGCTCTCCAGCGCTGACAGCGGGGCCTGGCGGGCGGGATCCACCCCTTCGATCACGGCACCGGCCAGTTCACCGCCCACCGCAACCATCGCCTGCAGTTCCACATAGGGAGCTGCGCCCAGGACCCCGGGAAAGGCCTCGACATCTGCGAGCAGCGCCTGCCAGCGGGATTCGCCGCTGCCCGTCAGGATGGCTGCATGGCCGCTGATTGCAACCAGCCGGGAGCGCAGTTCATTCTCGAAACCATTCATCACGGAGAGGACCACGATGAGGGCGGCGACACCGAGGGCCACACCCATCACCGAGGCAAGGCCAACGAGGGATGCAAACTGGTTGCTGCGCTGGGAACGCAGATAGCGCAGCGCGACCCAGGCTGTTGCCGGGCGCATCATGACGCTGGCGGACCCGCGCAGGGCATCAGGTGGCACCACCGGGAGCGGCCGATCCAACCGGACCCGGCCAGGTAGCGCATTTCTCCAGCCAAGTCCATGAGATACGTGGTTTTTATGAAGTGGGGCCGAGTGCTATAGTCGAACGTCGCAAGCCAGTTGAGAGGTTAGCATGGCTGCCCGCAACAGATTACCGGCCCTGGGTCTTGCCCTGGCAGGCTCCCTGATGGCCGTTGGTGTCCCGGCTGCCGCCGATACCCTGCTCATTGAAGGCGTCTCTGCCGCCACCCCGTCCGCGGCCGAACGGCCCGCCCGGGGAACCACCATGGCGAGGGTGGAAAGCCGCTGGGGCGCACCGGCCAACCGCGAGGGACCGGTCGGTCGGCCGCCGATCACCCGGTGGGAGTATCCGGATTTCATCGTCTTCTTTGAGCACAGCCACGTCGTCCACGCTGTCCGGCGCTGAAACGATCTGGGGCTGGTCCGTGTGGGATACTAGGGTCACCGCCGAGCGCGGGACCCTATGAGCCCCAATCCGTCGCCCCCCCACGAACTCCTGCCCCTACCCTCGCCCCTGCCGGCGGCGGGGCAATCCCGTGTGTGGCGGGACATCCCGTCGGCCGCCCAGGGGCTGGCCCTGGCCACCCTGCGGGGCACGACACGGGACTTCTGGATCATTCTCGTGCCCACCGTCTCCCGGGCAGAGGCCCTGGCGTCAGAGCTCGGCTGGTTCACCGGCGACCTGGCGGGAATCGCGCAGTTTCCGGATTCCGAGGTACTGCCCTACGACAGCTTCAGCCCGCATCAGGACCTGATCTCCCGCCGGCTGGCCGTACTCCGGGATATCGCCGGGGGCCAGATCCACACGCTGATCGTGGCCGCCTCCACCCTGCTGCCCCGCGTGCCACCGCTGCGCTATATCTCGGCCTACAGTGTCAATCTTGCCCGTGGCCAGAAACTCCGGCCCGAGCAGCTTCGCCTGCAACTTGAGACCGCCGGATACCAGCGCGTATCCCAGGTCATGGAACACGGCGACCTGGCCGTGCGTGGCTCACTCCTTGACTTCTACCCCATGGGCCGGTCGCGACCCGTGCGTGTCGACTTTCTCGATGACGAAATCGAGAGTCTCCGGGAGTTTGATCCCGAAACCCAGTTGTCCGGCACCCACATCGACGCCCTCGACACGCTTCCGGCCCGCGAGCTGCCGTCCGATGCCGAGGCCATCCGGCAGTTCAGGCAGGCCTACCGCCGGCGGTTCGAGGGGAACCCAGCGCGGTCGATCATCTACCGGGAGGTTTCCGAGGGGCGCCTGCCGGGCGGCATCGAGAACTACCTGCCACTGTTCTTCGCCGACACAGCCCTGCTGTGGGACTACCTGCCATCGAAGCGGCTGACCATCACGCTGGGAGAGGCCGCCGCCCTGCTCGCCCCGGCCTGGTCCCAGGTTGTGGAGCGCTTTGCAGATGCCAGGGAGGATTCGGAACGGCCCACCCTGTCGCCGGAAGAGCTCTATGCGTCGCCCGACGAACACGTAGCAAGGATCGCGAAGTCCGCATTGCTGGTGATTGAGGCCCATGCTGCCGGGTCAGGCGCCACCGACGATTTGCCGGGTACCAGCGGGGTCAGCGCACTGCCACCGCTACGCATTGATCCCCGTGCCGAGCAGCCGACCGCCCTGTTGCGCAGCTTCCTTCGGGATTTTTCCGGTCGTTGCCTGTTCGTGGCTGAATCCCCCGGACGGCGGGAGATGCTCGCCGATATCCTCCGGCAGGAAGGCATACAGCCGGCCGAGGCCCTCACCTGGCCCGCCTTTCTGGCGGGCAGCGGACTGGCCATGCTCGGCATTGCGCCCCTCGACGAGGGGCTCCTGCTCCCCGGTGCCAGACTTGCAATCATCACCGAACAGGAACTCTACGGAGAGCGCGTCCGCAGCCGCCGCCGCCAGCGCCGGGCGCGGGATCCGGAGCAGATACTTCGCGATCTGACCGACCTGCACCCCGGCGCACCGATCGTGCATGTGGATCACGGCGTTGGCCGGTATCGCGGCCTGACCACGATCACCATCGACAGCCTGCCCACCGAGTTTCTGTCGCTTGAATATGCCGGCGGGGACCTGGTGCATGTGCCGGTTGCCTCCCTGCATCTGATCTCGCGCTATACGGGCTCATCCGCCGAGGAAGCACCCCTGCATCGCCTCGGCAGCGATCAATGGACCAAGGCCCGGCGCAAGGCGGCGGCCCGCATCCGTGACGTCGCAGCGGAACTGCTGGAGCTGTATGCCCGACGGGCTGCGCGCCAGACTACGCGGCCCACGGAACTGCAGTTCAGCTATGAGGCTTTCGCTGCGGGCTTTCCCTTCGAGCTCACCGAGGATCAGGCCCAGGCCATCGCGGCGGTGATCGCGGATTTCAACGGGAACCGTCCCATGGACCGGCTGGTCTGTGGCGACGTGGGCTTCGGCAAGACCGAGGTCGCCCTGCGGGCTGCCTTCCTGGCGGTGGCGGCCGGCCGTCAGGTGGCAGTTCTGGTGCCCACGACGCTGCTGGCGCAACAGCACTTCCAGACCTTCGCCGACCGCTTCGCGGACTGGCCGGTCACGGTAGAAGTACTGTCCCGCTTCCGCACCGCCCAGGAGATCAAAAAGGCCCTCGAGAATGTCGCGGCGGGCCGCACCGATATCCTCATCGGCACCCACCGGCTCCTGCAGGGTGACCTCAAGTTCCGGAACCTCGGACTCCTGATCGTGGACGAGGAACACCGCTTCGGGGTCCGCCACAAGGAGCGTCTCAAGGCACTGCGTACCGAGGCGGACGTGCTGACGCTGACGGCCACACCAATCCCGCGCACGCTGAACATGGCGCTCGGTCGCCTGCGGGACCTGTCACTGATCGCCACACCGCCCGAATCAAGACTGAGCATCAAGACCTTCGTGACCCGTTTTGAGGACCGGATCATCCGGGAGGCCTGCCTTCGGGAACTCAAGCGGGGCGGCCAGGTGTACTTCGTCCACAACCAGATCGAGGACATCGACAAGGTTGCAGCCGCACTCTCGGCGCTGCTGCCGGAGGCCCGCATTGAAGTCGCTCATGGACAGATGCGCGAGCGCGACCTCGAGCGGATCATGCTCGACTTTCATCACCGCCGGTTTCATGTGCTGGTCTGCACGGCGATCATCGAGAGCGGCATCGATATCCCGTCGGCGAACACGATCATCATCAATCGGGCCGACCGCTTCGGGCTCGCCCAGCTCCACCAGCTGCGGGGGCGCGTCGGGCGCTCACACCACCAGGCCTTCGCCTACCTGCTGGCCCCGCCCCGGGAGGCGCTCACACCGGATGCTACCAAGCGACTGGATGCGATTGCCTCCCTGGAGGACCTCGGCTCAGGCTTCATGCTCGCCACGCACGACATGGAGATCCGGGGAGCGGGGGAGCTGCTGGGTGAGGAACAGAGCGGCCAGATGCAGGAGATCGGCTTCGAGCTCTACAACGAGATGCTCGCGAAGACGATCAAGGCGCTTGAGGACGGACTGGAGCCTGATCTGGACAATGCGCTGCTGGACCGTGCGGAGATCAACCTGCATATTCCCGCCCTGCTGCCCGACGATTACCTGCCGGATGTCCACCTGCGCCTCGTGCACTACAAGCGGATTGCGAGCGCACCCTCCACTGCTGCACTGCGGGAGCTCCAGGTTGAACTGATCGACCGCTTCGGGCTGTTGCCGGAAGCCACGCGGAATCTGTTCCGGATGACAGCACTGCGCCTGTCGGCCGAGCCCCTTGGCATCCGGCGCCTCGACGCCGGTCCGGCGGGTGGTTTCGTCGAATTCGGGCCCCGGACGACAGCCAGTCCGACGTGGCTCGTCAACCGCATCCGGACCGAACCGGAAACCTGGCGGCTGGATCGCCAGCAGAAGCTGCGTTTCACGGCCGATCTGGCCGCGACTGAAGACCGCTTCCGCTTCGTCGAAACGCTGGTCGGGGAACTGCTCGCCAGCCGGGAGCAGCCAGGCGAAAGCCGCGCTGATGCCCGGGCCCCGGCTGCCGGTCCGGGTCGGGCCAGGGTGCCGGTGCGGAGCTAGCCCGCGTCGACGCTGAGATCCTTGTCCGCCGGATCCAAGGCAGCCGCGCTGCCCGCCTGCGGGTTGTCCTCGCCAATCCGGCCCTCGGCCTCCTCGAGCAGCTGGGGTTCGTCATCGCCCTGGGCCGGAATGCCGGTGGCAAGGCCCCAGGCGACCGTGACATAGCGGGCAAGCGGCGAACGGGGATGATGGATGGCGAGATCCCGGATGCGCTGGCCAATGCGTCCGGCGTAGGCCGCCACTGGTTCTGCGTCTGCGCCCTGGACCAGAATCGCAAACCGGTCATGTCCTACCCGTGCGCAGAGATCGCCGGCCCGCTGCAGCGAATTGGCGATGGCGTGGGCAAGCTTCCGCAGGCAGGCATCGGTGGTGTGCCGGCCAAAGAGCGTGAAATAGCTTTCCAGGGCATCAACCCGGAAAACCACGACGCTGATGCGTCGCTGGTCGCGGCGTGCTGCCGCCCAGTCGCGGTACAGCGCTTCATTGAAGGCCTGGCGGCCCGGAATCCCGGTAACCACATCGATGCGCTCATCCCGGTGGCCCCGGGCCCAGAGATCCGTCCCGTTGAATACGCCGGTTGTCGCCATGGTCCGGGCCACCGTCGATTGCCGGTGGGTCTGACCGCGCGCCCCCCGGGCCTGGCCCTGACCCTGACCCTGACCCTGACCCTGATCCTGGGTGGCGGGAGTCGCCGTCAGGAGCCAGTAGCTGACGCGGCCAGGTTGCTCGTAGAGCGGAATGACCTGCAGATCTATTGATCCGCCGGCCGGATTGCGCAGCTGCCACGGTCCCGTACCACGGGCATCAAAGGGTTGCACTGCCAGCGCCTCGGCCGACCGGCCGTTCAGTTCACTGGCCTGCAAACCCAGCACCCGCGCCAGTGCCGGATTGGCGAACACGATTTCCCGGACAGGACCTGAGGCGTCAATGATCAGCGCCGGGGCTGGCACCGCGTCGAGGGCCTGCCGCAGTAGATGCCTGTTGAGATTTTTCAGTGACCTGGGGCTCATATGTCAAATACTAGGTAGCAAGTCCCGACCTGCGGCACGGCTGCCTGCCAACCGAACAGGCATCCTATTCCCCGGGGACAATTGGTTCTGTGAAGACGATCACTGCCCGCGGCAGGGCAGTCGAGCTGGCACCAGCCGCGCGACGCCGCGGGCTGTCGCCGCCATCAGCTGAGCGTCAGCCCGGGGCGTGCAAGGGCCTCCTCGACCGTCTGCACAGCCTGACGCCAGCCCGCCGTTGCCTGGATGCCGCTACCGCCAGCCGGATCCGGAGCGTCCGGCGGGCGACCGCGGAGTGTCACCAGGCGTGCCTGGCCGGCCGGATCCTGATAGCCCCTGAGGGCTGCGAGTGTGGCGTCGACCTCGTGCGGGGCATTGCAGATGAGTGCCATGTCGGCACCGGCTTCGAGCGTCCGCCGGGCCCGCTCCGGCATGTCTCCCTCGGCGGCCAGGGCTTGCATGCTCAGGTCATCGGAAAAGATCACGCCGCGATAGCCGAGCTCGTCCCGCAGGGCGGTCTTCAGCCAGTACGGCGACAGGCTGGCCACCTCGTTGTCTATCTGGGGGTAACGGATATGGGCAATCATGATGCCGTCCAGCCACAGGCCCTCTGCGACCTGCTGAATCAGCCGCTCGTAAGGCAGGAGGTCATCATAAAGCTCGCTCTGCGTCCGCGAATCAACGGGCAGATCGAGGTGGGAATCCGCCACCACATGTCCGTGTCCGGGGAAGTGCTTGGCAACGGCAATCATGCCGGCCCGGTGCATGCCCTGGATATAGGCCGTCGCCAGGTCGGCAACCACCAGCGGGTCGCGATGGAAGGCCCGATCACCAATGATCTCACTCGTGCCGTAATCGAGATCGACGACAGGCGCGAAGCTGAAGTCCACACCGGTGTCCAGCACCTCGGCGGCCATCAGCCAGCCACAGGTGTGGGCCAGACGCCGGCCCCGCTGCTCATCAATGTCGAACTGGTGCCCGATCCAGTGGAGCGGTGGCAGTGGAAAGAACCCGTCGCGGAAGCGCTGTACGCGCCCACCCTCCTGATCCACGGCGACCAGCAGTGGCGGCGAGCGCAGGGCCTTGATCTCTGCCACCAGCGACCGGACCTGGTCCCGGGTGGAGAAATTGCGGGTGAACAGGATCACGGCGCCGACCAGCGGGTCGCGCAGTCGGCGGCGATCCTCGTCGGTCAGTGCGAGGCTCTCCACGTCGACCATCAGGGGTCCAAGCGTCATGCGCAGCTCCGGAAGCAGCCTGAAAATTCAGGCGATGATGTCAACCGCAGTGCCGGGACTCACCGCGTCGAAGAGACGACACACGTCCGGCATCCGCATTCTGATGCAGCCGTGGGAGAAGGGCACGCCCATGGGCTCCCGGTCGGTGGTGCCGTGGATATAGATGTAGCGACGCATGGTATCCACGGATCCCAGCCGGTTACGGCCCGGCTCGCAGCCGGACAGCCAGAGGATCCGGCCCAGGATCCAGTCCCGCCCCTGCTCGGCGTCCATCAATTGCGGGCTGATGATTTCCCCCGTTGGACGCCTGCCGCGAAACACGGTACCTGGCGCCACGCCCCGGCCGATCATGGCCCGGATTACATGCTGCCCCCGGGGTGTGCTCAGGCTGCCTGCCTGCTCACCAGGACCGTAGCGGGAGGTGGATACCGGAAATTGCAGCGCCAGCTGCCCGTCGTTCCAGAGCGACAGGGACTGACGGGTCAGATGGACGACCACGTGCACGCGCGGCATCTCGGCGGTAGCGGCCATCGTCAGTGGCGAATGAACAGGGCCATCGCCTCAACATGGCTGGTATGGGGAAACATGTCCATGACACCAGCCTTCGCCAGTGTGTAGCCATGTTCGCGGACGAGCAGGCCCGCGTCCCGCGCCAGCGTGCCGGGATGACAGGATACATAGACGATGCGCCGGGTTCCGACACCGGCCAGCGCGCCCAGCAGCTCAAGAGCCCCCGTCCGCGGCGGATCAAGCAGCGCGAGGTCGAAGCGCTCCCGGGTCCAGGCGCCCTCTGCGCCCGCGCCGCTCAGGTCAGCCTCGACAATCGTCACGTGGCCAAGACCGGCGTCGGTGGCATTCTGGCGCGCACGCCGGACTGCGGCGCCGGCGCCTTCGACACCGGTCACCGCCGCACTCCGTCGCGCCAGCGGCAAGGTGAAGTTGCCAATGCCGCAATAAAGATCCAGTGCCCGGTCACCGCTCCCCGGCTCCAGCAGGTCCAGGGCCTGGTTGATCATCCGCAGATTCACCTCGCCGTGGACCTGGATGAAATCCGTGGGGCCAAAACGCAGCTTAACGTCGTACTCGGGAATCTGGTAGCAGAGGTCCTCACCGGGATCCTGGTCCAGCGGGATCACCGACTCCGGATTGCCGGGCTGCAGGTACAAGCGGACACCCTCGGCGGCCGCAAAGGCGGCCAGCGCCTCCCGGTCGCGACTGGTCGGTGGATCAAGCACACGGAGAACCAGGGCCGTCACGTTGTCGGCCACGGTCGCCTCCACCTGTGGCAGGCGGGTCCGGATGGACAGCGTGCCGATCAGGGCCGACAGCGGGGCGATCAGGCGACTGATTTCCGGATGGGCGGTCTCGCAGCTCAGCATGTCTGCGACCCAGGGCCTGGCCTGCTCGCGGAAGCCCACCAGTACCCGCCCTTTGCCTTCCACATGGCGGACCGCCAGCCGGGCTCGCCGGCGATAGCCCCAGACACTGCCGCGGACCGGTGGCAGCAAGTGCTCCGGTTGCAGGCCACCAATGCGCGCCAGGCTGTCGAGGAGCGTCTGCTCCTTCATCGCGAGCTGCGCTTCGGGCGACAGGTGCTGGAGGGCACAGCCGCCGCAGATGGCAAAGTACCGGCAGGCAGGGGTGACCCGGTCCGGCGAAGACAGCAGCACCTGCGCCAGTGCGCCTTCGTCGTAGTTCCGGCGCCGACGCTGGCGGAAAAAGGAAATCTCCTCACCTGCCAGCGCGCCCGGGACCAGAACCCGCTTGCCCAACGCCGGCGCGACCACACCACTACCCTCCAGGGTCAGCGCGTCGACCCGGCCCGATTCTTCAACGGCCGCCCGCTTCTCACGCCCGCGTGTCATCCCGGTGCCTCAGTCCAGGCGGCCAGGAAATCCTTCAGGTGTTGTGCCTCGGAACCCTGCAACGCCTGTCGCACCCGGTTGAATTCACTGCCCAGGCCCTCCGCATCGAGGTGGCCGCGCATGAACTCGAAGCGCAGCCAGATCAGGTAAGTATTGAGTACATCTGTCTCGCAGTAGTTGCGGATCGCGTCGATACCGCCGTCCAGCCACGCCGGCCAGACCTGGTCGCCGGCAAAGCCCAGCTTGCCGGGAAAGCCCAGCAGCGTCGCCATGTCATTCAGGCTGGCCCGGGAGCGCCCCTGCCAGCCCGAGAGAACGTCCATCAGGTCAAGATGCCGCCAGTGAAAGCGGCTCAGGTAATTGTTGAAGCGGAAGCTGGTGTCGTTCTCACCCTGTTCCCAGTACCTCGGCGCCTGGATCCCGTGCAGCAGCGCCCGGTAGTGCAGTACCGGCAGGTCGAATCCGCTGCCATTCCAGGACACCAGATCCGGCGAGTAGGTCTCGATCAGCTCGAAGAACTTGGCCACCAGGTCCCGCTCAGGGCTGTCGGGCTCGCCCAGGCTGCGCACCTTGATGCCATCGCGATATCGCCAGACTACCGAGATCGCCACGATGCGCTGCTGGTGGGGTGGAAGGAAATCGGAGCCGCTGGCCTGCATGCGATGGAAAACCATCGCCTGGGCCACATCCGCGTCGGGCAGGCCTTCCAGGTTGTAGAGCTTTCTGCCCGTGACGATGTCAGGAATCGTCTCGATGTCGAATACCAGGGTGCGCATTGGCCTGCCGCTAGCCGGCCCGGAGCAGGACCGCGACGGCCACGATCAGTCCAGCCTCGTCGGACAACGTAATGTGCCCCTCGCCTACCCCGAGTTCGCGGCAGACCTGCAGCCCCCGCGGCGAGTAACGGATTTCCGGTCGGCCGCGCGGGTCGCTCACGATGCCGGCATCCCGGATCCACATGCCGTTCGCAAAGCCCGTGCCCAGGGCCTTGACGATGGCTTCCTTGGCCGCGAAGCGCATGCCGAGGAAGCGGACAGGGTTGCGGGTGGTCGCGAAGTCCCGCAGCTCCTCCGGCATCAGCAGGCGCCGCACGAAGTGGTCGCCAAAGCGCTGATGGGCGGCCGCAATGCGCTCTACCCGCAGGATGTCGGTGCCAATCCCGAAGATCATGCCCGGCGGGCTTCCTGCATGAGTTTTTTCATGTCGGCAACTGCCACGGCGAGTCCGGAAAACATCGCGCGTGCGACGATCGCGTGGCCGATGTTCAGTTCAACGATCTCGGCAATCCCGGCCACCGGGACCACATTGTGAAAGTTGAGTCCGTGGCCGGCGTGAACCTTCAGGCCCGCGCCGGCCGCCGCCCGCGCGGCGGTCGCTACCCGGTAGAGCTCGGCCGCGCGGCCCTCGCTGGTGGTGGCGTCGGCATAGTTGCCCGTGTGCAACTCGACAACCGGGACGCCCGTGCGGGCTGCCGCCTCGATCTGCCGCAGGTCGGGATCGATGAAGAGCGACACACGGATACCCTGGTCCCGCAGCCGGCTGGCGGCCGCAGTCACAGCACCGAAGTGGCCGACCACATCGAGGCCGCCTTCGGTGGTCAGCTCGGCCCGCCGTTCCGGCACCAGGCAGCAATCGGCGGGGCGAATCCGGCAGGCAATGGCCAGGACCTCGTCCGCCACGGCCAGCTCCAGGTTCATACGGGTCTGGAGCAGGCGCTGCATGATTTCCACATCCGATTCCTGGATATGGCGCCGGTCTTCCCGCAGGTGCACGGTGATGCTGTCGGCTCCGGCCTGCTCGGCGAGCAGCGCTGCCTGGGTCGGGTCAGGATAGCGGGTGCCGCGGGCCTGGCGTAGCGTGGCCACATGGTCCACGTTGACACCCAGCTGGATGCCGCTGCCGGGCGCCGTCATCACGACAGGGCCGGACTGCTACGCATGGCGGCGAGCACCTGGCGGGTCTTGAGGATGCGGCCGTCGAGATGGTGGGCGAGAACCACGCGCAACAGTCGCTTGGCCGACTGCAGGACCTGCTGCTCCTCAAGTTGACCGCGACTGATTGCCAGCAGATGCCTGCCGGGAAAGACCAGCGGCCCACTGCCTGCCTCACAGGGCACCGGCCCGGTTTCCAGGCAGTACGCGTAGCTGGCGGCCGGATCGAGCACAGCGTGACTGCCAGCATCCTCCCCGAGGTTTAGCCCGTAACCGACCTCGCCCAGGAGGGCCAGTTCAAAGCGCCGCAGCGCGGGCTCGGGATCGGCACCGGTGCGCAGTTCGGCCAGGGCAGCCGCGTAGGCCGCAAAGAGTTCGGGATGGGGATCACCCCGGCGCGTGAGACTGATGATCAGTTCGTTCAGGTAGAAAGCCCCCATCACGGGCATCCCGGACAGGGCGGTGGTAAATCCGGCGGGCTCGGCGGCAGTCAGCGTGTGCAGGGAACCGCGGCCGGACCAGGCAAGCCGGAGCGGCATGAACGGCTGCAGGACGCTGCGCCAGCGCGACTTCGGCCGGCGCGCACCCCGAGCGACGAGGCCGATGCGCCCATGCTGCCGCGTCAGGACCTCGATGATCTGGCTGGTCTCCTGCCAGGCCATTGAATGCAGTACGTAGGCAGGCTCGAGATCACCACCCGCGGCGGTCATGGGCTGCCCTCAAAGCCAAACTGCTGCAGGGCCCGGGCGCTGTCGGCCCAGTTGGTCTTGACCTTCACGTGGGTCTCCAGATGAAACCGGCAGCCGAAGATCTTCTCCAGTTCAAGCCTGGCACTGGTGCCCACATCCCGGATGGTTACCCCGCCCTTGCCGACCACGATACCCTTGTGGGACTCCCGGTCGGCCCAGATTACCGCATCGGCCAGCACCAGCCCTGGCCGTTCCTCGAGGGCCTGGATCTCCACCGCCAGGCCATAGGGAACTTCCTGGCGCAGGGCGATCAGCAGCTTCTCGCGCACCATCTCGGCGACGCGGAACGCCATGCTCCGATCAGTGGCCGCATCCAGCGGGTAGAGTGCAGGTCCGGCGGGCAGCAGGCCGGTCAGCAGGTCCAGCAAGCGGTCCAGATTGTCGTTGCCGGCCGCCGAAACCGGCACGATCGCCTCGAAATCCGCCCTCTTTGCACAGCTTTCCAGGTAGGGCAGCAGCGCGGCCTTCGGCCGCAGCAAATCTATCTTGTTGACCACCAGTACGGCGGGTATGCGGGCCGACCGCACCTGCTCCAGGACAAAGTCATCGCCCGACTTCCAGGCACCTGCCTCAACGACGAAGACCGCCACATCAGCCCCGGTCAGCGCAGCGCCCACAGCCCGGTTCATTGCCCGGTTGAGCAGATTGCGCATCCGGGCATGGAGGCCAGGGGTGTCGACGAACAGCAGTTGCGCCCCGGGCCGGGACAGGACACCGACGATGGCATGGCGGGTGGTCTGGGGTCGCGGCGTGACTATGCTGATCTTGCGACCGACCAGCGCATTGACCAGGGTCGACTTGCCCACGTTGGGCCGGCCCACCACGGCAATGAAGCCCGTGCGGAATTCCTCAGCCATCGATACCCAGTTGCTGTAGCGCGCGCGCGGCAGCTTCCTGCTCGGCGCCGCGCCGGCTGGTTCCTTCACCGGGCACCGTGAGGCCGGGCTCCGTCAGGCGACAGATGACGCTGAACTGCTGCGCATGCGGCTCACCACGCACCTGCTGTACTTCATAGACCGGCAGGGGATGCCCGCTCCCCTGGAGCCACTCCTGCAGGCGGGTCTTGGGATCACGGACATCCGTACCTGCGGTCAGCCCGGCAATACGCGGAGCCAGCAGGCGACGGACCATGCCCTCGGCCGCTGTCCAGCCACCATCGAGGAACACGGCTCCGATGGCCGCCTCCACGCCGTTGGCAAGAATTGAGGGTCGGGGCTGCCCGCCGGAGCGGATTTCACCGCTGCCCAGCCGGAGGTGATGCCCGAACTGCAGTTCACGACCCAGGTCTTCGAGGGTCTCACGGCGCACCAGTCGGGCACGGAGTCGGCTCAGGCTGCCCTCGTCAGCGTGCCGGTGATCCTCGTACAGGACCTGACTCACCACCAGGCCCAGGACCGCATCGCCGAGGAACTCCAGGCGCTCGTTGTGGCGGCCATCGGCACTCCGATGGGTGAGGGCCTGGTCGAGCAGGGCTTCATTCCGGAATCTGTAGCCCAGGGTATCGCGAGCCCAGGCCGCAGCATCCGTCATCGGCGAATCTCGGCGGAATTTGCGAAGTCCACTGTCAGGAAAACATTGGCGATGTAGGGAACCGTGTCCGAGTAGTTCACCTCGATACGGAAACCATCACTGGTCTTGGTGATGACGAAATCCCGCGACGTCGGGTAGGTGACCATGTCGATGTCCAGGCGCTTGGCTATGGCCGTCTGCATCCGGGCCGGCGTGGCGTTGTTGTTGTCGAACTCCTCCCGCAGGTCCGTCATCAGCTTCTGGATCTTCATCTGGTTCAGATAGACCGGGATCAGGCGTACCACGCCGTAGCCCAGCAAGCCCACCATCGTCGCAATCAGCAAGAAGCTGATTGCCGTCATGCCCTTCTGCCGGTAAATCATCATGCTGCCCTCAGGTTGCTTGCCCGACCATCAACTGCGCTGCAGAAACTAGCGGATTGCCTGGCCGATGCGCCGCCAGCGCGGCGCACTGGCAAAATCCCAGTTCATCCAGATGCGCACCGCCTTGCCGACCACGTTGCCCTCCGGAACCATCCCCACCCCGTTGTAGCGGCTGTCCCGGCTGTTGTCCCGGTTATCACCCATCATGAAATAGTGGCCAGCAGGCACGATGAACGTCCCTTCCAGGCTGCCCCGACCGGGCATGAAGAGCACCTCATGGCCCGCTGCCCCCAACTGCTCCCGCGCCAGGACCGATCCCGGCTGGTCCGTACCGGGGTAGGGGCTGGTGAGTTCCACGGGTATCGCCTGGCCATTGACGAAGATCTGGTTGTTCAGATAAGTGACGTTGTCACCCGGCAGGCCAACAAGCCGCTTGATGTAGTTGGTGGACGCGTCCGAGGGCAGGCGGAAGACCACCACATCACCCCGCTCCGGGCGGCCAAGGGCCAGCACCTGGGTATGCAGTACGGGCAGGCGCAGCCCGTAGGTAAACTTGTTGACGAAGATAAAATCCCCGATGAGCAGGGTTGGCATCATCGAAGAGGACGGAATTCGGAAGGGCTCAAACAGAAAGGAACGAATCAGCAGCACGACCAGCAGGATCGGGAAGAATGAGCGGGCATACTCGACCAGGACAGGTTCGCCGGTCCGGACCACGCCGCCCATGGCACTGCCATTGCCAGCCGCAGCCACCCGGCGCGGACGAAAGACAGCCGCGTCCACCCCCCAGATGAGTCCGGTGGCGGCGGTTGCAACCACCAGGATGAGAGCGAAATCCACAGCTAAGGCCAGCTCCTGCCAGAAGCGGCATAGGTTAGCACGCGCCCGGCGCGCCGGGCGGGACGCCGATACACGGATCAGCAGCCCTGCCGGGCGAAGTGGTCGAGAAGTACGTCACGATCCAGCCGGGCAACAGCCAGCTCCTGGCCTGCGTGGCACAGGACCGGAACCCGGTCACCAAACTGCTGTCGCCAGTTGTCGTGGCTGTCCACGTCGATGACCTGGATGTCGGCGCGACCCCGGCACAGGGGAACCAGTTCCTCGAGCATGAGTTCGCAGAGATGGCAGCCCCGGCGACTGTAAACCGTGAGTTGCAGGTGGGTCGGGCTCAGCGGCGGGCGGCGATGGCGGCGGGCGGCTCGGCCGACCGGGCCATGCCCTCCACCGTGCGCAGGGGGACATCACCAACGGCCGTAACCAATTGGCCATCGCGAATGATGGTGTAGGCGTTGGCTGCACCCATGCGCGAGGGGCCCTCACCCTGCTCGGCAGTATCCACATCGGCTTCGACGAAGACCGAGACCGTGGCGATCCCATCCGAATAGACCAGCTGCTGGATCGGCTCACCCCCACTGGCAGCCTGCGTGCGGGCCGCCCGCAGCCTGAACCCCGGGGGCAGGTTGCCAACCTGCCACGACGCGCCACCGGCTATCGGCAGCTGCGACGAGGCCGCGCCGCCATCCCGCACAGTGTAGTGGTCGTGGGAACTTGAGGGCCTGGTTGCCGCCGCCGGAATGCGCTCAGGAAGGCGGATGTCAGCAAAGAGCAGCTGTTCAACCACGGCCGACTCTTCACCCGTGATCTGGATCTTGAGGGGCATGGCCGTGCTTTCATCCAGCCACAGGCGATAACCATAGCGAAAGCCATCCGCAGGTTGCACCGTGACCAGCCGCGTCACGCGCCCCAGCAGGCGCTCACCGCTCGCGATGGCCAGCCGGTAGTAACGGTCATCAAAGCGCAGATCAGGGGCAAACTGGCTGCGCAGCGGACTGTCGGGCCCAGGGTTCTGCCCAGAGTCTGGTCCGGCGTCTGGTCGAGAGTCCTGTCCACGCTTGCCCACCATGACGGAGCGCTGGTCGGGCAGGATGCAGGTGACATCGTCACCCCGGCGGATGATCTCCCGGCCGACCTCGTCCATGGCGGTTATGCGCTCCATCGACACGCCGTCCTCGACCCGGTGGACGATACGCATCACGGCAACCTCTGCGCCCTGGAGCTGCAGCAGGGTGCCCTCGTAGTTGAGCTCTTCCAGGGCACTGCTCATCCGCGCCAGCCAGGCCCGCGGATGATCCTCGGCCGGCGCAGTTTCGGGAGAGGCGAGTACATCCCCGGTCATGACCAATCCGGCCGACAGGACCCACGCAACGACGCCTGACTTCAGGATGGTATAGGGCCAGGCGACGGCGAGGCCGGGGCTCATCGGACCGGAACGCGCTCTGTCGCATTGACAGCCGTCGCGTAGGGACGCTGGTTGACGATATGCGAATCAGTGACCCGGGTCGAGAGTCCGCCCGAGTACTCACCGTGGTAAATGAGGTAATTAGTCAGGCGCCGGGAGGACAGCGACGCGCGGCCATCTCCTGGGGACAGCGCCGCAGCGGCCCTCGGTCCCGCCACCGCGGACGTCAGTGCCGCGCTCTGGACACTCACAGCCGTCTGGTTGCCCGCCACGAGTGCGCCGTCAACGGGCCCGGTCGGGCGCAGCACGGACACCAGGACCACCACGGCGAGACCGAGCCCGGCGACGGCAGCAGCGGGCAGCAGGCGGAAGGAACCGTGCGCTGGCTGTCGGTCGTCAGTGCCCGACTGCTGCGGCGCTGCGGACCCGTCCAGCGCGACCTGCACGCGGGCGGCCAGCCCGAACGCGGCCCGGCTGGCGGCGACCGGTCCGGCGACGCCGTTCTCCCGCAGCAGGCTGCCAATCAGGGCATACCGTGCCAGCCGGGACTGCTGGGCGGGCTCCCGGACCACCCGGGCAGCCAGCAACTCAAGCTCGGCAGGCGGCAGTTCATCGTCCAGCCAGGCCGACAGCTGTTCTTCAACGGGTCCCGTCGTCATTGGTGGCACTCCTGATGCCTTGGGGTCGGCAGATGTTCATTGCACGAGGTGTCGGATCGCAGCATCGATCGCCTCCCGGGCGCGAAAAATCCGGGATCGGACTGTACCGACCGGACACTCCATTGCCGTTGCGATCTCTTCGTAGCTGAGCCCCTCAACCTCCCGAAGGATGATGGCGGTTCGCAATTCTTCGGGCAATACGGCAATCGCACCCTCAAGGGCTTCCCGCAGCTGCTCCTGCATCGCGAGGCCTTCCGGCGTTTCCTCATCCCGCAGGTCAGCGTGGGATCCCTCCTGCTCGCCGGCGCGGTCATCGAGCTCGTATTCGAGCGGCTTGCGCTGCAGGGCCACCACATAGTTCTTCGCCGTGTTGATCGCAATCCGGTATAGCCAGGTATAGAAGGCACTGTCGCCGCGGAAGCCAGGCAGTGCCCGGTAGGCCTTGATGAACGCCTCCTGCGAGACATCGAGGGCTTCGGCCGGATCCCGGACGTAGCGCATGACGAGCTTGAAGATCTTCTGCTGGTACTTGAGAACCAGCAGATCGAATGCGCGTCGGTCACCCCGCTGGGCACGCTCTACGAGTACCTGATCGCCGCCTGTCCCTGCCATGCCCGAGGTCCTGTCCTGGATCGCGGGCGCCTGCCTTCCACCAGCGGTCAGACCGGAAGTAGCGTGGAAAGTTCGCCCCGACCTCATCCGTCCCACGGTTGTGCGGCGCAGCGCCCGGGCTGATTCTACGTCAATGGCGGGCCGCCGAAACGCAGCCGGACGCGGAGCCGGCGCCAGGCCGGCGGCGGCATCTGGTGCCGCTGCAGGATCACGAACTGGCGATGGCGGCCGGACGCGACGATCTCGAGCGCCGCAATCCGGTCGGCCAGCACCCAGAAGCTGGCCATTTCACGCCTGATCGTGAGGTCATCGGGACGACCGTGCCGGCTGGTCCGGCAGTCCGCGTCGGGCCCGAGGCGCAGGCGCGCCACGAAATGCGGCGATGACGGCCACTGGCGACCGGCTTCCCACACGCCGGCTGAAGCCGTCCCCACAACCAGCGGCAGGCAGATGGCGAGCGGCAGCGCGCTGCTGACCAGGGCAAGAACGCCGGCGGCGCTGAGCCCAAGGATCAGTGCGGCTGTCCGGCAACAGGCCGGTCGCTCAATGTCGAGCGTTTGCAAGTAAGCATTGGAGTACATCGCGCAGCCCGGGATCATCCGGTGGATTGCGGCCCGCCAGCCAGTCGACTATCTCGGGATCCTGGGCAGAAAGCAGGCCCTCGAAGGCGTGCTGGTGCACGGGCGCAGCGCCTGGATAGTCGCGTTCCAGGTAACGCAGCAGCAGCACGTCGAGTTCCCGCATACCCCGCCGGCAGCGCCACCGCAGGCGGGCGAGGTGCGGCCCAGACAAGGCTGCTACGAGCACTCTACAGCCGCCGCTCGGCGAGCATCCGCTTGGTCGCGGCGATCGCGCGGGCCGGGTTCAGATCCTTGGGACAGGCATTGGTGCAGTTCATGATCGTGTGGCAGCGGTAGAGGCGGAAGGGGTCCTCCAGATCATCGAGGCGTTCACCGGTGGCCTCGTCGCGCGTATCCACCAGCCAGCGATACGCTGCCAGCAGGGTTGCCGGGCCCAGATACCGTTCGCTGTTCCACCAGTAGCTTGGGCAGCTGGTCGAGCAGCAGGCACACAGGATGCAGGCGGAAGGACCATTGATCAGCTCCTGGTCCTCCTTGCTCTGCAGTCGCTCCCGGTCGGGGGGCGCCGGTGTCCGGGTCCGGAGCCACGGCTTGATGGCAGCATACTGCGCATAGAAATTGGTGAGATCCGGCACCAGGTCCTTGATCACCGGCAGATGCGGCAACGGGTAGATCCGGACATCGCCCGATATGTCACTGATGGCCTGGGTGCAGGCGAGCGTGTTGACTCCGTCGATATTCATCGCGCAGGAGCCGCAGATCCCCTCCCGGCACGACCGCCGGAAAGTCAGCCCGGAATCGACTTCGTTCTTGATCTTGATCAGCGCGTCCAGAACCATCGGACCGCAGCGGCCGAGGTCCACTTCGTAGCTGTCGATACGGGGATTGCCACCCGACTCCGGATCGTAGCGATAGATCTCGAAGCGCCGGACGGTACCGGCGGGGAGTTGACTGGCCGGGAGCGGGTGGCTGTTGCCCTTTTCAACCCGCGATCCGGCCGGCAATCTGATTTCTGCCATGGCTAGTATGTCCGCGCCCGGGGGGCAACGGTCTCCACTTCGTCGGTGAGTGTCTGCAACTTTACCGGCCGGTAGTCCAGGGTGACGCTGCCCTGGACATCAATCCACGCCAGGGTGTGCTTGAGCCAGTGCAGATCATCCCGGGCGGAAAAATCCTCCCGGGCATGGGCGCCGCGACTCTCCTGCCGCTGCCCGGCGCCGCTGATCGTCACCATCGCCTGCTGGAGCAGGTTGTCGAGCTCAAGGGTCTCGAGTAGATCGGTGTTCCAGATGAGGCTCCGGTCGGCAATCCGCACCTCACTGAAGGAGGCGAGGCAAAGGGCCAGCAGGCGGCACCCCTCCTCCAGCGTTTCGCCACTGCGGAACACCGCCGCATGGTTCTGCATGATCCGCTGCATTTCGAGCCGGATCTCCGCCGTGGACCGGGAACCCTTTGCCTGGCGCAGGCGGTCGAGTCGGCTGACGGCGGTGTCGGCGGCGTTCTCCGGCAAGGCCTTTTGCCGGGCACCGGCGGTCAGCGTCGCTGCACAGCGCAGGGCAGCAGCGCGACCGAAGACCACGAGGTCGAGCAGCGAATTGGAGCCCAGCCGGTTGGCCCCGTGCACCGAGACGCAGGCCGCCTCGCCGATGGCCATCAGGCCCGGCACCGTCGCGTCGGGCTCACCCGCCCGGCCAGTGAGGGCCTCGCCGTGCACGTTGGTGGGAATGCCGCCCATGTTGTAGTGGACCGTAGGCAGCACGGGAATGGGCTCCCGGGTCACGTCCACGCCGGCAAAGATGCGGGCCGTTTCGGCGATGCCCGGCAGGCGTTCCTGGATGACCTCAGGACCCAGATGCTCAAGGTGCAGATGGATATGATCCTGGTCAGGACCGACACCCCGCCCCTCGCGGATCTCGATGGTCATGGCCCGGCTGACCACGTCGCGCGAAGCAAGGTCCTTGGCGTTCGGCGCGTAGCGCTCCATGAAGCGCTCACCGGCCGAGTTGGTGAGATAGCCGCCCTCGCCTCGCACGCCTTCTGTAATCAGGCAGCCGGAGCCGTAGATGCCGGTGGGGTGAAACTGCACGAATTCCATGTCCTGGAGCGGCAGTCCGGCCCGCAGCACCATCGCATTGCCATCGCCCGTGCAGGTATGGGCCGATGTGCAGGAGAAGTAGGCCCGGCCGTAGCCGCCAGTCGCGAGGATCGTGCGCTGGGCGCGGAAACGGTGCAGCGTGCCTGTAGCCATCTCCAGGGCCACCACGCCCCGGCACTCGCCGTTCTCCATCATCAGGTCCAGCGCAAAAAACTCGATGAAGAAGCTGGCCTGATGCTTCAGGGACTGCTGGTAGAGGGTATGGAGCATCGCGTGGCCGGTGCGATCCGCCGCGGCACAGGTGCGCTGTGCGGTCCCCTTGCCGAACTCGGTAGTCATGCCGCCGAAGGGTCGCTGGTAGATCCGGCCGTCGCCGGTACGGGAGAAGGGCACCCCATAGTGTTCCAGCTCGATGACGGCCGCCGGCGCTTCCTTGCACATGTACTCGATGGCGTCCTGGTCACCGAGCCAGTCGGAACCCTTCACTGTGTCGTACATGTGCCAGCGCCAGTCGTCGGGGCCCATGTTGCCCAGTGCGGCACTGATGCCACCCTGCGCGGCGACCGTATGGCTGCGGGTGGGGAAGACCTTGCTGAGGCAGGCGGTGGATAGCCCCGCCTCGGCCAGCCCCACGGCGGCCCGGAGCCCCGCGCCGCCGGCACCCACGACCACGACGTCGTAAGTATGATCGGTGAAGCTGTAATCGCTGCTCATAGACTCGCCCGTGCCGCAATCAGCAGCACGGCGAAGACACCGCCGATGCCGAGCGCAATATGGCCGAGGCGCAAACCGGCCAGCACGGCCACCCGCACCGCCGGCTGATGCAGATAGTCCTCGGCAACCACCTGGGTACCGAGGCTTGAGTGGTAAACCAGCGCAATCACGAGCAGGATGAGCAGCAGCGCGTGCCAGGGGTCCGCAACCCACGCATTGACCGAGTAGTAGTCCATCGCCGGCAGCTGCACGAGCGAGAACGCAAACCACAGGGTCAGCGGCAGCAGCGCAACGGCCGTGAGGCGCTGCGCCAGCCAGTGCCCGGTTCCCCCGCCGGCCGCCCCCAGGCCCAGCACCCGCCCCAGCGGCGACTTGAGGCTCATGCGCCCCCCCGGGAAAGTGCGAGCGCCCAGAAGAGGGTCGTGAGCACAAGCGCGGCGACCACCACAACGATGCCCGACCGGCGGGCCACCGCCTTGTCGAAACCGATCCCCGCGTCCCAGGCCAGGTGCCGGACTCCACTGCACAGGTGATAGCTGAAGCAGAAAGTCCAGCCCAGGATCAGCAGCTGGCCGAACAGGCTGCCAAAGATCCAGCTGAGCTGTGCGTAGGCCATTTGTCCCGCTGCCAGTGTCAGCAGCCAGCCGACGAAAGCCACCGTGCCAAGAGTCAGCGCAAGTCCGGTGAGCCGATGAATGATCGACAGCGTATTGCTGATCTGCCAGCGATAGACCTGCAGGTGGGGTGACAGCGGCCGGCGTGTCTGCGTCATCAGTCTCTCCACTCGCGGTCACCCGGCCAGGCAGCGCGCCCGGGCGGGCCACGTCTCACACTCACCAACGGAGGTCACCGGAGCGAGGACAGCAGCACTGCTCGCCGGTGGACCCGCCTAGAAATCAATGCAGCGTCCGCCCCGCTCCCAGTCGCCATACCGGGTTGGCTCGGGCCCGGGGGGGCCGCCTGTTTCCGCGGGAAGTTCAGGTCGCCCTGGCAGGCCAACGGAGGACTCGGAGGCCGCTCCTGGCTGAGCAGCAGGCGCGGCATCGGCATCGACTTCGGACACGGGTCTGGTCACGGATTCATTGTGCCAGAATGGCAGGCCCGGCTCCAGACCGAGGCCGGAAAATCCACGACGAGTGCCGGGGTTGGTGTGCCTGAAATTATCGCCCTCGACGACCTCAGAGTGATCGCGATTGCAGGCCCGGATCGCGTCACCTTTCTGCAGGGACAGCTAACCCAGGACGTGCAGCTGGCCAACGGCAGCCAGACGCTGCTGGCCGGCTGGGCCGATGCCCGCGGCCGCCTGCTGTTCGCCGGCCACCTCTTCGTGCGGGGCAGCGGCGACGACTCGGCCCTGGCCCTCCTCGTCCCCGCCGAGCAGGCACCGACACTGCTGAAGCGCCTCGGTCTCTACGTGCTGCGGGCACGGGTGCAGCTCACGCTGACCGATGTGCCGCTGGTGGGTCTGCTGTCTGGCGACCCGGTCCCCGCCAATGCCCAGTGCCTGGCACTGGCTGGCGATGCGTCCCGCCGTCTGCTGGTCCCGGACAGCGATGAAGTGCTCGCTGCCGCCTCAGTAACCGGCTCCCGCGCCAACTGGGAGCTGGCCGACATCCGCGCCGGCATCCCCACCATCCATGCCGCGACCACCGGTGAATTCGTCCCGCAGATGGTGAACCTCGACCTGCTCGGCGCCATCAGCTTCACCAAGGGCTGCTACACCGGCCAGGAAATTGTCGCCCGGATGAAATACCTGGGCCGGGTGAAGCGCCGCATGCTCCGTTTTGGCAGCGACGGCCCTGTCCCGGAACCTGGCGCAGCGTTGTTTGGCGCCGAGGGCAAGGTTGGCCAGGTGGTCCGCTCCGCCAGCACTGGAGACGGCGCCGAGTTTCTGGCCGTGATCCAGCTCGATGCGCTACCCGGTCCGTTCTATCTGGACGAGCAGCATGAGCGACCGGTCCGGCGGCTGGAGCTGCCTTATGCGATCAGCGAGTGACGGGGTCGTCGGGATTTGCTTTAGGCGGGTTGACGGAGCTGAAGCAGCCGCGGGTACAGGAATGAGGATATCTACCCTGCAGCGCGCGTATTAGATAACCAAGAGCCATCGCGCTGCCCAATTATCTAGTGCCACCATCAGTCTGATACATGGCATCCAGCCATCGCCTCGTCGCTAAACAAGCCAATAGCCTGTGGATTGGAGGGGAACGCAAGCGTTTCAATCTTCACAGCGCCCAACTCAGAACCTGGCTTAATGACGGACGTGTCCGGATACCCGATCAGGAGGACGTTGTGAGGTCTCCACTCCAGCCGAACCTGGTAGGCGCGCTCTAGCTGAAGCGCAAATACGCTGGGGTCGAGTTTCTGCCCGTCACCGGTTATAGCGACACGGCCAACCACCCAGCCGATCGCGCCGCCGCCCTGGAGGGAATAGTAGTAGGCAACATGCTGCTCGTCCGGGGATCCACACTCAAACTGAGAAACGATGTCACTGGTGTCACCGCACTACCAGGTAGCGATGCACAAGACCATCACCAACAGATTGCGCATGGGATCTCACCTCGCCTGCGGCTGATGCCGACGTGTGCAGTCCCGCGCCCGGCCCGCTAATCCCGCATATGCGGAAACAGCAGCACATCCCGGATTGACGCC
>CAYOXI010000030.1:0-30821 GCA_964407855.1 uncultured Chromatiaceae bacterium
CCCATCAGCCGGTCCACCGGCGCCACTGGGTGCTGACGCCGCATCCGGGTGAAGCTGCCCGGATGTGGAACTCGTCAGCCGGGGCCGTGCAGGCGGATCGCCTGGGGGCTCTTCAGGCGCTGGTTAAGCGCTATGGAGGTACCGTCGTTCTGAAGGGCCGCGGCACACTGATCAGCGCTGATGACGGCACGCCCTGGCTGATCACCCGGGGTAATCCGGGCATGGCCGCCGCCGGTATGGGGGATGTCCTGACGGGTCTCACTGCCGGCCTGGTCGCGCAGACGCGCTCAACCGGCTCCGATACCGTGGCTGCCGCGGCCTATGTGCACGCAGCGTCCGGGGATGACGCGGCGGCTGCGGGGGAGCGGGGCCTGCTGGCCGGCGATCTGTTCCCGCATTTCCGGACATGGCTGAATCCCTCCGCCTGACGCTACCCGACCTCGCGGCCACCGCCCGTCTGGGCTGGCAGCTGGCGGCGGCGATCCGGGAGCGGAAGCCAGCCCAGCTGGTCTGCTACCTCCAGGGTGAGCTGGGCGCCGGCAAGACGACGTTGGTCAGGGCATTGCTGGCGGCGCTGGGCCACACGGGACGCGTCCCCAGTCCGACCTATACCCTGCTGGAACCCTACGAACTGGCCGGATTCCGGATCCTGCACATGGATCTTTATCGCCTGCGCGACCCGGGCGAATGCGACGATCTCGGCGTGGATGACGAGCTGGGTGCCGGCAGCCTGCTGCTGGTCGAATGGCCCGACCGTGGGGGGGCACGCCTGCCTCCGCCTGACCTGGACTGCCGGCTGTTGATCGCAGAACCGGGGCGGACCGCAGACTTCCTCGGCCTCACGCCAATGGGCGTCCGGCTGGTGGGGGAGATCGCTCGCCAGGCAACCAATTCAACGCCGCCAGTGGGTTCCGGCCCGGGTTCTGAGCTTTACCGTAACTAGAATACCTATCTCTCTAATTCGCTTCGGGAAAGCCGTTGCCGACCGGGCCAGATTACGTATACTGCGGCCAAGGCGGGCCCAGGGACGGACCGGGGACGGGGGCAAGGTAGTACATGGAGCGGCAGGCGGCGAGACGTGCGCCAGTTGGCTGGGCGGGGCTCCTGATGCTGGTTCTGGCCGGGCTGCCGGTCGCCTCCAGCGCGGCAGGCCCGCCACCGGCGAGGCTGCAGGTCCAGTCCATCGTCATTGATGCCCGCGACCCGATCGCCAGGGTTTCGCTGCGGCTGACACGGGAATCCACCTTCACGCTGTTTACCCTCACGGATCCGCATCGGGTCGTGCTCGATATTCCAGCTGCCGCACTTGGCCCGAGTGCGCTGCCTCTGCCCGCACCGGCCGGCGCCATCCGCAATATGCGTGTTGCCCATCGGCCCGGCGGGCATTTGCGCATCGTCTTCGATGTGGCCGAGGCACAGCGGCCGTCCGGCAGGCTGCAGGCGGACGGGGCTGTGTCCCTGCTGTCACTGGAACTGGTGCCGGTTTCCCGCTTTGCTGCCCCGTCCTCGGCGGCGCCGCCACGGTCGGATGCGCAGCCGCCCGCCCCTCAGGCAGCTCGCGCCTCACCCCCGGCTCCCGTGCCATCGCCTGTCCCGCCGGCGCCTGCCCGCACACCCCCGCGCGTCCTTACGGTGGCGGTGGACGCCGGCCATGGCGGACACGACCCCGGCGCCATCGGCCCGTCAGGTCTCCGGGAAAAGGACGTGACCCTGGCGCTCAGCCGACGCCTGGTGGCACTGATCAACGCCGAACCGGGCATGCGAGCGGTGCTGACCCGCAGTGAGGATCGCTTCGTGGGACTGCGGGAACGCATGGAGACTGCGCGGGGTGCCAGCGCGGACCTGTTCATTTCCATTCATGCCGACGCAGCCCTCAATCGCTCCGCCCGGGGCTCAACCGTCTACGTGCTCTCCAACAAGGGGGCCAGCGATGAGGCGGCCCGTCGGCTGGCCGCCCGGGAGAACGCTGCCCTGATTGGCGGGGTCGAACTGGGTGACAAGGATCCTGTGCTGGCTTCGGTGCTGATGGACCTGTCCCAGAACGCGTCGATCAGCTCCAGTATTGCGGCCGGCAGCGAGATACTCGGGCGCATGGGCCGGCTGGGCAAACTGCACCGGAACACTGTGCAGCAGGCGCCGTTCATGGTGCTCAAATCGCCGGATGTACCCTCGGTACTGGTCGAGACGGCCTACATCTCCAACCCCCAGGATGAGGCCCGCCTGAGAACGGACCGTTTCCGCGACGAGATGGCCAGGGCCATCCTCGCCGGCATCAAGAGCTACTTCGCCGCCAATCCGCCCGCCCAGGGCGCGCCCGCGGTCACCCGGCCCCTCATTGCCTCGGCGAGTGCCGCGCCCGCTCCCCGCTCGACAGCCCCGGCCCGTCATGTCGTCCGCCCGGGCGACACGCTGTCCGGGCTCGCCAGCCGCTACAACGTGAGCATTCACAGCCTGCGGACTGCCAATCGGCTGCGCAGCGACATGGTCCGCGTTGGCCAGACGCTGCGGATACCGGCCGAAAACTCCTGAGTCTGCATAGGCAAAGCCCCCTGCATTTGAAAGAATGCCGGCATGCCGATTCGCGAGTTACCCCCGCATCTCGTCAACCAGATCGCGGCCGGCGAGGTTGTCGAGCGGCCGGCCTCCGTCCTCAAGGAGTTGCTGGAGAACAGCCTGGACGCTGGCGCATCAAGAATCGACATTGAGCTGGAGGAGGCCGGTATCCGCCTCTGCCGGGTCAGGGACGACGGACTCGGCATGCCGGCTGACGAGTTGCCGATGGCGCTGGCCCGCCACGCAACCAGCAAGATCAGCTGCCTGGACGATCTCGAGCAGGTGGCCACCCTGGGATTTCGTGGCGAGGCGCTGCCCAGCATTGCCTCCGTGGCACGCCTGACGCTCACCTCCCGGCACCGCCCGGCGGCGACCGGTTATGCGGTAACCGCGGACAACTCCGGTCCCCTGCTGGTGTCTCCGGCGCCTCATCCGCCGGGAACCACCGTTGACGTGCGCGATCTGTTCTTCAATACACCGGCCCGCCGGCGCTTTCTCCGCAGCGAGCGCACCGAGTTTTCCCATGTGCGGGCCACGATCGAGCGTCTGGCACTGTCGCGGGGCTCCGTAGCCTTCCGGGTGACGCACAATCAACGCCCGGTCATGGATCTGCCCGCGGCGCCGGGTACCGCCGCACTGGCCGACCGCATTGGTCGTATATGTGGCCCGGAATTCATCGATCACTCCCTGTACCTCGACACTGAATCGGGCGGCCTGCTGCTGCGGGGCTGGATTAGCAGGCCGACCCATGCCCGTCGCCAGCCAGACCTGCAGCACTTTTTCCTGAACGGACGCGCGATCCGCGACAAGCTGATTGCCAGTGCTGTCCGGGCCGCGTATCGGGATGTGCTCTACCGGGATCGATGGCCTGCCTATGTGCTGTACCTCGACATGGATCCGGCCTGGGTCGATGTGAACGCGCACCCTGCCAAGCAGGAGGTGCGCTTCAGGGATCCCGGGCACGTCCGGGATTTCGTCCGGCGCGCGCTCGAGAACGCGCTGGCCGGATCGGGCGGCAGTGCGCAGGACAGTTCCGGTTCGGCCCTCGCGGATCTGCATGATGAGGGCGCGGCGCGCCCGTCCGGCCTGGCGCTCCCGGTGCCGGAACCCCGCACTGCCGTGACTGGCATCCGCGAACCATCCAGTCCCGGTTTCCCGCTTGCAGGGGTCGAGGCATCGGCGATGCTGGCCGGCGACTACGGCGCCGTCGGCATGCCACCGCTCGGATTCGCGCTTGGCCAGCTTCACGGCATCTACATCGTGGCAGAGCGGGCCGATGGTCTCGTGCTGGTGGATATCCACGCGGCCCACGAGCGCGTCACCTACGAACGCCTCAAGCTGTCCATCCGGCAGGGCAGGCCGCAGTCCCAGGCCTTGCTGCTGCCGATCCTGCTGGACGTGAGCGAGCGGGAGGCGGACCAGGCCGGGCATCACAGGGATACCCTGGCGCAGTGCGGTTTTACGGTGACCCGCACCGGACCCGCCCGCCTCAGTGTCGCGGCATTGCCGGCCGTGCTTGCCGGCACGGATGCCACCGGCATCGTCCGGGGGCTGGTCGCCGGTCTCAGGGACGAGACGCCGGTCGAAGACGTGCTGGCCCTGCTCGACCGGGTACTGGCCGAGGTAGCCTGCCACACGGCAGTCCGGGCCCATCGTCGCCTCAGCCTGGACGAGATGAACGCTCTGCTCCGGGATATGGAGCGCACGCCGCGCAGCGAGCAGTGCAATCACGGCCGCCCCACCTGGGTGCCGGTCTCCCTGCCGGCACTGGACCGGATGTTCGCCCGCGGGCGGTGAGCTGTACGGGGCAGCAATGAGGCAGGCACCAGCCATGGCCGTGTGCCTGATGGGCCCGACCGCGGTGGGCAAGACCGGGCTGGCGCTGTCTCTGGCCGCGCGCCTGCCCGTCGAGATTGTCAGCGTGGACTCGGCGATGGTCTACCGGGGGATGGACATCGGCAGCGGCAAGCCAGATCGGGAGACCCTTGCCCGGGTGCCTCATCGGCTGGTCGACATCCGCGATCCGTGGGAGCAGTACTCCGCCGGGGAATTTCTCCGCGACGCCACGCAGGCCATTGGCCAGATCTCCGCCACGGGCCGCATTCCACTGCTGGTGGGGGGGACCATGCTCTACTTCCGCGCCCTGTTGCAGGGCCTGTCCGACCTCCCGGTGGCCGATCCGGAGACTCGCCGGCTACTTGAGGACCAGGCGGCAGCTGAGGGCTGGCCTGCACTGCATGGTGAACTGCAGCGCGTGGATCCGGTGGCAGCTGCCCGGATTGCCGTTTCAGACCGACAGCGGATCCAGCGCGCGCTGGAGGTTTACCGCCTGACGGGCAGGCCCCTTTCCGAACTTCAGGCCGCGACGCGGGTCCCGGACGGGATCCGGTTCCTGAAGGTCACGGTGCTCCCAGGCAACCGGCAGGGACTGCACGAACGCATTGCGGCGCGGTTTCAGGGCATGCTCGAGGAGGGCCTGGTGGCAGAGGTAGAGGGTCTGCTTGCCATGCCTGGCATGGACTCCGGCAGACCAGCCCTCCGGGCGGTTGGCTACCGGCAGATCTGTGCGCACGTGCGGGGCGAAGTCGATCTGAAGGAAGCCCGGCGGCGGGCCCTGGCGGCCACCCGTCAGCTGGCCAGGCGCCAGTTGACCTGGCTGCGGCAGGAGCGTTGTGATCTGGCCCTCGAAATGGATTCGCCGGGCCTGCTGCCGGATCTCGAGCGGGCGGTGCGCTTGGCCGTTCCGCAGATGCAATATTGAACGTGAGCCGCTATCATGATGCGGCGTCTGAGCCTGCGTTCACAGTGTACCCGGAGCCCCTTCCGGCAGTGATCGGCAGGCCTGTGGCCATGACAGAAAAACAGAAGAACAAACAGGAGCAAAAGATGGCCAAAGGTCAGGTGCTGCAGGATCCTTTCTTGAATACGCTCCGCAAGGAGAAGGTGCCTGTGTCCATCTATCTCGTGAATGGCATCAAGCTCCAGGGAACCATCGAGTCTTTTGACCAGTTCGTGGTCCTGCTCCGGAACAGTGTCAGCCAGATGGTCTACAAGCACGCCATCTCTACTGTCGTGCCATCCCGCGCGATTCGCGTCCTGGACGGCGAAGAAGAGGGCGAGGACTGAGCGTAGCCACTGCATTCCGGTCGGCTGAGTTCCAGTCAACCAGGCGGCGACCCGCGCCTTCAGGTTCCGGGCTTTACCGCCGGTGTCCTCCCCGGGCAGGTGCAGCAGGACTTCTCCTTGTTTGATCGGCCCAGTCACGGCGAGCGGGCACTACTGGTGCACGTCGGACTCGGTCGTGCGCCGGGCGCGGAAGAGCAGGAAGAGTTCCGGTCGCTCGCCTTGGCCGCGGGAGCTGACGTCGCCGGGGCGGTGACCGCCAGCCTGCGGCAGGTCAATCCCCGCTACCTGATCGGCACCGGTAAACTTGAGGAGGTGCGCGGCCTGCTCGAGGAAAGCTGTGCCGAGGTCGTGCTGGTGGATCACCGGCTGAGCCCCGCGCAGCAACGCAACCTGGAGCGCTCGCTGGATCGCCGCGTGGTGGACCGCACTGGCCTGATTCTCGATATCTTCGCCCAGCGGGCCCGGACCCACGAGGGCAAGCTCCAGGTGGAGCTTGCGCAGCTGGAGCACCTTGCCACGCGTCTTGTCCGCGGGTGGACGCACCTCGAGCGCCAGAAGGGTGGCATTGGCCTCCGGGGACCCGGCGAGACCCAGCTGGAAACCGACCGGCGGCTGATCGCCCAGCGCATTCGGGCCCTGGGCGGGCGCCTCGGCAAGGTGGCTCGCCAGCGGCGAACTGCCGGCCAGCGGCGACGCAAGGAAGAGGTGCCAACCGTATCGCTGGTCGGCTATACCAACGCCGGGAAGTCAACGCTCTTCAACCGGCTTACCGATGCGGGTGTGCTGGTCGCTGACCAGCTCTTTGCCACGCTGGACCCGACGCTGCGGCGCGTTAGCCTGCCGGACGGGACAACGATCGTGCTGGCGGACACGGTGGGGTTCATCCGGGACCTGCCGCATGAACTGGTTGCGGCCTTTCGCTCCACCCTCGAGGAGACACAGGAATCGCGTCTGCTCCTGCACGTCATCGACTGTTCGGAACCGGCCCACCAGGAGCGGATCGAGGATGTGGTGCAGGTGCTGGCCGAGATTGGTGCGGACCACCTGCCCCGAATCCAGGTGTACAACAAGGCTGATATACTCGGCGTCGCGCCGCGGGTCGACCGGGCCGAGACCGGGATACCGACGCGCGTCTGGCTGTCCTCGCGTACCGGAGAGGGCATTGATGGACTCCTTCTGGCGATCGCCGAGCATCTCCATGTCACGATGATGCGGGGATCGGTGGCCCTGGCCGCATCGGACGCCCGACTTCGGGCGCGCCTTTACGCACTGGGCGCCGTCGTCGCCGAGCGGCAGAAGGACGATGGCGGTTGGGAGCTGGATCTCGAGCTCGACCGCCGGGCCTATGACGATCTGAACCGGCAGGAGCACCTGCAGATGGTGCCGGACCGGGAATCAAGCCGCCCAGCGGCAGTGCATTAGGACAGTGGCAATGGCGTGGAACGAGTCTGGCAACGGGAAAAACCCCTGGGATCGTGGGCGTAACCAGGGACCGCCGGATCTGGACAAGATTGTCCGGGACTGGCAGCAGCGGCTGAATACCTTCCTGCGCGGAGGCAAGGGTGGCGGCAACCGGGGCGAGGGCACAACGATGCCGCCTGCCGGCGGACCGGTACTCGGTCTGCTGGCCCTGGTGGGCTTTGTCCTCTGGCTGGCGACCGGCCTTTACCGGGTGGACGCTGCAGAGCGGGGTGTGGTCACGCGCTTTGGTGCCTTCCAGGTCACCACCGAGCCCGGACTTCGCTGGCATTTTCCCTGGCCCATCGAGCGGGTCGAGAGGGTCAACATCGGCGAGGTCGTGCCGTTCAGTCAGCAGACCCGGATGCTGACCGCCGACGAGAACATCGTGGTCATTGATCTGGTCGTGCAGTACCGGCGCGCATTCCCGGAGAAGTTCCTCTTCAACGTCCGCGATCCGGAAGCCACGCTGCGGGACGTTAGCGAGAGTGCCATTCGCGAAGTGATCGGCAAGAGCCAGCTGGATTTCGTGCTGGGCGAGGGCCGGACCGAGATCGCCGTCCTGACGGAGAAACTTATCCAGCAGACGCTGGATGAGTACGACGCCGGGATGTTTGTCACCAAGGTCAACCTGCAGGACGCCAACTTCCCCAGTCAGGTCCAGGCTGCCGTAGAAGACGCCATCAAGGCCCGGGAAGATCGTGAGCGGCTGGCTTTCGAGGCAGAGGCCTACGCGAAGGACGTCCTCCCCCGGGCGCGCGGTGAGGCGGTCAGGCGGCAGGAGGATTCCGAGGCCTACCGGTCCCGGGTCGTTGCCGATGCCGAGGGTGAGGCGTCGCGCTTCTCCCAGCTGCTGGAAGAGTACCAGCGGGCGCCGGGCGTGACCCGCCAGCGGCTCTACCTGGAGGCCGTGGAGGAAATCTATGCCAATGCGAGCAAGGTGCTCGTTGACACCAGCGACGGCAGCAACCTGATCTATCTGCCGGTGGACAAGATCCTCGAGCAGCGCAACAAGCAGGCACCCTCGGCGGCCACGGCACCCCGGGCCAATGTTGTGGCCGGAAGTGCCGATACCACCGCGAGTACCATCCTGCGCAGTCGTGAGGACCGCCGCATGCGGGAGCCAGCCCGATGAACGCACGCACGTACGTACCCTTCCTGCTGGCGCTTGTCCTGCTGGTTCTGAGTCGCTCGATTTTCACCGTCGATGAACGGCAGCGGGCCATCCGCTTCCAGCTCGGTGAAATCCGCGAATCCGACATCGGGCCCGGCCTGCATTTCAAGCTGCCCTTCATCAATGATGTCCGGCGGTTTCCCAGCACGATCCTGACCCAGACCAATCCGCAGGAACAGTTCCTGACCATCGAGAAGAAGAACCTGATCGTGGACTTCTTCGTGAAGTGGCGAATTGTTGATGTTGCCGAATTTTACCGGGCCAACCGCGGCGACGAGGCTCTCGCCGCCCAGCGCCTGATCGAGATCGTCAAGGACGGACTGCGGGCCGAATTCGCGAGGCGGACCGTTCCCCAGGTGGTGTCCGCTGAACGACGGGAGCTGCTGGACGGAATGCTGGCCCAGGCCAGGATCAATGCCCGTTCCCTCGGTATTGAAGTTGTGGACGTGCGCGTGAAGCGCACCGAGTTTCCCGATCTCGTCAGCGAGTCGGTCTTTGACAGGATGCGCCAGGAGCGAGCCCGGTTTGCTTCCGAGCTCCGCGCCCAGGGTGCGGAGGCCGCCGAGCAGATCCGGGCCGAGGCTGACCGGGAGCGTACCGTGATTCTGGCTGAAGCCTATCGGGATGCGGAGAAGATCCGCGGTGCCGGCGATGCGGCAGCGGCCCGCATCTACTCGGATGCCTATCGCTATGACCCGGAGTTCTTCGCTTTCTATCGCAGTATCCAGGCCTACCGGCGATCCATCGGCAAGGAGAGCGATCTGCTGCTGCTCGACATGGAAAGCGAGTTCTTCAATTACCTGGTGCAATCCGGCGCAAAGCGCTAGGGCCGGTGCGGCGGCCTCGCCCGGGAATTCCCGGGAGGTGACTGCTGGAGACTGTGCGGGGCAAGAGCTGAACGTGGGTCGTAGTGTCATCGTTATCGGCACCCAGTGGGGTGACGAAGGCAAGGGGAAGATCGTCGATCTGCTCACCGAGCAGGCCGATGCCGTCGTCCGCTTCCAGGGTGGGCACAACGCCGGCCACACACTGTGGATCAACGGCGAGAAGACCGTTCTCCACCTGATTCCGTCCGGCATCCTCCGCCCGGGAGTCTCCTGCGTGATCGGTAACGGGGTGGTGGTGCATCTCCCGTCGCTGCTCAGGGAAATGGACGGGCTTTCAGGCCGGGGCGTCGACGTCGCCGGTCGGCTTAAGATCAGCCCGGCCTGCCCACTGATACTTCCCACGCACATCGCACTCGACCAGGCCCGGGAACAGGCCAGCGGCAGCCGGGCCATCGGCACAACCGGGCGAGGCATCGGCCCGGCCTACGAGGACAAGGCCGGTCGCCGGTCGCTCCGGGTATCTGATCTCTTCGACGAGAAGCGGTTTGGCGAGCGCCTGGCAGAGGTCATGACACTCCACAATTTCATGCTCGAGCACTACTACTCGGCACCTACTGTGGATGTTGCCGGTACCTGTGCTGAGTGGCTGGCCATGGGGCAACGCGTGCGTCCGCTGGTGACGGATACGGTCGCGTTCCTCGACGAGTTGCGGCTGGCCGGAGGCCGGCTGATGTTCGAGGGTGCCCAGGGTGCCCTGCTGGATATCGACCATGGCACATACCCTTTCGTCACGTCTTCCAACACCTCGGCCGGATCTGCGGCCACGGGTTCCGGCCTTGGTCCGGCCTTCTTCGACTATGTCCTCGGCGTGGTCAAGGCCTACGCCACCCGTGTCGGCGCCGGGCCTTTTCCGACCGAACTCTCTGATGCCACTGGCGAGCGGCTGGCAAGCCGCGGTGTTGAGTTCGGCTCGACCACAGGTCGACCACGGCGGTGCGGATGGTTCGATGCCGTAACGGTCCGTCGGGCGGTGATCAACAGCAGTGTCACCGGACTGTGTGTGACGAAGCTGGACGTACTCGACGGCCTGGACGTGGTCAAGGTTTGCACCGGCTACCGGCTTGACGGCCGGACCCTGACGGCACCCCCACTGGCGGTGGAGGCCTACGGTGACGTGGAACCCGTGTATACGGAGTTTGAAGGCTGGAGCGAGTCCACGCTCGGTGTCCGGGACCTGCAGGGTCTTCCGTCGTCAGCCCGTGCCTATCTGCGCGGACTTGAGGAGATCGTAGGTGTGCCGGTGCACATGATTTCCACTGGCGCCGAACGCGATCACAACATCATTCTGCGCCACCCCTTTGACTGACCGGCTCCCTGCACCAGCGACGGTTCTGCCTGGGACCGGAAACGGTCATCTGACTGCCCGGATCCTGCCACGATTGCGGCTACTCCTGCTGGCGCTGCTGGCCGCCACCTTCGTGAGTGGCTGCGTGCTGCGCGTGGCCTATAACCAGCTTGATTGGCTGGCCATGCGGTACATCGAGGGCTACGTCTCCCTGGATTCGTCGCAGAGGGAGCAGGCGCGGGAAATGATCGGCCGCAACATCCTCTGGCATCGGACGACCCAGCTGCCCCGCTACGCAACTCTGCTCCAGGAGCTCAGCGCCGGGATCGGCCAGCCACTGACCGCTGGCGATATCTCAGTGCGTTACGATGAGGTCGTTGACCTCTGGGATGCATTTCTCCGGCAGGTCGCGCCAGACGCAGCCGCTCTGCTCGTGACATTGTCGGACGAGCAGGTCGAGTCGCTATTTGCACGCCTGGAGCGGCAGAACCGGGAACTGGCGAAGGAATACTCCGGCAACACGGCAGCGATGCGCCGTGCCCGGCAGGACAAGGCAATCATCCGGGCCTTCCGGCGCTTTACTGGCCGGCTGACGGCCGGACAGGTGGCTCTGATCAGTACCCAGACGGCCAATTTCGAGGACACATCCGCTGAATGGCTGAATCGCCGGGCGGTGTGGCAGGCCGAGTTCGGGCAGTTACTGGCGACGCGCAACAGTAACCCGGAGTTCCGGGCGAACCTGGCCGGCCTGCTTCTTGACCCGAACCAGTTCGATTCTCCCAGTTACCGCAGGAAGGTCGAATACAACCGGCAGGAGGCCTTCAGGCTCGTGGCCGAGGTCATGAACTCACTGAACGCCCGGCAGCAGGCTCACCTGCAGGGCAAGCTCGATACCTACATTGAGGATCTCACTGCGCTGTTGCGGGGTGCATGAACCTGACTGGTGCCGAGGAAAGGACTTGAACCTTCACGAGGTTACCCTCACTGGCACCTGAAGCCAGCGCGTCTACCAATTCCGCCACCTCGGCGAGGGTGGGCCGGCTCAGAAGAGTGCGGCAATGTAAAGGCACCCTGTATGCTTGTCAACGCGATGCAATGGAACCAGAGATGAATCGATGACCAGGCGCCGTTCCACCCGCCGGCCCAAGGGCGGCCACGCCGGGCAGGCTACCTATCGGCACCCGGTGCCCGAGCCCACGGCGCTCCTCGAGGTGCTGCGCGCCCAGGGCGTGCCCATGACACTGACAGCGCTCGCAGCGCTGCTCGGCCTCACCGACGAGAAGCACCTGGTCCAGCTGCGGCGCAGGCTTGATGGCCTGACAGCGACCGGTCGTCTCCTCCTCAATCGCCGCGACGAGTTCTGCCTGACGGACAAGCTGGAAGTCACGGTGGGCACGATTACCGCACACAAGGACGGCTTCGGCTTCCTCGTGCCGGACGATCACAGCGAAGACATCTACCTCGGCGCCGTGGAGATGCGCTCGCTCCTCGACGGTGACCGGGTAGCTGTCCGGGTGTCCACGCAGGGCAGGGGCGGACGGCGCTCGGGTGTCCTGGTGGAAATTCTTGCCCGCAGCCGCGCCACCCTGGTCGGCCGGTATCACCGCGAGCACGGTCTTGGCTGGGTCGTCGAGACGGGTCGCTCCCCCCACCGCTTCATCGTTACCGACCGTCACCGCAACGGCGTCGAGCCGGGACAGCTGGTCAAGCTTGAAATCCTTGAGTATCCGGGGCCCGATCGCGAGGCCCAGGGACGGGTGATCGAGATCCTGGGTGACCCGCGCGATCCCCGCGTGCTGACCGATTCAGCCATCGAGATGTTCAATATCCCGGCGCGCTGGACAGACGAGGCCCTGGCAGGCGCGGGCGCGATCGGCGCGGTGGTCAGCGAGACCGACAAGCGTGGACGGACCGACATCCGGACACTGCCCCTGGTGACGATTGATGGTGAGGATGCACGGGACTTTGACGACGCACTGTTCGCCGAGCCCGCGGATGGTGGCTGGCGCGTCGTCGTCGCGATTGCAGACGTATCCCACTATGTGCGTCCTGGCGACCTGATCGACGGTGAGGCCACCCGGCGGGGAACATCGGTCTACTTTCCGGACCGGGTTGTACCGATGCTGCCGGAAGTCCTGTCCAACGAGCTCTGCTCCCTGAAGCCGGGCGTGGACCGCCTGTGCATGGTCTGTGACATGCAGATTGATGCCCGGGGTTCGGTTACCGGGTCGACGTTCTATCGGGGCGTGATGCACTCGCATGCCCGCCTCACCTATACCCAGGTTGACGCCCATGCGACCGGCGCCGATACCGGCGCTGTGCCGCGCCGCCTTCACGGGTCAATCGAGAATCTCTATGCGGTCTTCCGTGTCCTCAATCGTGCCCGGCAGCGGCGAGGCGCCCTCGACCTTGACCTCCCCGAGGTAAAGGTCGAGCTTGATGCCAGCGGTGTGATCCAGGGTATCCGCTCCCGGGGGCGCAACGATGCCCACCGGCTGGTGGAGGAGTGCATGATCGCGGCCAACGTGGAGGCAGGCCGGTTTCTGCGCAAGCACAAGACCACGACCCTCTATCGGGTGCATGCTGGTCCGGAAGGGGAGAAACTCGAGCAGCTGCGCCTGTTGTTCCAGAGCCTGGGTGTCCCGGTGCCGGACACCGCCGGGACACGTCCCCGCGAGATCAACAAGGCACTGCGCCAGCTCCGTGACCGCCCGGATTTTCCGATGCTGGCTACGGCTGTCCTGCGCAGCATGAAGCGTGCGGTTTACCAGCCTGCCAACCTGGGCCATTTCGGCCTTGCACTGGCCTGCTATGCCCACTTCACATCGCCGATCCGGCGCTATCCGGATCTCATCGTTCATCGGGGTATTGGCCATATCCTGGATGGCGGCAAGCCGGCGGCCTTTGCGCTGGATCAGCCGGCCGCAGAGCAGCTCGGCGCGATGAACTCGATGCAGGAGCGCCGGGCGGATGAGGCCACCCGCTATGTGGATGCACGCTGCAAGTGCCTTTTCATCCAGGAGCACGTCGGGACCACCCTGGACGGGGTGATCACCGGGGTGACCCACTTCGGGCTGTTCGTGATGCTCCGGGAACTGCTGGTGGACGGGCTTATTCACGTTACCGGCCTGCCCAGCGACTACTATCACCTTGAGGCGGGGGGGCTTGGTCTCAAGGGTGAGCGCAGTGGGCGCACGTTCCGGCTGGGCGAGGACCTCCGGGTTCGGGTGGTGCGCGTGGATCCGGACGAGGCCAAGATCGACCTGGCGCTGGACGAAGCGGGGCAGCGACCGCGGGGACCGCCCCCGGGACCGCCCCCGGGACCGCGACTCCGGTCCCGACCCCGCCGCCGATGAGCGACCGGCAGCGGGCCGTCTGCGGTATTCATGCGGTGAGACAGTTGCTGCTGTCCCGCCCGGAGACCGTCGAGTGTCTCTGGCTGCAAGCCGATCTCGGCGCTGGTCGCCGGCAGCGGCTGTCAGATGTGCTTGGCCGCGCCCGGCATGTGCGGGAGGCACCCGCCGACGATCTCGCACGCCTCGCAGGAACAGCCAGGCACCAGGGCGTGGTAGCAATCGCTGCGGAGGCGGGGCCGCTCTCCGAGGTCATGGCACGGGACAGCCTGGCCCAGGTCAGGAACCCACTGGTCCTCGTCCTGGACGGGGTGCAGGATCCCCGAAATTTTGGTGCCTGCCTCCGGACGGCCGATGCTGCTGGCGTGCACCTGGTCGTGGTCGCCAGGAGCCGCAACGTGGCAGTTACCCCGGTGGTCAGCAAGGTCGCGGCCGGCGCGGCGGAGGTGGTACCCATCGCCGCCGTGGGTAATCTCGCCCGCTTTCTCGGTGACCTGAAGGACATGGGACTCTGGCTCGTCGGGACCGCCGACGACGCACCCCGGTCCCTGTATGCCACGGACCTCCGGGGCGGGATTGCCCTGGTTCTGGGCGCGGAGGGCGAGGGCCTGCGCCGGCTGACGCGGGAGCGCTGTGACTATCTGGTCAGCTTGCCGATGTCGGGGGTCGTCACCAGCCTGAACGTGGCCGTGGCGGCCGGCGTGGCCCTTTTTGAGTGCGTGCGGCAGCGGCGTGCCGGCGGCGCGGCGCAGTTGCCGGGGGGGCATCCGGTCCGGTAGGATGCGCGTCCCGTCCTCCCGACCGTTGAGCGGCCCCGTGCCACTCGCCAGACGCCGACGGACCTTGCCACACCACGCGGACGTCCCAACCACCGGTTGTCGTCCAGATCGGGTGGCTTTAACCCACAAGGAGCCAGACTGATGCGTCACTACGAAGTCGTATTTCTAGTCCATCCCGATCAGAGCGAGCAGGTGCCCGCCATGGTCGAGCGCTATCGCGCCATGATCACAGCGGGCGGCGGCCAGGTGCATCGCCTTGAGGACTGGGGTCGCCGGCAACTCGCTCACTCGATCAACAAGGTGCACAAGGCGCACTACGTGCTCATGAACATCGAAAGTGACCAGGCAACTCTTGCCGAACTGACCGGCGCCTTCCGCTTCAGTGACGCAGTACTGCGGCATCTGGTCATCGGACGTGACGAGGCAGTGACTGATGCCTCTCCGCTCGTCAAGGCTGCCGATGATGGTGGTCGCCCCGCGCCCGACCGCAGCGATGATTCGGCAGCAGACGGCCCGCTCGCGGGTCGTGCCGATGATTCTGGCGATGAACCCGAAGCCGACGGCCCGGCGGCCTGAAACGGACCGAGGACAAGCAATGAGCAAGTACTTCCGACGTCGCAAGTTCTGCAAATTCACTGCCGAAGGGGTCAAGGAGATCGACTACAAGGATCTCGAAACCCTTCGGGCCTACGTTACCGAGACCGGCAAGATCGTTCCCAGCAGGATCACGGGTACCAAGGCGCGCTATCAGCGTCAGCTGGCGACCGCCGTGAAGCGCGCCCGCTTTCTCGCGCTCCTGCCCTACACCGACAAGCACTGACCAGGTCGCGCAGCCTCAGCCTGCTGCCAGTCTGAGGAACGCCTGCCATGAGTCGCCTGTCGGACTGGTTGAGACAGTCCCGCCTGCTGCGGGTTGCGACTGTCCTGGTGACTTTCATACTGCCCCTGACGAACATCCTGAGCGCCGCGGTGGTGGTGATGACGGCGCGGGGCGCCGGGCCGAAGGTGGCAGTTCCCGAGGCACTGATCGCCCTGGCCGTACTGACCGGCTTTGTGCTGGCAGCGGGCGCGGCGCCGCTGCCGGCCATTCTCGGCGCTGCCGCGCTGTGGGGTGGTGCCCTGGCCGCTGGCAGCATTCTGCGGCGTTTCCATAGCGTTGACCTGGCGGTACAGGCACTGGTCCTGCTGACCGTGACGGGCAGCGTGCTGATCATCACCTTGGGCCCGGAACCGCGGGCATTCTGGCAACCAGTGCTTGAGGATCTCGTCAAGCGGGCCGGACTGCCGCAGCAAAGCGGCCTGCCGCCGGACTGGTTCGGCACGCTCGCCGCGCTGATGCCCGGCGTGATTGCAGCCAGTATCCTGTCGACGCTGCTGCTGGCCCTGATACTCGGGGTCTGGCTCGACCGCGACAACGAGGGTCCCGAGTGGCGCGCCCGCTTCCTTTCCCTGCGGCTCGGACTCGTGCTGTCGCTGGCCCTGGTCGTGGCGGCCGGTCTCATCCTGCTCGGCCTCGTCGTCGTTGGTGGCGCGCTGGCGATGGTCCTCGGTACGGCCTTCGCCGCCCAGGGCCTGTCCGTGATCCACTGGCAGGCAGAGCGCCGGGGCTGGCCGGGCATATGGCCACTGGCGCTCTATGGCCCGCTGCTGCTGGGCCCACCCGTCGCCGGTCTGCTACTCCTCGGTGTCGCGGCTATCGGTCTGGCCGATAACGGATACGGGCTGCGCCGTCCCGGGTCCGATGTGGTTTAATACGCGCCCCCGGGCGTCCCGTGCATAGCTGAAGAGAGCCTCACCATGGAAGTCATCCTCCTTGAGAAAATTGCCAATCTCGGCAATATCGGCGACCGCGTTCGCGTCAAGCCCGGCTACGGCCGTAACTTCCTCCTGCCACGTGGCAAGGCGACGGTGGCAACGCCATCCAACATCGCGCTTTTTGAGGCCCGGCGCGCCGATCTGGAGAAGAAGCAGGCCGATGAACTCAAGCTGGCCCGCGATCGGGCCGCTGCAGCCGCCGGCCTTGCGATCAGTCTGTCGGCCAAGGCAGGGACTGAAGGCAAGCTCTTCGGATCGCTGGGTACGGCCGACATTGCCGAGGCCTGCACCGCAGCCGGTGTCGAGATCCGGCGGAGTGAGATCCGCTTGCCGAGTGGCCCGATCCGGACCATTGGCAAGCACCTGGTGGATCTCCATCTCCACTCCGATGTTGATGCCACCATCGAGATCACGGTCGTCGCCGAAGAAGAACCCGGACAGGGCCGGTAAAGCCCGGAGTCGGGAGCGCAAGCCGTGGCAACCACCGGATCGCGACGCGACTTCGGTGCGTTGGCAGATCTCCCAGTCCCGCCCAGTTCGATACAGGCCGAGCAGGCGCTGCTCGGCGGGTTGATGCTGGACAACGCCAGCTGGGACCGGATCGCCGACCTGGTCACTGCTGCCGATTTCTTCCGTCCGGATCACAGGCTCATTTTCACCGCGATCCAGGGGCTGTCCGAACGCACCCAGCCCGCTGATGCGGTCACCCTGGCTGAGTATCTGGCCGCACGCGGCGAGCTGGCGGAGGCCGGCGGCGCACCCTATCTGGCCGAGCTGGTCACTGATACGCCGAGTGCCGCCAATGTCGCCAACTACGCCAGGATCATCCGCGAACGGGCGCTACTTCGCCGACTCATTGAGGTGGGCAACGACATCGCGGCGTCAGCCTACCGCCCGGAAGGCCGACCCATCGCCGAACTGGTTGATGAGGCCGAGCGCCGGGTTTTCGAGATTGCCGAGCGGGGTCAGCGGCGGGGCAGCGGCTTTGTCCGACTGAGCGAAGTCCTGCCGGCCACGGTAGACCGGCTCGACCGGCTGCATCAGTCCAAGGGTTCGATCACCGGGCTGTCCACGGGCTTTACCCGCCTGGATGAATTGACGGCGGGCCTCCAGCCCGGCGATCTCATCATCATCGCGGGCCGACCCTCGATGGGCAAGACGTCTTTTGCACTGAATATTGCGGAGAACGCGGCATTGGGTGCCCGGAAGTCCGCTGCCGTTTTCAGTATGGAGATGTCGGTGGAGCAGCTGGCCTTCCGTATGGTCTCCTCCCTCGGAAGGGTCGATCAGTCCCACCTTCGCAACGGCCGCTTTGGTGACGAGGACTGGCCGCGTATCCACGGCGCAATCCAGCAGATGGCAGAAGCTTCGGTCTACATTGACGATACACCGGCAATGACTCCGACCGAGGTGCGCGCGCGGGCCCGGCGTTTGCAGCGGGAGCGGGGGCTCGATCTCATCGTGGTCGACTATCTGCAGCTCATGCGGGTGCAGGGTACCGCAGAAAACCGCACCAACGAGATCTCGGAGATCTCCCGGTCGCTGAAGGCACTGGCTCGGGAGCTCAGCGTCCCCATCATTGCGCTGTCCCAGCTCAACCGGAGTGTCGAGTCCCGGACGGACAAGAAGCCCGTCATGTCGGACCTGCGGGAATCCGGCGCCATCGAACAGGACGCGGATCTGATCCTGTTCATCTACCGTGATGAGGTCTACAACCCGGACAGCCCGCGGCGGGGTATCGCAGATATCAACATTGCCAAACAGCGCAATGGTCCCACCGGCGAGTTTCCCCTGACCTTTCTCGGGAGGTTCACCAAGTTCGAGAACTACGCGCCTGAAATAGAGGCCTTTCTGTGACGCCAGCAGCTGTCGCCGTCATTCGGCCGGCCGCACTGCGCAACAACCTCAACCAGGTGAGGATCCGGGCACCGGGCTGCCCGGTACTCGCGGTCATCAAAGCCAACGCCTACGGGCATGGACTCGTGCAGGTCGCCCGGATCCTGGACGATGCCGAGGCTTTTGCGGTGGCCCGACTGGAGGAAGCGCTGCAGCTGCGCGAGGCGGGTGTCCGCAAGCGCCTGGTGGTGCTGGGTGGTTGCCTGACCACCGAGGAGCTTCGCTGCGCAGCCGATCTGCAACTGGATGTCGTGGTGCATTCACCCGCTCAGATCGAACTGGCGCAGGCCGCATCCGCGCGTGGACAGATCGATTGCTGGCTCAAGGTGGATACCGGCATGGGTCGCCTCGGCATTCCGCCAGCCGCGGTCGCCGCGGCCGTAGCCCGCCTGCGGGGTGCGGCCGCGGTTCGTTCTCTCACCCTGATGACACATCTGGGCTGCGCTGACGATCAGAGCGATCCCGCCACGCCTGAGCAGCTCCAGGAGTTCGCGCCGCTGCTGGCCGGCTGGCAGGGGGATATCAGCATTGCCAATTCGGCCGCCATTCTCCAGTGGCCGGATTCAGTCCGCAGCGGCGGAATGCTGAGCTACGCCGGTCGTAACTGGGTACGACCCGGAATCATGCTGTTTGGCGCTTCGCCCCTGCGCGGAACGACAGCAAGGCAACTGGCTCTTGAGCCCGCCATGTCCTTCGAGACCCGCCTCCTGGCGGTAAAGCTGGTGGGCAAGGGGCAACGTGTCGGCTACGGGGGGCATTGGGTAGCACCGAGGGACAGCGTGATCGGTATCGCGGCCGCGGGCTACGCGGACGGCTATCCGTGGCATGTGGGCGGAGGAACACCGGTGGGGATCCGCGGCCAGACAGCGCCGGTGATAGGGCGCGTGTCCATGGACATGCTAACCATCGACCTGACGGACGTCTCCGGCGCTGTCCCTGCGGACCGTGTGGTTCTCTGGGGGGATGAACCGACAGTCGAGGAGGTTGGCGCCGCAGCCCGGACCATCCCCTGGACGCTGATGACCGGCATCAACCGGCGGGTAGCAGTCCGCCTCGCCCCGGATCTCAGCTGACGAAGAAGCCCATCTTGATACCGATGATCTCGATCACGTCGTTGTCGGTCAATTTGCTGGCCTGGTGACCGAGTGGCTTACCGTTCAGTTTGGGTGGCTGTGCTTCGGCGCTGTTCTCGACCTGGACGATGTGATGGCCGTCCGCGCGACGGGTGATAGCGACGACCTGGACGCCGGGACGGCCAAGAGTGGTCAGTGCCTTGACAAGGGTGATTTCCCGGCCGGCAAACGAGCCATTCAGGACCTGCACTTTGGCCATGTTAAGGGGCTTGCTGGCCGGCTCGCCAGCAGGGCCTGAGCGGCTGGCTGCTGCCCCGCCGTTAACGCTGGCGGACAGGGCGGCAGCCTTGGCCAGGGCCTCAGCCCCACCGGCCTGCCGCTCGATGACCATCGTGCTGGCGAACTCGTCTTCGTCGTCTGCAGCGCCATCAACGAAACGGAGCTGATGCCTCCCGACGGTGACCACATCGCCGTTCTGGAGGGCATGCTTCTTGACCAGCCGACCGTTGACGTAGGTTCCATTGGTGCTGTTCAGGTCTTCGAGAAAAGAATCGTTAAGTATGTTGATGACCAGGGAGTGATGACCACTCACGGTGGGGTTGTCGATCCGGATGTCGTTGTCCGGGAGACGGCCAACCGTGTACCGCTCTTTCGACATGTTGTATTCGGCGAGCACCTGGCCGTCGAGACTCAAGATCAAACGTGCCATGACAGGAAATGCCTATTGGAAGATGCGACGGAATTGCTCAAGAACGCCCGTCCGCGCCGGAAATGCCTCAATAACCTGCGCGAGGATGACCGACACGTTGTCCTTGCCCCCATGGTCATTACTGAGACGGATCAGCTGTTGACCTGCCATTTCAAGATTAGCACTAAAAGTGCTGATCGTTAAGTGAATATCCTCGTCCTCAACCATGTCCGGGAGGCCATCTGAGCACAGGAGGTAGACATCGCCGGGCTGGGCCTCCAGCTCCTGGATCTCAACCTGCACCGTTGGCTCCACGCCCAGGGCCCGGGTTACGTAGTTGCGGTTCGTTGATCTGGCGGCTTCTTCCTGGGAGTAAAAGCCGCGATCCACCAGCTCCTGCAGGAGGGAGTGGTCCATGGTCAGCTGCTCAAACCGGTTCCGGCGGAACCGGTAAAGCCTGGAATCGCCCACATGGGCTATGGACACCCGGTTGTCGTAGAAAAGACACGCCACGATCGTTGTGCCCATGCCCTCACACTGGGGCTGCATCCTAGCTGTCTGGTGGATCACCCTGTTGGCCCGGGCGATGGCATCGCGCAGGATGATCGTCTGGCGCATCAGGCTGGTTTCCGGATCGGTCGCGTTCCGCGTCTCCCGCTCGCAGGCTGCGGGAACCAGCTCCAGGACCGTACGCACGGCAATTCCGCTGGCGACTTCCCCGGCGTTGTAGCCGCCCATCCCGTCCGCCAGCACCAGCAGGCCCACGTCGATGTTGGTGCCCACCGCGTCCTCGTTATGTTCGCGGACTTTGCCCGTGTCGGTAAGCTGGATGCCGGTGACTTTTCCCCGCAGGCTCATATGACCTCGGCAGGAAGTGTGCGGCAGCACTCTCGCAGCGCCAGCGCCATGGCCTTGCCACTCTGGTAACGGTCGGCCGGGTCCTTGGCCATGGCGCGGGCCAGTACCTCGTCGATGGCAGCTGGCACATCATCACGGAGGTCGGTCACGGGCCGATGGCGCTGGTTGACGATCTTGTCCATCAGCCGCGGAATAGAATCAGCCTGGAACGGCGGTGACCCGGTCAGCAGGTGATACATCGTAACGCCCAGTGAATACAGGTCGGACAGCCCGGAAACCCTGCTTGCCGACAGTTGTTCGGGAGACATGTAGGAGGGCGTGCCAAGAATGATGCCCGTTCGGGTCCGACTCGAATCCGTCAGTCTCGCGATTCCGAAGTCCGTCAGCTTCAGCCGATCCTGCCGGTCATCGTACAGCAGATTGGCTGGCTTGACGTCCCGGTGCACGACATTCTGGCTGTGCGCGTAGTGAAGGGCTTCGGCAGCCCGGGCCATCACATCTATGACGACGCGCGGCGGGAGAAGTCTGCCCACCTGAGCATAGTGATTCATGGGCTTGCCCTCGAAATACTCCATCGCGAGGTAGGCAACCCGCTGGTCTTCACCGGCGTCATGGATCGAAATGATGTCCGGATGATTGAGCCGCCCGGCAGATTCCGCTTCCCGGAGAAAATGCGACCGGGCTGTCGCCAGGTCGCCGTCAGCGAATTCCTCGGCCAGAGGCAGGGTCTTGATTGCCACCCGTCGGTTGATGGTGGGATCTCGGCCCAGATAGACCGTGGCCATCGCGCCGCGCCCGATGACCCGCTCAAGCTCGTAACGGCCAAGGGTTCGACCGGCAGGGACCGGGGTCGCTGCCGGCTGAGGGAGTGGCTGAACTGCCGCCTTCACTGGCCGGGGCGCGCCGGGCGGAGCGCCGCGCGCTCCCGACAGCTTCTCAAGCTTGGCTGCCACGTCGCGGTAACCCGGGTCCCGGGCCGCGAGGTGGCGGAAAACCCGTTCCGCCCGGGCATAGTCCCGGTGGCGCCCGTGTTCCATGGCCAGCGCGTAAAGCTGTTGTTTGGTCTTCTCCGTCGTCGGCTGCTGCCGAAGAACCGAGAACTCGAGGTCCAGTTCTTCAGACGGGGCGCCTGGTTCACTGGGAGCCTTCGGTTCCCCAACGGGCTGCCCGCTGAGGGCGCGTTGGCCGGGCAATTGCACGAGCAGGTGCAGGACGGCCACACCGGTGAGGCAGTAAAGGGCCAGCCCGGCCAGTTGCAACCAGATGCCGGCCAGCGCCAGGCAAAGATACTCCAGACCCAGCAGGCCGGTGCTCGCCCCGACGGCCACCAGCGCGGCCACGCCGAGACTCAGGCGGGCGGCGAGCACGGTGCCCACAGCCAGCAGGAGGGCAAGCGTGACTTCCGCGAGCAACGCCCAGCCAGGACGTTGGATATACCCCCCGGTCAGTTGGTTGGCCAGGTCCGTTGCAATCAAAGAAGCGAGTCCAGCATCTGGCAGTAACGGCGACTGCAGGCCCGCAGTGGCCTGAACGGGCGTCCCGATGACCACGTGACTGCCCCTGACCCTCTCCATGGCCTGGCCCGCGAGCAAGAGCCGGGCATCCACGACCGGAATGCCGGACAGACCGTCAGGCCCGAGGTAGAAGCGCAGGTGCGGCAGGGATCGGGTATCACCCGACTGCACGGCCGGTCCCGTCGACAGGCCAGAGGCCGCAACGGCCACGGGCATCACGCGCCCACGACTGGTGACAATGGGCCGGGGTGCCTGCCGGATCAAGCCGTCGCGGTCTGGCGCGAAACCCAGGTGCCCGATTCCGGCGGCAGCGTTGCAGTGGCCGGTGGGCGCCGGGAGGACATCAGACCGGGAGACGTCCTGGCGCGACGGACCGCCCTGGTCAGCAGCAGCGATTCGCTCGCCGCATGCTCCGTCGGTCCCGGTAACGCCGGGCCGGCGCTCCGTGACGCCCAGTCCGAGCACGACATTGCCGGCCGTGGCCATTGCTTCCGTGAGCACGTCCTGCAGCCTGAGTTCCTGCTGCATGGCGCTCAGCTGACGCCTGAGTTCGCCCGCTTTGGCTTCCCCTGCGGGTCCGCGGCGCTGCTCCAGGCCGATCAGGGATTGAAGCCGGTTGAGTTCCGCGGTCCGGACCGGTGCAGGCGGTGCAGCTGCTGCGACGATCGATCTGGCTCCGGCGTCTTTCAGAAGAGTGATGAGTTCCGGTAGTTCCGGCAGACTCCACAGCGGGGCCGATGTCCCGGTTGGTGCAACGATGATGACCGGGGCGGTGCTCGGAGAAGCGGACGCCCGTTGCCACAGGTCCAGAAAGCCGCGCTCGATACCGGCGGCCCGGTCGCCGCCCAGGACAAAGACCAGCGCGAGGGCCGCACATAGCCCTGCCTGTGCGGCCACCCTGGTGAAACCGCCGCCCTGACTGTCCCGGGACAACATAACAAAATAGTATGCGGATCAGGCGCCGGGGGGTGAGACCTGGTTGTTGTTTTCTCAGCGAGTCGGCGGGTGTTGTGTCGCGATTCCAGGCCCGGACCGGGACCCGCATTGACCAGGGACAAATATGGCCAGGACGCAGAAAGCCTATGTCTGCAGCGATTGTGGTGCGGCCACGCCGAAGTGGCAGGGGCAGTGCCCCGCCTGCGGCGCCTGGAACTCCCTCGAACCGGCCGTTTCCGGCCCACGGCCCGGGGCGCGGGGGCCCAGCAGCCCGGTGCGACGCCTCACGGAAGTCGGCAGTGACACACTACCGCGGGTGCGCACCGGACTGACGGAACTGGATCGCGCCCTGGGTGGCGGGCTGGTGCCGGGTTCGGTAGTGCTCATCGGGGGGGATCCGGGTATCGGGAAGTCCACTCTGCTGCTGCAGGCGGCCGCGCTGATGGCGGGGGGAGCCCTGTATGCCAGTGGCGAGGAGTCGCTTGAGCAGATCAGTCTGCGGGGGCAGCGCCTGAAACTGGATCTCAGTGGTGTCGCGGCGACGGCCACCACGCGGGTGGAAGATGTTCTTGCTGCGGTGGAGGACATCCGCCCGGGTTGCGTGGTCGTGGATTCGATCCAGACGATGTCGACGGCATTGCTGCCATCGACGCCCGGATCCCCCAACCAGCTCCGAACCTGTGCAAGCCAGCTGGTTGCGCTTGCCAAGCAGACTGGCATCGCAGTGATCCTGGTGGGCCATGTGACGAAAGACGGCCAGATCGCCGGGCCGCGCCTGCTGGAGCACATGGTGGATGTCGTGCTGTACTTCGAGAGTGAGTCCGGCAGCCGCTTCCGGATTCTCCGCGCCGTCAAGAATCGCTTCGGGGCTGCCAATGAGCTTGGCATCTTCGTGATGACCGAGACGGGCATTCGCGAGGTAAAGAATCCCTCCGCGCTGTTCGTCTCGCAGCGCGCCGAGCCAGTGCCGGGCAGCGTGGTGACAGCGGTGCACCAGGGCAGTCGACCCCTGCTGGTCGAGGTTCAGGCCCTGGCCGACCAGGGTGGCGGGGGGCCACCTCGCCGGGTGACCATCGGCCTTGAGCAGAATCGCCTGACGCTCCTGCTGGCGGCCCTGCATCGGCACGCCGGCATTGCTACGCACGGTCACGACGTATTCGTGAATGTCGTCGGTGGCGTCCGCATCATGGAGCCGGCGGCGGACCTGGCAGCGCTGCTCGCCACCATCTCCAGTGTCCGGGACCGGCCCCTCGCCCGGGATCTGGTCGTGTTTGGCGAAGTCGGGCTGGCCGGTGAGGTACGGCCTGTGCCTTTCGGTGAGGAGCGCCTCCGGGAGGCCATGAAGGTAGGCTTCAGGAGGGCATTGCTGCCACGGGCCAACCTGCCCAGGCAAACGCTCGAGGGTCTGGCCCTGACGCCGGTAGACAATCTTCGGGAGCTCATGCGCCTGCTGCCGGGGCTGGAAGCCGAGGCGGTCTAGACGAACGCCTCTAAAGTTCCTCTGCTGCCATCGGTTCCGGCGGGCTTACCCGCACGGTACGGACCGCGTTGCCCGTCGTATCGAGGATCTCCAGCGCATAGTTTTCCAGGCGCAGGACTGTGCCTTGCTCGGGAATAGCCTCGGCCTGTTCCAGAATCAGGCCGTTCAGGGTTGTTGGCCCGTCCGTCGGCAGCTTCCACCCCATCATCCGGTTCAATGCCCGGATGTTCATCCCGGCATTCACAATCCAGGTCTTGCCGCTTTCCTCGGCCTGCACATCAGCACCGGAGGACTCCGGGCTGACAGAGAATTCGCCCAGTATCTCTTCAAGGATGTCCTCCAGAGTCACCATGCCCTGGATGTCCCCGTATTCGTCGACGACGAAGGCCGTGCGCTGTCCTGTCCGATGCAGCTGAACCAGCAGGCCATGCACGGAGGTACCCTCGGGCACAAAGAATGGTTCGGACATCCTGGATTCAACGGCCTGCTGGTCGAGCGGCTGGCCCGATACATTGACCAGGCGGCGTACGTAGAGCAGCCCCAGGAGGTTGTCCAGGCTGTTGCGATACACCGGCAATCGGCTGTGCTTGCCGTTGGCAATGGTGTCGACGATGGTCGACCACTCGTCCTCCAGATCGAGCCCTTTCAGTTCATTGTCCGGAATCATTATTTCGTCCACGGTCATCTCCTCGAGTTCGAGGATGGCCATGAGCATCCGCTGGCGCCGTCGTGGCAGCAGGGACCCCGAGTCACTGACGAGCGTCCGGAGTTCATCAATCGTCAGATTGTGCTGATTGGTCTCGCCTGGCCTGATGCCCATCAGGGCCAGCAGGCCGTTGGAGATCTGGCTGACGAGCCACACGACCGGCAGCGTGGCCTTGAGGAGGAAATAGTAGATGACGGCTGCCGGCAATCCGACCTGCTCGGAGCGCAGGGCGCCAACCGTTTTCGGCATCACCTCTGCGAAGATCATGATGAAGAATGCGAGGGCAACACTGGCAATCGCCACGCCAGCGGCGCCACCGATTCGCAGCGCCACGACGGTGACCAGGGCGGTTGCCAGGGTATTCGCAATGTTGTTGCCGATCAGGATCAGCGAAATCAGCCGATCAGGCCGTGCCAGGAGCCGTTCCGCAAGGCGGGCGCCGAAGTGCCCCTGGCGGGCCCGGTGTCGGAGGCGGTAGCGGTTCATCGTCAGCAGCGCTGTCTCGGAACCCGAGAAGCAGGCCGAGAGAAACAGCAGGCAAGCCAGAAGGAGGGCGACCAGACCGAGGGGCACGTCTTCAGCCAACTGGGACCTCACGCAGGCTTGAGCCGGATGGTGATGTTGACGAAGGGATGCCGGGATGGCAAGTTGCCGCGCCGATGTTCAACAATCTTTCAGAGCGGCTGCGCGGTGTCCTGGACCAGGTCCGGGGCCGCGGCCGGCTGACCGAGGAGAACATCCAGGATGCCGTCCGGGATGTTCGCCGTGCCCTGATCGAGGCAGACGTTGCCCTGCCCGTCGTCAGGGAACTTGTTGAAGCCGTCCGTCAGCGGGCGGTGGGCGCGGAGGTTCTGCGCAGCCTGACTCCGGGCCAGGCGTTCATCAAGATATTGCACGAACAACTGACCGCCACGCTGGGTGACGGAGCAGCTGATCTCGACCTTCGTCACCAGCCGCCGGCGGTAATTCTGCTCGCCGGCCTGCAGGGCGCGGGCAAGACCACTACGGCTGCAAAGCTTGCGCTGTTCATTCGCGACCGGCTGGGCAAAAGCGTCGGCCTCGCGAGTACCGATACCCATCGGCCGGCTGCCATCCTCCAGTTGCAGAAGCTGGCCGATTCCATTGATCTGCCGTTCGCCAGGGCCGACGTGGCGCTTGGTGCCCTCGGCATTGCCTCGACGGCACTGGCGCAGGCGCGCCGGGAGCAGTGGGAAGTGCTGATCATCGACACCGCCGGCCGTAGCCGGCTGGATGTCGAATTGCTGGAAGAGCTGCGCCAGATGCATGGCGTCGTCGAACCCGTTGAGACGCTGTTCGTCGTCGACAGCATGGCCGGCCAGGATGCCGTCAATGCGGCGCGGGCGTTTGCCGACGCCCTCACGCTCACCGGGGTCATCCTGACGAAGGCCGACGGTGATGCACGGGGCGGAGCAGCGCTGTCGGTGAAGACGGTCACCGGCCAGCCCATCAAGTTCCTGGGTACCGGGGAAGCTGTCGGGGAGCTGGAGCCCTTCTACCCCGAGCGGATGGCGTCGCGAATCCTCGGCATGGGCGACGTTCTCAGCCTTGTCGAGGAGGTCCAGCGCAAGGCAGACCACGAGTCTGCGGCCCGGCTCGCGGAAAAAGTCACGTCCGGCAAGCAATTCGACATGAATGACCTCCGGGCCCAGCTTGAACAGATCTCGGGCCTCGGGGGCATGGAAAGCCTGCTCGAGAAGCTCCCCCTGCCCCAGGGCCTGTCTGCGGGCAAGCTGGCGGGACAGATCGACCCCCGTATGCTGCGCCGCCAGATGGCCATTATTGATTCCATGACCCCCCGGGAGCGGCGCAGGCCTGCCATTCTCGACGGATCCCGACGCCGGCGGATTGCCTCTGGTGCCGGCCTGCCGGTCCAGGAGGTCAACCGGCTGCTCAAACAGCACACCCAGATGCAGAAAATGATGAAGAAATTCGGGAAGGGCGGCCTCAAGCGCCTGATGCAGGGTTTCCCCGGCATGCCGAGATAGCCTGCCCAGGGTCGTGCCATCGGCCATTTTTTCGACTATTATTCGCGGTTTACACTCGTCGAAATCCAGCCAGGAAGTCCAGAAAGCGTATGGTTACTGTCCGTTTGTCCCGCGGAGGCGCCAAGGGTCGGCCCTTCTATCATCTCGTCGTCAGTGATTCCCGGCGGGCCCGGGATGGTCGCTACATCGAGCGCCTTGGATTCTTCAGTCCGATTGCCAAAGGTGGCGAGGAGCGGCTGCGCATCGACCTGGCCCGTTTCGATCACTGGATTGGTGTGGGTGCCCAGCCTTCGGACCGGGTCGCTGCGCTCGTCAGGGAGTTTCGACAGCAGCCCGCCCCGGCAAAGGCGGCCTGAGCGGAGTCCCGCGCAGCGTCCGCGGGGAGAGGCGATGTCTCTGCCGGCCGGCCATGGACGGATATCAGTCGGCAGGATTTCGGGCGTTTTCGGTGTGCGGGGCTGGATGCGCGTTTATTCCTACACAGCGCCGCGGGACAACGTGATCCGGTACAGCCCCTGGATCCTGAGCGCCGATGGCCGGGAGCAGGTGCTGAACGTAGTGGCTGGCCAGCTCCATGGCGAGGGCGTCGTCGTCGCGCTGGAGGGTGTGCAGGATCGGGAGGCGGCCGCGGCGCTGATCGGAGCCGAGATCCTCGTCGATCGCTCGGCCCTAGGCGAAGCCGGTGAGTCCAGTTTCTACTGGGCGGACCTTGAAGGCATGAAGGTGCGGACGGTATCCGGGGAAGTTCTGGGAGTCGTTGCACAGTTGTTTGAGACCGGCGCCAACGATGTGATGATTGTCGTTGGCGCGCACAGGCACCTGATCCCGTTTGTATACGGTGGTGTGGTGAAGTCTGTGGACGAGGTGCGGCAGGAGATCACGGTCGACTGGGATCCGGACTTCTAGCAGCCCGGCGGTCAGCAAGGCTGAATTACCCAGGAAGTTCTGGTGGACGTCGCGGTTGTAACGCTTTTTCCGGCCATGATCGCGCCATTCCTGGAGCTGGGCGTTGTTGGCCGGGCGGTTCGACAGGGCCTGCTGCGCATAGTCACGGTGGATCCGCGGGAATTTGCCACGGATCCCCACGGGACAGTCGACGACCGGCCCTATGGTGGCGGGCCGGGAATGGTGATTCGCGTTGAGCCCTTTGCGACGGCCATCGCGGCGGCCCGTTCCCGGGTGCCGGCCGGAAGCCCGGTGGTCTTCCTGAGCCCGCAGGGACGGCCGTTTGACCAGGCCACGGCAAGGCGTTACGCGGCCGGGCCCGGCCTCGTCCTGGTGGCTGGTCGTTACGAGGGCTTCGACGAGCGGCTGATCGAGGCGACCGGCGACGAGGAGATTTCGGTCGGCGACTTTGTGACCAGTGGTGGCGAGGTTCCGGCCCTGGCGGTGCTGGACGCCACGACGCGGCTACGGCCCGGTGTGCTGGGCGACGAACAGTCTGCGGTCGAGGAATCGTTCGCGGACGGATTGCTTGATCACCCGCATTACACGCGGCCTGAAGTGGCGGCGGGCAGGGCGGTACCGACAGTGCTTGTGGAGGGTAATCACGCGGCAATCCGCCGGTGGCGGCGCAAGCAGGCACTGGGCCGGACCAGCCTGCGGCGTCCCGACCTGCTGCGGGGCCGGGAGCTTACCGAAGAGGACCGCCAGCTCCTCGAAGAATTTATGGCTGAGCGCTAGATTTTTTTGCCCATTGCTGACAGGAAACGACCATGGCCAACATCATTCAACAACTCGAAACCGAAGCACTGAAGTCGGATATTCCGGACTTCGTGCCCGGCGACACGGTCGTCGTCCAGGTCCGGGTCAAGGAAGGCAGCCGGGAGCGGCTCCAGGCTTTCGAAGGGGTAGTGGTTGCGCGTCGCAACCGCGGCCTGAATTCGTCGTTCACCGTCCGGAAGGTTTCCCATGGCGAGGGTGTCGAGCGGGTTTTTCCGCTGCACAGCCCGACCATCGCGGACATCAAGGTCAAGCGCAAGGGCGCCGTCCGGCGCGCCAAGCTCTACTACCTGCGCGACCGGAGCGGCAAATCCGCGCGTATCCGCGAAAAGGTCTGACGACCCACGTCCGGGGCATCGCGGGCTGGTTGCCCTCGTGGCCCTCGTGGCCCGGGGGGGGCGGCGCGGCGACTGCGCACCACCAGCCGGTGGCAATGGTCCTGGCGTGGGTTCTGTTGATGGCGCTGGCGGGACTTTCGGGCGGTTGCACCAGTATTGCCGGTTCAGCGGCGGGCGATCTGGCCAATGAGCTTTCCGGGGCGATCCTGGACCAGGATGACCCGGAGCTGGTGCGGGAGAGCCTGCCCGCTTACCTGCTGCTGCTGGACGCGCTCGCCCGTTCACCGGATGCCACTCCCCGCGTCCTCGACGCTGCCGCGCGCCTGAACGCTGCCTTTGCCGTGGTCTTCCTCAGGGATCCGGACCGGGCTGCCCTGACTGCGGAGCGGGCGCGAAGCTACGGCGCCAGGGCGGTCTGTGCCGCAAACCGGCGGCTTTGTGGACTTGAGGCGCTGGGATTCCAGGAGTTCGAGGCGGCCCTGTCCGAAGTCCGCCCGCAGGATGCCGCTGCGCTGTTTGGCTATTCAACCGGCTCGCTTGCTTATCTGCGGACCCACAGCGACGACTGGCAGGCCCTCGCGGACCTGCCGAAGATCGAGGCAGCGCTTCAGCGCCTGCTTGGCCTCGGTCCGGGAGCCGATACCGCCACAATCAACACTTATCTGGGCATCCTGAATACCCTGCGTCCGCCCGCCCTCGGTGGCCAGCCCGAACAGGGGCGCGCCTATTTCGAGCAGGCGATTGCGCTGACGGGTGGCAGGGATCTCAGCATCCTCGTGGAATTTGCCCGCGGCTACGGCCGGCTGGTTTATGACCGGGAACTCCACGACGAATTGCTGAATCGGGTCCTGGGAGCCGATCCACAGGTGCCAGGCTATACCCTGTTCAACAGACTGGCGCAGCAGGAAGCAACCGGATTGCTGGCGTCGGCGAATGATTACTTCTAGGTCCAACGGCCTGCGAGGACGTCACCCATGAACACAACCCGACCAGGCTTTATCCTGCTGTGCCTGATCGTAGCTGGCCTGCTGCCGGGTCCGCTGCTGGCCCTGGACCTCAAGCTGGCCACTGTGGCCCCGGAAGGCTCCAGCTGGATGAACGACCTTCGGGCTGCCGGCCAGGAGATCCAGAAACGGACCGCCGGCAGGGTCAATCTGAAGTTCTACGGTGGCGG
>CAYOXI010000031.1:0-30752 GCA_964407855.1 uncultured Chromatiaceae bacterium
GGCGCGCCCTCCACCAGCATCACCAGCGGCAGTTTTGTGCGCGGGCGCAGCCGCTGCAGGCTGTCGGCCTCGAAGGACTGCAGAAAGACGGGGGCACCGGCGGTGTCGAGACCGGCTGTCCGGAGTGCGGCGAGCAGGGTGCCTTCGGGGTCCAGGTTCCGGCTGCGAAAGAAAGCCGACTCCTTGAGTTCCGGATAGAGCCCGATCGCCTTGCCGGTGCGGGAGCGCTCCGCCGCGAGCAGCGCGATGATCTCGGTGAGGGTGGGCACCGGGAACAGGTCGTCGAACGCGGTGTTGTCGGGCCGGACCTCGGGCCGGGTTTCCCGGGCCCGCAGCGCCCGCAGCTCCGCCAGGCTGAAATCCTCGATGAACCAGTCGTCCGTCTCCTGCGGCCCGTCGGGGCCCGGGATCGTGCGGCGTACGCGCTTGCCGGCGAAGCGGGGCAGGGCGCTGACATTCGTGCTGGTGCCGAGGTTGCGCTCGTGCCGGGCAACGAGCACGCCATCCCGGGTCATCACCAGATCCGGTTCGATATAGTCGGCACCGAGGCGGATCCCGAGCCGATAGGCCGGTAGTGTGTGCTCGGGCAGGTAGCCACTGGCGCCGCGATGGGCGATGACCAGGCACGAGTCATCGGGGGTGGAATTCGCCGTTGCCGCAGTGGCGAAAAACGCGGACAGCAGTGCGAACAACGGTAACAGTCTCGTGTGCATCATCGTTGATCCTGCCGATAGACTGCTACCGAGGTGTTACGCGTGCGTGTCCGCATCATGATCCTGCCACTGGCGCTGGCCGCAAGCCTCGTCCTGACCGCCGCCTGCAGCGGCACGCCGCCCGCCACCGTCCCGGGCGTTGCCGCACCGGCGGCCCCGATGCTCCTTGCGACAGCCGAGGGTGGCTTCGCCGGTCAGGTGCTTTTCACCGTCGGCGAACGCGTCGGTGATTATCGCCCGCCCGGCGTGCTGGATGGCATGGCCGCCTTTGCCGGCGATGACGAGACCTTCATCGTGCTGGCCACCCACGAGCTCGCTGCCCGGCGCGGCTATCCCTACCGGCTGGCCAATGGCACGGAACTCACAGGCGCCCGGATCACCCGCTTCGAGATCGACCGGCAAAGCCTGGCGATCCGCCGGGCAGGCCTCGCCTACGGCGCGGTGCGGGACCGGGCCGGGCAGGTGGTGGTACTGCCTGCGCAGCTCAACGAGGGCAGCAGTCCGGGCAACGGGGGCCTGTCATCCTTCTGCTCCGCCGCGGGTTACGAGGCCGGTGAGTACGGCTTCGTGGACCGGATCTTCTTTGCCCACGAAGAAGTGACCCGGCGCAAGGGCCATCCCCACGGCGGTTCAGTCTTTGCGCTCGACGTGTCTGCCGGCACCCTGTGGGCGCTGCCCGCGCTCGGGCGGGGAGCCTGGGAGAACGGGACTGCGCTCGTCACTCCGGACGGCGACCAGCCGGATGGCCATGTGGCCCTGCTGCTGGGCGATGACCTCGAACCCGGGGCGGCACCGCTGTACCTCTGGCTGGGCCGCAAGGTGCCGGGCGGTGATTTTCCGGACCGCAATGGCCTGCGCCAGGGGCAGCTCCATGTGTGGGTAGCCGATGATGGTGTGCGTAGTCCGGAGGACTGGTCCGGCAGCGGTACCGCCCGCACGGGCCGCTTCGTGCCGCTGCCGGCCCGCACGGCGGATGGCCGTCCGGGACCCGGTACCGACCGCCTTGGGTACTACGATGACACCGTGCTCCGTGAGCGCTCTGTGGCGCTCGGCGCCTTCCAGTTCTCCCGCCCCGAAGACCTGCACACCAATCCCGCCAACGGGCGGCAGGTGGTCTTCGCCTCGACCGGCCAGGGCGACGTGTTCCCCGCGGATGACTGGGGCAGCCTCTACCTCATTGACGTGGACTTCGAGGCGGGCGCTTCAGGGGGACTCGCGGCCCGTGCGCGGCTCCGTCTGATCTACGACGGCGACGAGACCGGCGACTTCGGCATCCGTAATCCCGACAACCTGGTGTGGGCGAGCGACGGCAACATCTACCTCCAGGAAGACAAGGCCACAAGGCGTGCCGTGTTCGGCGCCGACTCCGGCGTGGAAGCGTCGATCTGGCAGCTGGATCCCGCCCGGCCATCGGAGCCAGTACGGATCGCGGTGATGAACCGCGCCGCGGTGCCCGCCGGCGCGACGGACGCCAAGGCTGGGGAGATCGGCACGTGGGAGTCCTCCGGGATCATCGACGTCAGCGGGCTGATCGATGCAGCGCCCGGCGAGATGGCGCTGCTGGTCAACGTCCAGGCCCACAGCATCACCGATGGCGCAATCGGTGGCCGGAAGGATCTGGTGGAGGGTGGGCAGTTGCTGCTGCTCCGCCGGCCGGCGCCCTGACGGCCAGGGAATCCCCTCCAATGCCCATTTTTCGACCTTGACCCCGGCGCAGGCCATAAATGTCCGGAAATTTCCCGATGGATACCCTCCACCCCCGTCTGACCGCCCAAGGCCGGGCCTCCAATTGGCCCATGCTGCTCCTGTGCGCCCATCGCCGCTGCCCACCGAACAGCGGTGCGCCCGGAATGGAAACAGGGACCTGCAATGCCGGCGAGCGTCGTATCCCGACCAAGTGACGGGATTGATCCTGGCACTTTGTCGCCCTGTGTGTAGTTCCGCGGCTGGATTCGGCGACATCCGGGAATCGGCCGGAGGTATACTGGGGCCATGAGCGAAACCGCAAAAGATATCCTCAAGAAAGCGCTGTCGTTGAATGAAAGCGATCGTGCAGCGGTGGCTGGTGCGTTGATAGAAAGTCTTGAAGGTGACGCTGACCCCGGCGCCGATGCGGCTTGGGAAGCAGAAATCAAGCGACGCGTTGCCGAGCTGGATGCCAAGGCAGTTCAGACGGTGCCTTGGTCGCAGGTGCGCGAACGCCTATTCCGTGGCTTTGAGTGAAGCACGGTGGCATCCAGAGGCTCTTCTGGATGCCGAGTCAGCGCGCAACTGGTATGCCCGCCGGAGCCCATTCGCGGCGCGCGGCTTTCTTCTGGCCCTGTCAGCCGCCGTCGATTCTGTCGTCGAAACCCCACAGCGCTGGCCTATTGGCAGGTTTGGTTGTCGTCATTACGTTTTCCCGTCACGTTATCCGTACAAGCTGATCTATCGGCTGCAGTCCGAGATTCAGATCGTTGCGGTCGCGCACCAGCGACAGCGGCCGGACTACTGGGCCAATCGATAACCAGCGCTCGCCGCACAACAAGTCGCTCCACCGGTCGCATTGCGCGTCTTACACGCGGCCTGCATGCGCAACTCGCGCGCCAGCCGCTATGCGCCGGTGAGCTCAATCTATCGTGGGCTCCCACCGGGAGGCGTTAGCTGGCATGGGTACCGAAATTGCGCCGGTGCTATTTGGGCCCATCCTGATCTTCTGCGCCTTTGTCCTCGTTTACCTCGCGATATCAGGTCGCCATCGCGTGGTAACCAGCAAATCCACGCTCGGCTTGGGCAGGAGCCGACTCGCTTTCGGTTACCTTGCCGTACTCATGCTATGCGTGGTGTATGCGTACGTGGATACCATCTATCTCAGCGAAATGAAGGTCGCCCGCGGCGACGTTACTCAGCTGCAGGCTGACCAGTACTTCTGGGGTTGGTACATATACGGCTTCTCACTCGCTACGCCGTTCTATCTTTTTTATCTGACCGCCTTTGGTCTGCCGGCCTTGGCCGTATTGCGTCGCTTCAGATTCATGTCGATTGTTGGGGTATCCATCGGTAGTCAGGTAATTGCGTCCTTGTTGGCGCTTCTGGCGTTGCTACTCTCTGTCTCTGCCGATCGCTGGTGTGAGTTGAACGTAGTGCGGTGCGTTGCCAGTTACTACGCGGACTCAGCTCCATTGGCGCTTGTCATGGCGCTGGCGTTTGCAGTGGGAGCCCGGCTCCCCTTTCTCACGTGGAAAGAGCATGCCAGCTAACGAGCAGTTGCAGCCGGCCGTCACGGCGTCTGGGCGCGGCGCATGCGCGTCACCCCATTGTGTACACGCGCCGCGCTCTGTTTGAAGCGCAACCTCAGTCCCCCGCACCCGCCAGCGCCTCCCCCAGCCGCCGCAGATCCTCCTCCGAATGGGCGACGGAGAGAAAACCCACTTCATAAGGACTCGGTGGCAGGTAGATGCCGGCCGCGAGCAGCCGGTGAAAGAGCACGGGGAAGCGGGCCGCGGCGGCGGGGGAGAAGCCTGCCGGAGCGCGGATCACGCGGGCGTTAGCCGCGTCTTCCGGCACCAGCCAGAACAGCGAGCCAAAACGCTGCATGCGCAGGCCGGCTACAGGGCGCACTAGATCTTCCAGCAGCCGGCCGTTGTCCTCCAGCGCGAGGTAGGCCGTGCCGTCGGTGAGCTGCCGGAGCGTCGCGAGGCCCGCTGCCATGGCCACCGGGTTGGCGGCGAGGGTGCCTGCCTGGTAGACAGGCCCGAGCGGCGCCACCAGTTCCATGATCTCCCGCCGGCCGCCATAAGCGCCCACCGGCAGTCCGCCGCCGAGGATCTTGCCGTAGGTCACCAGGTCGGGCCGGATGCCGGTGAGTTCGGCCATGCCGCCGAAGGCCACGCGGAAGCCGGTGATCACTTCGTCGAAGATCAGCAGTGCGCTGTGCTGCTGGCATTGCCAGGCGAGCGCGTCGAGGAACTCCTGCCGCTGCGGCAGCAGGCCGTGGTTGGCGGGCAGCGGCTCGATGATCGCGGCCGCGATCTCCGCGCCGCGCGCGGCGAACAGGCCTTCGAGGCCGGCGATGTCGTCCAGCGAGGCCACCAGCGTGTCGGCGGTCACCCCGGCCGTGACGCCGGCACTGTCGGCCTCGCCGGCCAGCCCGGAGCCGGCGCGCACCAGCAGCGCATCGGCATGACCGTGGTAACAGCCGTCGAACTTCAGGATCAGTGCGCGACCGGTGGCCGCGCGTGCCAGCCGCAGCGCCGACATCACCGCCTCGGTGCCGGAGTTGACGAAGCGCAGGCTCTCGACCCAGGGCAGACGGCCGGTGATCAGCTCGGCCAGTTCCAGCGAGCCCTGTTCGGCGGTGCCGTAGCTCCAGCCCCGGCCGGCGGCCGTGGTGATCGCCTCGAACACCGCCGGGTGCCGGTGGCCGAGCACCAGCGGGCCGAAAGCCATGCAGAAGTCGATGTACTGCCGGCCGTCCACGTCGGTGAGAAGGCTGCCGCGTGCCTCGCGCATGAACACCGGCGTGCCGCCGACGCGCCGGAAGGCGCGTACCGGCGAGTGCACCCCGCCCGGCGTAACCGCGAGAGCCCGCTGATAGAGCTCATCGGAGCGGCTCATGAGGGCTGCAGGTACCGGGGCGCCCGGCGGGCCGCATAGGAGATGATCATCCGCGCGCCGGCGCGGGCAAAGGCGGTCCAGGACTCGAGCTGGGCGCGGCGGGCATCGGCCAGGCCCTGCCCGGCGACCAGGTCGATCCCGGCCTGCTCGCCGCTGGTCTGGAAGACCGCGAAGGGCAGCGGGATGCGTGCCGAGAGGCCAGCGAGCAGGTCCAGATACGGCAGGCCGGGCTTCACCATCAGGATGTCCGCGCCTTCGTCGGCGTCGCGTTGTGCCGAGAGCAATGCATCGTCGGGCCGGGCCGGATCAATCTGGTAACTGGCCCGGTCCTGCAGGCGGTTATCCGCTGCCGGCGCCGAATCGGCGGCCAGCCGGAACGGCCCGTAGTACGCCGAATGAAACTTGGCGGCGTAGCTCATGATCAGCCGGCGTTCGAAGCCCGCCTCATCCAGTGCGGCGCGGATGGCGGCCACCCGCCCGTCCTGCATGTCGCTGGGCGCCACACAGTCGGCACCCGCGTGGGCATACTGCCGGGCCGCCTCCGCCAGCGCGGCGACGGTCGCATCGTTCTCCAGGTGATCGCGGGCATCGTTCAGGATGCCGCAGTGACCGTGGGTCGTGTGCGAGCACAGGCACACGTCGACAGCGAGCCACACCGCGTCGCCGAAGCGGGCGCGGATGTCGGCGATGCGCGCGCTCGTGAAGGCGTGCCGGAAATCCCGGTCGCGTTTCCCGCCGGGCACGCCGAAGAGCAGGAACTTGCTGATCCCCGCTGCCAGATCCTGCTCGATGCGCCGGAGCAGGCTCACGGGCGTTTCCCGATGCACGTCGGTGAGTCCGGGCACCACCTCACGGTCCGCGAGGCCTTCCACGACAAACAACGGCTGGATGAACTGTTCCGGGTGCAGGCGCACGGAACGGCTGAGTTCCCGGATGTGCTGGTTATCCCGGAGCCGGCGCAGCCGGCGGACCGGCGGGCTCACTGCAGCCACCGGTGCCACTCCCGGCCATTGGGAAAGGGCTGGGGATCGAGGCCAGCGGCGCGCAGCGCCCGCAGCGTCTTGCCGGCCCCGCTCGCATGATGCGCGCCGGCAGGCACCGCTGTGCGCAGCGCGTGATACTGCTCCGCGCTGCTCCAGTAGCAGTGGCTGGCACGACGGACCTGATCCTCGAGACCGGCAATGACGGCCGGATCATCGGGCGGCAGGATGTCGTAGGTGGCCAGTACGCGCCCGACCCCCGACGCCTGCCAGCCGGGCACGGCCCAGCGATAGGTGAGCGCGGTCCAGTTCCGGAGCGGTGGCAACCCCAGCACAGGCGAGCCCAGTGTGTCCGTCAGGGCCGAAAAGCCGAGGTTGTCGCCGCAACCCTCGACCCAGATGCCGCGCGCTGCCAGCCTTCGCCAGCTTTCAACGCCGCTCACCCAGAGCCGCGCGTCGGCGGGCAGCGGCTGTTGCCCGACGGCGTGCCAGTAGGCGGCGAAGACGGCAGAGCCGGGTGGCAGTGCGGCGAGTTCCGCCAGCGGCGGATGCATCTGTCGGGTGCAGGCCCGTTGCCAGGCGATGCCGTCGAAGCCCGTGGCGGAACCCGCGGTTGACGCAGGACTGGCCGGCGCGGACCACAGCAGGCGTTCCTCCCCACCACTATCGGTCCGGCCGCGCAGATGGCACAGCGGCCCGAGGCTGGCGTGCTTGACGGCCGTGGCGCCAAAGGCGGCGCGGTTGGCGGTTGGCACTGCGGCGATCGCCGCTTGCTCGAGCGCCAGTAACGCAGCTGTGTCCGGATCATGCAGGCTCCGCAGCAGATCCTGTGTGGCGACATCATCCGCACGACATTCCACTGCGAGTGCGCCCTGGCCCGGGGCAGCCGGACACCGGCTGAGCGGCAGCACCATCCATCGCAGGTCAGCCAGCAGCGGCGCGATGGCGGCCCGGCCGTCCGGATCGCTCCACAGGCGCGCGAGTCCGGCCAGCGCGAGCACAACGCCATCCAGTGCCTGCGCCTCGTGCCGCGGTAGCGCGAGCCTGCGCAGACGCAGGTCCACCGCGCCGCGCAGGTCGTGCAAGCTGAGCTGCGGTGGCCGGGGGCTGGCCGGCAATGCGCTACGCAGGAAGTCGGCCACGTTCCGCTGGCGACGCACGGAGCAGGTGCCGAGACGGAGCGGTTCGCCCGCCTGCAGCAGGGCGGTGACCTCGCGGCGCCAGAGGATGACGTCGCGCGGATTCTCCCGGACGGGGAGCGCGGCCCGACGGATGCCCGGCGGCCGGCGGGCCGGCAGGTCCTTCAGGGAATGCACACAGCAGTCCACCTGTCCGCCGAGCAGCGCATCGTCCAGGTCGGACGAGAAAAAATCCGGGTCGGTCACCGCCTGCAGCGGCGTCTGTGTGTCGCGGTCGCCCGGGGTAGACACCGGCACCAGTTCAACCCGGATCCCGGGCACCCGCTCAGCGAGCGCGGCTGCCAGCCCGCGGCTTTGCGCGAGGGCGAGCAGGGATGCCCGGGTGCCAAGGCGCAGGACCCTGCTCATCCGGTGCGGCTCAGGCGCTGGCGAGGGCGGGCAATGACCAGGCCCGGGCTGCGTCGGCCAGCATCGCATTGGCCCGGTCGGGTGCGACCCGCGCCCGGCTGAGTGTGCGGCAGGCTGCCCTGGCCCGGGCCACCTGCACGGCACGCTGCTGGTCCCGCTGGCTGGCCAGCGCGAACACATCGTCGAGGTGGAAGGCGCGGGCGACGCCAGGCCAGTTGCCTGCATCGCTTTGCCGCCGGCCCAGATGCACGAGGCCCGCAATGCGGTGCTGGCCGAGCTGCCTGCGCCAGCCGGCGTCGAGGCTGTCGTCCGGGGGCGTGGTCAGGACCACGTGCTCCGCCCAGGCGGCGGCAACCGCCGTCTGATCCGGCGCAAACCACCGGGCGACGCCGGCCAGCGGCGAGGCAGGCCGGTGGTTCCAGACACCGACATGACACGCGGCAAACAGTGGCAGCATGGATCTCGCCAGTTCGCCTGTCCCCACGAACAGCACACGGGCATCGCGGGCAGGCGAAAGGAGTGCACGAACCAGGCTCCCGTAGGAGCCACCTGCGACCCCCTGCAGATGGTCACGCCGGACCGACCGGGCATCGGCGAGCAGCGCCGCGACGATGGCTTGCAGGGGTTTCGCCGGCTGAGCCGAGAGGGTCGGCGCCAACTGCCAGGCGCGGCGGAACTGTCCGAGGACATTGGTCTCGCCCGTCACTGCGCTCTGCAGTCCGCAGATCACTTCCAGCAGGTACTGGTAGGCGGCCATTCCCCGGAAACCGTTTGCGCCGCCGATGTCAGGCGGAGCACCAAGCCCGAACGCAAGTTGCCGCAGGCAGGTGTCGAGCACCACCGTGCCGGGCTGATTGATTGCCGCGATGGCATCGGGGAAATGGCCGGCCGGCCATTCGCGCAGCCACAGCTGGTCGATGGAGCGGGAATCATCCATGCCGGGGTACTCCATCAGGCCGCCGTGCCGGAAGCTTCGATACCAGCCAGCCACTCATCATCCGACCCTTCGGGGACTTCCTGAAACAGGTAGGTACTGAGGTAACGCTCGCCGGTATCGGGCAGCATCACCAGGATTGACGCACCGGCTGGTGCCCGGGCAGCGACCTGCAGCCCGGCAGCCAGCGTGGCGCCCGCCGACAGGCCGACGAAAATGCCTTCTTCCCGCGCCAGCCGCAAAGCGGCCTCCTTGGATTCGGCCTCGCCGACGGTAACGAGCTCATCGTAGACCTCGGGGTTCAGTACGTCGGGGATGAAGTCCGGCGTCCAGCCCTGGATCTTGTGGGGCTTCCATTCCCGCCCGCCGAGCAGCGAGGCCTCGGCAGGCTCGGTGGCCACGATCCGCACCCCGGGCCGGCCGGCCTTGATGACCTCGCCGGCACCGGTGAGCGTGCCACCGGTGCCCCAGCCCGTCACCCAGAAATCGAGTTGCCGGCCGGCGAAGTCGCGGAGCACTTCCGGCCCGGTGGTCTGCCGGTGGTAGGCCGGATTGGCCGGGTTCTGGAACTGGCGGGCGAGGAACCAGCCGTGTTTCGCGGCCAGTTCCTCGGCCCGGCGCACCATGCCGGTACCTCGCCCGGCGGCCGGGGTGAGGATCACCTTTGCGCCGTAGGCACGCATGATCTTCCGGCGCTCGATGGAGAAGGTTTCCACCATGGTGGCCACAAAGGGGTAGCCCTTCGCGGCGCAGACCATGGCCAGCGCGATGCCGGTGTTGCCGGAGGTGGCCTCCACCACGGTCTGGCCGGGCCGGAGCACGCCGCGCTGTTCGGCGTCGTTGATGATCGCGAAGGCCAGGCGATCCTTGACGGATCCACCGGGATTGAAGGCTTCCACCTTGACGTACATGTCCACGTGCTTCGGCGGAATCCGGTTGAGCCGGACCACTGGCGTGTTGCCGATGGTGTCCAGGATGTTCTGGTAGATCATTGGGCTGCTCCTCCGCGTGTCGTATTGTAGGTCGCATCGCCAGCCACTGCGGTCGGGCGGAACCACGCCAGTTCCGCGGCCAGGCCGGCCACCTCGCCCACATAGAGCAGGGTGGGCGAGCCCTCGCCGGCCGCCGTCACCCGCGTCGCGATTTCACCGAGCGGACCACTCACCCGCCGCTGGCTGGCCGTCGTGCCGGCGATGATCACGGCCGCCGGGGTGTCCGGCGACCGGCCGTGGGCGATCAGTGAGGCGGATACCTCGGCGAGTCGCCGGCCAGTCATGTAGACCACCAGCGTCTGGCCGGTCATGGCCAGCCTGCCCCAGTCGGGCTCCCTGCCGGGCGCCAGGTGCGCCGTGACGAAGGTGACGGCGTGAGCCTGGTCGCGGTGGGTGAGGGGGATACCGGCGTAGGCGCCGCAGCCGCTGGCGGCAGTGATGCCGGGAATCACCTGGAAGGCGAGGCCCGCTTCGGCCAGCGCCAGGGCCTCCTCGCTGCCCCGGCCGAATATATAAGGATCGCCACCCTTCAGCCGGCAGACCCGCCGGCCGGCCCGGACCCGGTCGATGAGCAGTGCATTGATGTCTGCCTGGCTGGTGGCGGGGCCTCCGCCGGTCTTGCCAACGCTGATGATCTCCGCATCCCTGCGCGCGTAGCCCAGCAGGCCCGCCGGAGCGAGCCGGTCGTGAAGCACCACGTCGGCCTGCTGGAGGAGCCGGAGGCCCCGCACAGTGATCAGTTCCGGATCGCCGGGCCCCGCGCCGACCAGCCAGGCCACGCCGCTTGTCGCACCCTGGTTCGGCCCATGGTCGAGTGCAGCAGCGAGCGCGCTATCCGCGAGCTGCTCGCGCCCGGCCAGCACGTCCGCGGCCATCCCCTCGGGTGGCTCGGGCACGCCGGCCAGCAAATCTTCCCAGAAGCGCCGTCGCTCCTGCCCATCGGGCAGGTGCCGGGCCACGTTTTCCCGCCAGCGGCCGGCCCAGTGGGCCAGCGCCCCGAGACGGACCGGCAGGCGCGTCTCGAGCCACTGGCGCACCAGGCGCGCGAGCACGGGTGACCGCCCGCCGCTGGAGACCGCAATGATCAGCGGCGTGCGATCCACCACCGAGGGACTGATGAAAGTGGAGGCGGCGGGATCGTCCACCACGTTGCACAACCGCCGGGCGACTGCCGCGACCCGGGCTACCTCGTGGTTCACTGCCCGATCACTGGTTGCGGCAATGACCAGCAGATGTGTCTCGACCAGATCCGCGTCGAAGTTGCGCCGCTCAACCCCGATTTCCCCGGCTGCGGCGAGGGCCTCAAGTGCCGATGACAGCTGCGGCGCATTGACGGTGACGCGGGCCCCGGCCGCCCGGAGCTGGCGGACCTTCCGTTCGGCCACCGCGCCGCCGCCCACCACGAGGCAGGGCTGGCTGGTCAGGGTGGCGAACAGGGGCAGGTGGTCCATGGGGGGGTCCGGCAGGGCACTCACGATAGGCTCCGGAGGGGCTGCACCGAAAATACATCGTTGACAGGCCCTTGTAACCAGTGGTTATATATCACGCTCCTATGACCTTACAACAGCTCAGATATCTGGTGGCCATCGCCGACAGCGGACTGAACATCACCGCCGCTGCGGAGCGCCTGTATACCAGCCAGCCCGGCATCAGCAAGCAGCTCAAGCTCCTCGAGCAGGAGCTTGGCGTGCAGCTCTTCACGCGCAAGGGCAAGAGCCTGACGGCGATCACCCCCGCCGGTCGCGAGGTCATTTCCCGCGCGCGGCGCATCATGCGGGAAACCGAGAACATCCGGCATCTGGCCAGTGACCTGTCTGGTGAGCAGGAAGGCACCCTCGCCATTGCCACCACCCACACCCAGGCCCGCTATGTGCTGCCCGACGTCATCCGCGAGTTCCGGGAGCGCTATCCGAAGATCAACCTGGAACTGCACCAGGGCACCTCCGAACAGATTGCCGAACTCGTGGCCGCCAACCGCGTGGACTTTGCCATAGCCACCGGTTCGCGCCAGCTGTTTCCGGGCCTGGTGCAATTGCCCTGCTACCTCTGGGAACGGGTTGTGCTGGTGCCCAATGGTCACCCGCTGACCGGCACGGTGGATCTGACCCTCCCGGTGCTGGCCCGCTATCCGCTGGTGACCTATGTGTTCGGCAGCACCGGCGAGTCGTCGCTGAAGCGGGCCTTTGCCGAGCAGGGCCTGGAGCCCAATGTGGTGTTTACCGCCCGCGACGCCGACATCATCAAGACCTACGTGCGGATGGGCATGGGCGTCGGGATCGTTGCACCCATGGCCTTTGAGTGCCAGGACCAGAAGGACCTCACCGCGCTGGCGGTCCCCGGCCTGTTTCCGCGCCTGACCACGTGGATCGGCTTTCGCCGCGACTCGGTCCTGCGCCGCTACATGGTGGACTTCATCGGGTTCATGGCCCCCCACCTGACTGCCCAGCTGACGCGCAAGGCGGCTCAGCTGGCCACCCAGTCCGAAGTGGATGCGCTGTTTGACGAGGAAGCGTTGCCGACGGTGGGTGGCTGCGTCGAGAGTGCTGCCGCAGCTGGCTAGAGTCGCGACAGACTAGAGTCCCGACAGATCAATGTCGTGCAGGCCGCACTCGCGCTTCAGGCCGAAAAACCGGGTCTCTTCCTCACTGCGCACCGCGTGCAGCGGCCGGGTGGTGTGCACGTCACCGACCGAGACATAGCCCTGTTCCCACAGCGGGTGGTAGGGGAGTTCGTGGTCCTTCAGGTAGCGGAACACATCCCGGTCGGTCCAGTCGGCGATGGGATGCACCTTCCACCGTTCGCCCTGGGCCAGCAGATAGGGAGTAGTGGCCCGGCTGGCTGACTGGGTCCGGCGCAGCCCCGCGAACCAGGTGCCGACTGCAAGTTCGCGCAGCGCCCGCTCCATGGGCTCCACCTTGTTGTCCCGGTTGTAGCTCTCGAGACCCGTCAGGCCCTGCTGCCAGCGCTTGCCGTGGCGGGCCTCCTGCCAGGCCGGACTGACAGGGCTCTGGTAGACCTTGAGGTTGAGTTTCAGGCGATCGGTGAGGCGGTCGACGAACTGGTAGGTCTCCGGGAACAGGTACCCCGTGTCAATGAAGAGCACCGGGATGTCGGGGCGGTGTTGTGTCACAAGATGCAGCAGGACGGCGGCCTGGATGCCGAAGCTCGAGGTCAGCACATGCTGGCCGGGCAGATGCTCCAGTGCCCAGGCAACCCGGTCCGGCGGCGCCATGCTGGCGAACAGGCGGCTCCCGTGGGCCACCGCGTGTTTCCGGGAGGTCGTCTCGTCGAACAGCACGGTCTCGCTGGCTGCCGCAGGCGGCAGCCCAGGCAGGCCGGCGTTGAGCAGCGTGGAGTTGTCCAGTACGCTCGTGTCGATATCATTCAGAACCTGCGAAGCGGCTGCGGACACGCGTGTACTCCCTGAACCGGTAACGGCTGATGCATCATGGGTCGCCAGGCAGGCCAGAGACCTGGCAGCGCACTTGAAAGCCAGGGCACGGTAGCGGGCGGGGTGGCCCTGCGGAACGACGGAGTTGTTATCCACCTATAACCACCCTGTATATGTGCGCCCTGCACGGAGATCCTGTCATGCCGTTGCCCCTGTCCCGACGCTCCCTGATGCTGCGTTCCGCCGCGGCCCTGGCCGCGGGAACGCTGGTCACGCAACAAGCCTCCGGTCAGCAGGCCCGCACCTCGGCTCCCGGTGGTCCTGTCCGGCTCATCGCCAACGAGAATCCCTATGGGCCCAGCGCGACCGCGCGGCAGGCGGCCAGCGACGCGCTCGCGACCGCCTGGCAGTACCCCTTCGGCCAGGAAGCAGCCCTCAAGGCGCTGATCGCCGCACAGGAAGGGCTGTCCCCGGAGCACGTGATCATCGGCGAGGGGTCGGCCGAAATACTGCGCATGGCCGCACTGCTTTATGGTGCCGATGGCGGCGAGGTGGTGGCAGCGGTACCGACCTTCGACTTCCTCCAGACCTATGTCCTGGCGATCGGTGGTGCCGTGGTCGAGGTGCCGCTGGATGCGGAGATGCGCCATGACCTGGACCTGCTTGCCGGGGCCCTGACACCCCGGACGCGACTCGTCTATGTCTGCAATCCGAACAATCCCACCGGGACGCTGATTGCTGGCAGTGAGTTGCGTTCCTTCCTCCGGGAGGTCGTGAAGAAGGTCCCGGTGCTCGTGGACGAGGCCTACCTGGATCTCTGGGATGACCTTCCCGAGCACACGGCGGTGGACCGGGTGGCAGCTGGCGATGCCGTGATCGTGACCCGGACCTTTTCCAAGCTGCATGGCCTCGCCGGGCTGCGGGTGGGCTATGGCCTGGCCCCGCCCGCGATCATCAGGCAACTGGAAGCCCGGCGGATGACCATCCGCGGCAGCATCGGCGTCGCGGCGGCCACTGCCAGCTACCAGGACCGGGCCTTTCAGGCGTTTTCCCGCGCGCGCCTGCAGGCGGGCATGGACCTCACCCTGGCAACCCTGCGCGAGCTCAGGCGCCCCCACGTGGAAAACGGTCGGGGCAACTTCGTCTTTTTCGATACCGGTGGTCCGCTGGCCGACTTCAGCGCCGCCATGCGGCGCGAGGGCTTCATGATTGGCCGACCGTTCCCGCCCTATGACAGCTGGGCCCGGGTCAGCCTCGGAACTGTCGAGCAGATGCAGGCCTTTGCCGGGGCCCTGCGTCGTTATTTCGCGTAGCAACCAGGCCGATATACCCGGCCCGGCAGGGCGGGACCATGCGCTACACTGTGCGCCGGTCGGCCTCCGCGGCTGACCTTGAATAATGTCCTGAACACGGCAATTCGCTCCGGCGAACAAGGGTCCTTGAGCGTGGCGACTCTCCGGCTGCTTTATCACACGGCCAAGGTTCGGCTTGGCTTCCTCATCATGGCCTGCGCCCTGGCGGGGCTGGCGGTGAGTCCCGGAGCCGGCCTCGAGGCGTGGCAGGTGCTGGTGCTGGGTGTCGCGACGCTCCTCTCCTCGGCCAGCGCCGGCGCCTTCAACCAGCTATGGGAAAAGGACCTGGACGGCGCCATGCGCCGTACCCGTGAGCGTCCTTTCGTCACCGGCCAGTTCCGGTCCACGGCCGCCTGGTACGCCGGCATCGGCCTCGTGCTCCTCGGTTCGGTGGTGGCAGCAGCCCTGGCGACCAACCTGACGGCTGCGCTCTACATTTTCCTCGGTGCCTTTACCTACGGCGTGGTCTACACCGTCTGGCTGAAGCGCCGGACCTGGCTCAATATCGTGATCGGTGGGCTCGCGGGCAGCTTTGCCGTGCTGGCCGGTGCGGCCGCCGTCGGTGCCGAACTGAGCCCGGCACCGCTGATTCTGGCCGTGGTGCTGTTCCTGTGGACGCCGCCCCACTTCTGGGCGCTGGCCTTCGCCTGCAAGAAGGACTACGCGGCCGCCGGCGTGCCGATGCTGCCCGTGGTCGTGAGCGACGAGGTCTCAACCCGCACCATTCTTGCCCACGTGGTCGTGATGGTCGGGCTTTCCGTGCTGCCCTTCTGGTACGGGATGGGCTGGCTCTACCTGGCGTGCGCCGTGGCCGGCGGCGCCTGGTTTCTCCAGACCTGTCTCGTCCTCGTCCGCCGCCCCGGCATTCCGCAGGCATGGCGGGTGTTTGCCGCCTCCATCGTCCAGCTCGGTCTGCTGCTGACGGGCGCGATCTTTGACAGCCTGTTGCTGGGCTGACAGGCCGGTCAGTCCCGTTCGCAGACCAGGATCTGGCGGGCGGTGATGGAGCCAATCAGCAGCAGGTTGTCCCAGGTCACGCCAACGCTGCCCGCCGGGATCTGGTCGCCGGCATTCACATAGATCTCTTGCACGGAAGCCTTGCTGCCGTTGCCTGGAATAACCCGCAGTACCTGGGTTGGCGCCGGTGAGCCATTGATGAAGTGCTGGATCAGCTTCAGCGTGCTGGCGTGGCCGGCCACGGTCAGGCTGCCGTCGGGGGCCACGTCGATGTTGTCCGGGGAGGTGGGCACGGCGATGCGACCCTGTTCGCGCACGGAGCCGTCCGACGGGTCCCGGCTGAACAGCCGCAGTCGCTGGCCGGCAGTCTCGGCTACATAAAGCGTGAGCCCGTCCGCCGCGACATTGATGCCGCCGCCGGAGGCTATGTCGTTGGCTACCACCCGCGCCTCGTTGCCATCGAACCAGGTCAGCGGCGACCCGCCGATGCCGAACTGTTGCAGGGCTGCCGCGAGCCCTCCCTTCAGCACCTTGTCGTTGGCCACGTAGAACTGGGCCGGACCAACGGCAGCCAGGTCGTTGGGCGAGTTGAACAGGGGACTCGTGAATGTCTGCCGGTGCCGGAAGTTGCCCGGGCTGACCTCGTCGAAGACCTCCACCAGCTCATCGCCCACACCCCGGTTCACGGGATGATTGATCACGAACAGACTGCGGCGGCCCTCGGCATCGATATGCAGGCTGAGGCCGTGGGGTCGCAGATGGTCGGGCTTGTCGAGCAGGGCCGCGGCCGGGACCAGTGGCCGTGCATTGAGATCGAGGCGCAGGACGGTGCCCTGTGCCGGCTCGCCCCGGACCAGCGACTGGCGGTCGAGGTAGGAGATATAGAGCAGGCCCCGGGCATGATCCACCGTCATGTCCTCGGCACTGGCATCCAGCGGCAGGGATTCGCAGCGCCCGGCGAACTGCGGCTCCAGCGTCCGGAACGCCCCGCCCCGGTAAAAGAGATACCCGGTGCCGATGGCGCCAACCAGCAGCAGCAGGCCGACCAGCTTGAGCACGGACTTGAGCAGGCGCATGGGCAGTCACTCCTCCGGGAGCGGTGGACTGGCAGGGCGGTTGCCATTCTAGCGCCGCGGCCGCGGTGAAACCGTCGCCCGGACCCGGGCGAACCCCGGCCCTGAGGGGATCACCAGACGGATAATCCGGCGCCGGCCCTTGTTTCCCCCGCGGATGCTGCGAGTATGGCGGGCGCCAGAACCAGTTCATCGGGAGCAGACATGTCCGCCACCGCCGCCGCGAGTGCTCCCGAAATCCCGGGTATCCGGATCGGTCCCCTGCAGATGCGGGAGGGCGTTTCCTACAAGCACATCAGCACGCTGATCTTCGTCTCCTTCTTCAGCATTGCCATGATGAACTCGGTGGGCATCATGCAGGCCTACCTGTTCAACGAGATGCTCAAGATCCCGGTCAACGAGCAGGGGTCCCTGACGGGCACGCTGCTGGTGGTCCAGGAACTGGTGGTCATCTGCCTGGTGGGACTGGCCGGCGCGATGTCCGACCGGATCGGGCGCAAGCCGGTGTTCGCCACCGGCTTCCTGCTGCTGGCGCTCGGCTACTGCCTCTATCCGCTGGCCAGCGGCGACCTGGCCACCGTCCGCTGGGAACTGGTGTTTTTCCGCCTTTTCCTCGCCTCGGGCGTCGCCTGCGTCAGCGTGATGCTGGTGTCCGTGGCCAACGATTACACGGTGGACCGCACCCGGGCCAAGATGATTGCCGGCGTCTTCATCTTCAATGGCGTGGGCATTGCGACCCTGCCGCGGTTCATCGGCGGGCTGCCCCAGCAGTTCATCGAACGGGGCGTCGACCCGATCCAGGCCGGCCTCTACACCTACTGGATACTGGCCGGGATCTGCCTGACGCTGGCCACCGTGCTGTTCATCGGCCTGAAGCCGGGCACCCCCGGCAAGGTGGAGAAGCGCGAACCCCTGCTGGCCACGCTGAAGGTGGGCTTCGCGGCGGCACGCCTGCCCCGGGTGGCCCTGGGCTACGCCGCTGCCTTCGTCTCCCGGGCCGACCTGGCCGTGATCAGCCAGTTCCTGACGCTGTGGCTGGTCCGGGAAGGCATCGAGCAGGGCCTGACGCCCGCCGAGGCCACGGTCAAGGCGGTCACCTTCTACATCGTGATCCAGGCCTTCGCGCTGCCGTGGGCCGTGGTCTTCGGCATCATGCTGGACCGGATCGATCGCCTGAAGGGCCTCGCGATTGGCATGGGCGTGGCCTTCGTCGGCTACGCCTCGCTCGGCGTGCTGGAGAATCCGCTGGGCTGGGGCATGTACGTGGCCGCCGCCTTCGTGGGTGCCGGCGAGATGTCCTCCAACATTTCCGCGACCTCGCTGATCGGCAAGGAGGCGCCGGACCGGGGGCGGGGTGCGGTGCTGGGCCTCTTCACGTTGTTCGGGGCCGTGGGCATCATGGTGGTCGGCATTGTCGGCGGCTGGCTCTTCGACAACTGGAAGCCGGTCGGCCCGTTCCTCTACATGGCGGCCTGCAATTTCCTGCTCATGATGGTCGCCTTGGCGACCTACTTCGTGACCCGGAACCGGCCCGCCCCGGTCCTGGCCTGACGCACGGCAGCGGTCCGGGGGTTGCGCCAGCGCCGTGGCCCGGAGATCATGCGGCCCGGTTTGCCCTCATTCCCCGGGAAGGAAACGCTCCATGACTACGACCCGCCGTGATTTCGTTTCGTCCTTCGCCACCGTCGGTCCGCTGGGGGCTGCGGCCCTCGCGCTCGCGCACGGCGGAACCGCACTGGCCGGGGGTCACGCCGCTGCGGCGGCTGGCAGCAGCCGCTACGGCAAGGGTCCGGCGATCGAGGGTCCCTATCTGGACCTGCGCACCGGGGCCGGCAACAAGCTGGCCTATGCCCGGATCCAGGGCAACCTGGATGCCAGCAAGCAGAAGTACTTCTGGTTCAAGGGATACTGCTCCGGTGTGCGCCCGGGACAGAAGATCGACGACCTGTGTGGCGCCGAGGGTTTTGGCGCAATCCGGCTGATCACCCGCCCGGACGGCACCATCCAGCGGCTGTGCCGGGAGATCATCGTCTACACCGACATGCGGACCGGCGAGGTGCTCGAGGAGTGGAAGAATCCCTATCTCAACGAGACCGTGAAGGTCGTCCACGTTGACAACGATCCCTTCAACTATGTGATCGAGGATTTCTTTCCGGCGCCGCCGTCTTTCGGCGGGCTCAACAAGGAGGCGCCGCCGCCCCGGATTCCCTTCATCCTGCCCTGGTACCAGCACGGCAACTGGCTGGATATGGAAATCCACATCCATCTGGCCTATCCCAGTGCCCTCCAGCCCGACAAGTGGCCCCGCGAATCAGCCGGCCCCATCGCCCAGGTGTCGGAGTTCTTCGCCCATCACGTCAAGGCTGAAGACATGCAGAATCCCAAGCTCACCACGGTCGACTACACCGGCACCTGGAACCGCACGACCCCGTGGCTGCCCTGGATGCTGATGGGTCAGATGCCGGGCCATGTCAGCTACAACTGCTTCATGGGCACCACGCCGGACCTGGAACGGGTGCTCCACCGGCCGGTGCTGGACTACGCGGAGAAGCACTACAAGAAGTACTTCGAGGCGCCCCTGACCGATTCCGGTGCCCGCAGCCTGTCGAGCCTCGAGCACTACGCCGAGCAGCAGAAGCCGCAGCCCCCGAGGGCCGGTACCTGAGGGCAGGGACAGTTGCCGGGCGTCGCCGTTAGGTGGACGCCCGGCCAATCCCGGGGGTCCCAGCCTTTCCGCCCCCGGTCCGGTTCCGCACAATGACCGCCGGTCCTAGCGGAATCTCCTCCAGATGGCAGGCGGCTTTGGCGATCGGCTGATGTATATCGGCGGGCAGTTCGTGCCCGGCGGCGATGATCAGTGGATCGAGTCCGTCAATCCGGGTACCGAAGAGGTCCATGGCCGGGTTCCGGTCGCCACGGTACAGGACGTGGATGCCGCCGTGCGGGCTGCCGAGGCGGCCCAGCCGGGCTGGGCGGGACTCAGTCTTTGGGAGCGCCGGGACCTGCTGCGTCGCCTGGGTTCTGAGATGCGCGCCCGCACTGCGGAGATCCTGCCGCTCGAGGCGGCCGATACCGGCAACACCATCAGCAGCCTCGCCCGGGACGTCGAGGTGGCAGCCAACTACCTCGACTTCTTTTCCGGACTTGGCTCCGAACTGAAGGGCGAAAGCGCCCCGGTCTCGACGGACGGCCTGCATTTCTCGATCCGGGAGCCCTATGGCGTCGTGGCCCGTATCGTCCCCTTCAACCATCCATTCCTGTTTGCTGCGGCCCATCTGGCGGCGCCGTTGATGGCCGGCAACAGCGTGATCGTCAAGACGCCGGAGACCAGCCCGCTGTCGGGCACGCTGATGGGTGAGATCTGCCAGGCCGTGTTGCCGCCCGGGGTCGTCAACATCCTGCACGGCCCCGGCCTGCCCACCGGCGATGCCCTGGTCCGCCACCCGCGCATCTGGCGGATCGGCTTCACGGGCTCGGTACCGACGGGCCTCGCCATCCAGCGTTCGGCAGCCGAGGTCGCGGTGAAGCACGTTTCACTGGAGCTCGGTGGCAAGAATCCGATGATCGTCTGCCCGGATGCGGATCCCGCCCGGGTCAGTGCGGCCGCCGTCGCGGGCATGAACTTCGCGTGGGCAGGCCAGTCGTGCGGCTCCAACAGCCGGCTGCTGGTCCACGAGTCCCTCTACGACGAGGTCGTCGGGCGGGTGGTGGCGGAAGTCGAGGCGATCCGCATCGGCGATGCACTCGATCCGGCCTCGCGCATGGGACCGGTCAACTCGGCAGCGCACTACCGCCGGGTACTCTCCTTCGTGGAGTCCGCCCGCCAGGATGGCGCAACCCTGCTGACAGGTGGCGCACGCCCGGCGGGCGAGGCCTTCCGCCGCGGCTACTGGATCAGGCCAACGGTCTACGGTGACGTCACGATGGACATGCGGGTCGCCCGGGAAGAAGTCTTCGGGCCGATCCTGTCCGTGCTCCGGTGGCGCACCGAGAAGGAGGCGATCGAGCTGGCCAATGCTACCGAGTACGGGCTTGCCGCGGGCGTGTGGACCAACGACCTCAAGACCGCGATGCATTTTTCCCGCGCGCTGCAGGCGGGCTTTGTGTGGGTCAACAACACCGCCAGACACTTCGTCGGCATGCCGTTTGGCGGCTGGAAGAACAGCGGGCTGGGGCGCGAGGAATGTCTTGAGGAGCTGCTCAGCTACACCCACACCAAGGCCATCCATATATTCAGCTGAAGCTTCTCAGCCTTCCCTCAACGGAGCGTACCCATGCCTGATTTCGGGCTCGTGATGGAGCCATCCCCGGGTTACACGGCGCCTCTGGCCGCCGAGATCGAGGCCATGGGCTTCGACGTGCTGCTGTGCCCCGATACCCAGTGCCTGACCCCCGATCCCTACGGCCAGCTGAGTCTCGCAGCCAACGCCACCCGCAGCCTGCGGGTGGGCACGGGCGTCACCAACCCCTACACGCGGGATGCCGCGGTGACGGCGGGCGCGTTTGCGACCCTGCAGGCCGAATCGGGCGGCCGGGCCGTCTGCGGCATTGGTCGCGGCGATTCGTCGGCGGCCCACATCGGGCGTCGCAATGCCACGACCGCGGAGCTGCGGATCTACGTCGAGCAGATTCGGGCCTACGTCCGGGGCGAGGTCGTGCAGCGGGGGGAGGGCCAGTCGAAGATGCGCTGGCTCGGTGACTGGCCACAGCTGGCCCCGGTGCCGGTGGATGTGGCCTGCACCGGACCCGCCACGATCCGCATGGCCGCCGATGTGGCCGATCGCATCAGTTTCGCGGTGGGCAGTGCCCCGGAGCGCATCGACTGGGCACTCGACACGCTCAATGCGCGGCTGAAGGAAACCGGCCGGGACCGGAGCAGCCTGCAGGTCGGCGCGTATATCAACCTGGTCTGCGACCCGGATGAGGCCCGGGCCCTGGAACTGGGCCGGATGATCGCCGGCATGGTCGCGCACTTCGCCGGCATGAAGAACTCGCCGGTCGATCACCTGCCGCCCCGGCTGAAGGCGCTCGCGATCGAGCTCAAGTCAGGCTATGACATGGCCCGCCATGCCCAGAGCGAAGGCAGCCACCTGACCCGGCTGGATGACGACTTCGTCGACTGGTTCTCGATCTGCGGATCGCCGGCGAAATGCCGCGAGCGCCTGGGCGCGCTGCTGGACCGGGGTCTCGACCACGTCTACCTGCTGGGTGGCTCCCCGGTGCCGTCGCCTCACGGTCCCCGTCAGGCAGCGCTGGTGGCGCAGACCCGCCTGTTTGCCGCCGAGGTCATGCCCCGGCTGCGGTAACCGGCTCTGACCCAGACCTCAGGCCTCGACCGTGAACCCGGCGGCGGCGATGGCCTTGGCGAGGGCGGGTGCGTTGATCCGCTCCGGATCGAATTCCACGACCACGGTGCCGGCGGTGCGGTCGGCCTTCGCCGCCACGACACCGTCGTGACTGGTCAGCGCGTTCTGCACGCTGCGTTCGCAGCCGCCGCAGGTCATGCCCTGAACCTTGAGTTCCGCTTTCATGATGGTGACTCGTCTGCCATACCAGCTGGCTAGCTTAAGCTATCGGGACGGTAGTGGTGTGCGCCGGTGCCTTTCCCGGAACAGACGGATGAAGGCCCCGAACACCCGGTTGCCGAGCTCGCGGGAGCGGGCCAACTGCGCCGGGGTTTCCCGCAGGATTGCCGACGGATCGATGACGCCGTGCAGAGCTTCGAGTTCCCGGACGTTGACCGGGGCGTGCAGCCAGCGGTGGATCATCGGCTCGTCCACCTCGAGGTGAAACTGCAGCCCGTAAACGCTTTCCCCGTAGCGAAAGGCCTGGTTGGCACAGGCGGCAGAACCCGCCAGGCGCACCGCGCCGTGGGGAATGCCGAAGGTGTCGCCATGCCACTGGAAGATTTTCTCCTGCGGTTCGAAATGCCGGAACAGCGGATCCTCCCGGCCCTCGGCCGTCGGTGACACGTCATACCAGCCGATCTCCCTGACGGGATTGCGCACCACCGGCGCCCCCAGCGCCCGCGCCAGCAGCTGTGAGCCCAGGCAGATGCCGAGTACCGGCTTGCCGGCCACGATGGCCGCCTGGATGGCCCGGACCTCGGTGGCCAGATGCCGGTGCCGGGCAACCTGGTCGCAATTCATGGGACCGCCGAGCACGATCAGACCGTGATAGCGGGACAGGTCGGGCACCGCGTCCGGCTGCCGGCCGAAGTTCACATAGCGGATACGAAAGCCGGCGTCCCGGAGCAGCGGATCGAGAATACCAAGTATTTCGTGGGGGACGTGCTGAAAAACCAGGAGGCGGCGCATGGACATTTCGGACGGAACCTACAGGCGACACAGGATGGCTGCGGCCCGCTCCAGCGTGGCCGCATCCTTGGCAAAACAGAAGCGGAGCAGGCGTTCAGCCTGCGGTTCCGCATGGAATACCGAGACCGGAATGCTCGCAATGCCCGCCTCACGTGTCAGGCGACGGGCAAACGCCACATCCTCCTCGGCTGTGATGGCCCCGTAGTCGAGTAGCTGGAAGTAGGTGCCCGCCGAAGGCGACAGCCGGAAGCGGGAGCCGGCCAGCAGGCTGCAGAAGTGGTCGCGCTTGGCCTGATAGAACGCCGGCAGCGTCAGGTAGTGCGCCGGGTCGCTCGCCATGAAATCGGCCAGCGCCCATTGCACCGGCGTCACGACGCAGAACTGCACGAACTGGTGAATCCGGCGAAATTCTTCTGTCAGGGCGGGTGGCGCCACGCAGTAGCCCACCTTCCAGCCTGTCGCATGGTAGGTCTTGCCGAAGGACGAGACGACGAAGCTCCGTTCCCGCAGCGCCGGGTGGCGGAGCAGGCTCTCGTGGCGCCGGCCGTCAAAGAGGATGTGCTCGTAGACTTCGTCCCCCAGCACCAGTATGCGGGTGTCCTGCACCAGGTCGGTCAGCGCGGCCAGGTCGGCGGCGCCCAGCGCGGCGCCACTGGGATTGTGGGGCGAGTTCAGGATGATGAGCCGGGTCCGCGGCGTCAGCGCATCCCGCACCCGGTCCCAGTCCACCGCAAAGCCGGGATAGCGCAAAGGGACGTGCACCGCCCGGCCGCCGGCCAGCCGGATGGCGGGATCGTAGGCGTCGTAGGCCGGATCAAAACACAGGGCTTCGTCGCCGGGCCCGATCACCGCCTGCATGGCGGTGAACAGCGCGGCCGTGGCGCCGGAGGTGATCGTGACCTCGGTCTCCGGGTCGGTGGGCCGGCCGTAGAGGCTGCTCACCTTCCGGGCGACCTGGGCCCGCAGCGCCGGCAGGCCGGCCATCGGCGCGTACTGGTTGTGGCCTGCCTGCAGGTGGTGGATCACGCGCTCGAGCAGGCCCGCGGGTACCGGGAAATCCGGAAAGCCCTGCGACAGGTTGAGGGCCCCGCATTCCGCCGCCAGGGCCGACATCACGGTGAAGATGGTCGTGCCAGCGTCAGGCAGTTTGCTGGTCAGCGCGGGGCTGGTGGCGGACATGCAGGGAGCGACGGGAAATTGGCGTTTTGTTTGACTTGGATTCGGGCAGCCCCGATCATACCGGCGATCTTCGCCCGGCACCGTTCCCAACGCCATGAATGCCAACGCCGACGTTGCCGCCCAGTCCGCAAGCCAGGGCCCGCCCGCCGGCGGTGCCATGGCCGGCCACTTCCCCACCGGTCAGAGCCCTCGCATGCGGCATGTCCGCCATCTGGTCGAACAGGTGGCAGGCTTCAACACCAGCGTGCTGGTCACCGGGGAGTCCGGTACGGGCAAGGAATGGGTGGCCCGCTATGTACACGGGCTGTCGTCCCGGGCCGGCAAGGCCTTCGTGCCGGTCAATTGCGGCGCCATTCCGGCGGACCTGCTGGAGAGCGAACTCTTCGGTCACGAAAAGGGTGCCTTCACCGGTGCCATCGCCACCCGTGTGGGGCGCTTTGAGGCGGCCGAAGGCGGCACCCTGTTCCTGGACGAGATCGGTGACATGAGCCTGCCGATGCAGGTGAAGCTGTTGCGGGTCCTGCAGGAGCGGACCTACGAGCGGGTCGGGAGCAACCGGCCGAGGCACTGTGACGTGCGCATCATCGCGGCCACGCACCGCAACCTGGAGGCGGCCATCCGGGACGGCAGCTTCCGGGAAGACCTGTACTACCGGCTGAACGTCTTTCCCATCGAGCTGCCCCCGCTGCGCGAACGGCTCGAGGACCTGCCGGACCTCATCGGCAACATCCTGGAACGCTGCGCGGTGACCGGGCTGGAGCGCGTGCAGATCACGCCCGGCGCTGTCCGGATCCTGCGCCACTGCCCCTGGCCCGGCAACATCCGGGAACTGGCGAACCTGCTGGAGCGCCTCTGCGTCCTCCATCCGGGTGGCGTCGTGGATATCCCCCAGCTGCCAACCCGCTACACCGAAGCTGCACCCTTGCGGGAGTCGGATCGCCAGCAGGTCGCAGCAGCCCGTGCCGCCGGGCCGCAGCCCCAGGACATCGAGATCCCGGCCGGCGGGCTGCCGCTCAAGGAGTATCTGGAGCAGATCGAGGTCGCGCTGATCCGCCGCGCCCTGCACGAAGCTGACGGCGTGATCGCGCATGCAGCCGACAGACTCCAGGTACGCCGGACCACCCTGGCGGAGAAGATGAAGCGCTACGGCATCCAGGCCAGCACGGAACCGTCAGTCGCCTGAGACGGACGCTCGCGACGTACTACGCCGCCTCGATGGTTTCGTAGGCCGTAAAGCGGTCGCGCCCGTTGCGCTTTGAGTGGTAGAGCGCCGAGTCTGCCGCGGCCAGCAGTTCCTTCGGACTTGCAAAGGCCGTGTGGGAGTCGCTGGTCGCGATGCCCAGCGACAGCGTGACGTCGATCATCCGGCCTTCCTCCGTCTTCACCCGGTTGGCGCGCGCCGCTGCACAGATCCGCGAGCCGACCAGGTTGGCGTGCGTGGCGTCAGTACCCGGCAGCAGGAGCACGAACTCGTCGCCGCCATAACGGGCAACGATGTCGGAGTCTCTCAACGAATCGACGAGGACCCGGGCAACTTCCTTCAGGACGGCATCACCTGCCTGGTGCCCGTGGGTATCGTTGGCCTGCTTGAACTTGTCCAGGTCGACGAAGACCACCGACAGGGGCCAGGCATGCTGTCCGGCTGCGGCAAACTCCCGCTCCAGTGACGCTTCGAAGTAGCGGCGATTGAAGACATTGGTCAGCGGATCCCGGTTGTTCTCGGTCTTCAGCTCGCTGTTCTCCTCCTCAAGCTGCGACTTCTCGCGCTTCAGGTCATGGGCCTCGTTGATCTGGTGCAGATTCCGTATCATCAGGGTCTCGCGGGCCGCATCGGCAATGTCCTGCAGCTGGGCGGGATCGAAGAGCGTCATCTGGAAGAGTTCCTCGGCGACAGGCAGCTGCTCCCGCACGATCTCGAAGAGTTCTCCCAGCCGGTGAGCGGTGATGCTCAGATAGCGCTGCACCTGCTGGCCGGCCTGGCGTAGTTCGACATCGTTGTGGCCAGCCAGCCACAGGTCGCTGAGCTCGCCGGCCAGGGCTACACATCGGATGAAGACCTTGTCGTCGCTATCGAAACCGGCCGCACCCGGGTCGTGGCTGTGGCTGACCGCGCGGCTCAGCGTCTCCGGCATGTTCCAGATCCGCAGCAGGGCACCACCGATGGACGGATGGTCGCTGCCGAGGCACTGTTGCTCGTGCTGGCACAGGTGGCCATGCTCAACCGCAAAGGGCGAGATGCCCTCGTAGACCTCCGGCCAGACCTTGTCGATCACCAGCATGCCGAGATCCTGCAGCAGTGAAGCCAGGAAGACCTCTTCCGCGTCCCGCCGCCCGAGCTCACTGGCGAGCAGCTTGCCCCAGGCAGCGGACAGCAGGGCCCGGCGCCAGTAGGCCTGCAGGTCGAAGCCGGTGGTCTTCGTGCTTCGCAGGGTACTGACCAGCGTGAAACTGAGGGCGAGCGTCAGCGTGGCATTCAGGCCCAGGGTGATAAGTGCCTGCCGGAGGTTCGTGCTCTGACGCCGCCGGGCGTACATGGCCGAGTTGGCGATGCGCATGACCTTGGCCGCAATGGCAGGATCGGCACTGACTGCGTCGGCCACCCGGGACAGTTCGATATCCGGGTCCTGGGCGAGTTGCAGCACCTTGAGGGCCACCGCCGGGGGGGTGGGAAAATTCGTGCAGGTACGCAGACGCTGCAGGATGGAATCAGGTATCTCACTCATCGTCATCACTCCGGATTGGGTTCTCTGCCAGATTGGGTTATGGAGTTGCTGCCGGCCGGTCAGTGCAGTTCCGGCACCGGGTCCGGGGCGCCAGTCTGCCCGTAGAGATTCTGGATCAGGTGGGCCTCACCCTGGCTCAGGCCGCAGGTATCAATCAGCTGCCGCTGGGTCGCGCCGTGTCTCGACAGGGCAATGGCCTGGCGCAGACTGCTCCGCGCCTTGCTGGTGTTCGCAGCCTCGTGCCGCGAGGACAGGTCCGACAGGCGCTGCCGGAGTGCCGATATCTCTGCCGCGGCGTCCGCCAGGAGCAGTTCGGTGGCGGTTACCCGCTCGGCGAGGGTATCCAGGCGGCTCGTCAGCACAGTGCCGCTTCCTGCCAGGCGTCGGGCACGTATCAGCCGTACCGTCACTGCCGCAACCAGCAGGGCCAGCAGCGCTGCAGAAACCGACGTTGCTGATGCCTCGGGCAGGTGCCAGGCATTGAGCTGGTCTGCCACCCGGGCGAGCCAGGTTCCTGCGAAGGGCAGGTTGCCGATCAGTGTTTCGAGCGTGGTCATGATGTATCCCTCAGGCCCCCTCAGGCCAGTTCGTCAATGATGTGAGTCCGTTCGCCAGGATCGTCGCCGGGCGGGCGCCTTGGTCCGGAGTCCTTCGGCTTCTCGCGTTCGCGCTGGCGACGCTTGTCGGCTACCGGGCGTACCCAGTTGGGCGGTAGCGTCGGCGTGACCGTATCGATCGGTTTCACCCCGCCACCTCCACGTTGCCGGGGGCAGGGGCACTGCCAGTTACGGGTGCCGGGTCGGCGGGCGCTGGCGACAGGGTCGCCGCTCCGGGCATCGGATCAGATTCGTCCGGCGGCGCGCCGAGGATCACCAGCGTGACCCGGCGGTTCTGGTTGCGCCCTTCGGCCGTGGTGTTGTCGGCCACCGGCTGGTTCTCGCCCATCCCGGCCACGACCATCCGCCCGGCCAGGATGTTCTGCTCCTCGAACAGCCGGACGATCCGGGCCGCGCGGGCTGCGGACAATTCCCAGTTGGACGGGAACTGCGCGGTGCTGATCGGCCGGTCGTCCGTGTGGCCTTCAACCCGAATGGGGTAAGGCCGATCCGCGAGGATGCCCGCAAGGCGTTGCAGTACCTCCACGGCAGCCGGCTCGATGACGGCACTGCCACTGGGAAACAGGATGTCCGTCTTGATCTCGACTTCGATCCAGGACGCAGCCCGCTGGATGCGGATCAGATCCTTGTCGATCAGGACCTGCAGCGCATCGGTGAGGTCGTCGGTCATCTGCCGGAGCTGGGCCTGCAGAGCCTCCTCGGCCGCCTGGGTCCGGGCTGCCTGCTGCTCGGCCACCGGGAAGCTCATTGCCTGCTGCGGATTGATGCTGACCGGGTTGTCCTCAGACTTCGACTTCGTCTTCTTGTCGCCGAGTTGCACGGGCTCCCAGGTGTGGGGCTGGCCGCGGAAGGCCGCCACCAGGGAGTCAGACAGCACCCGGTACTTGCCCTCATTGACCGAGGAGACGGCATACATCACCACGAAGAAGGCCAGCAGCAGCGTGACCAGGTCGCCGTAGGGGATGGCCCAGGCCTCGTGGTTGGCGTGCTCCTCGTGTTCGTGCTTGCGTGCCATCTTCGTTACCCCGGTCTAACCCATGAAGCCTTTGAGTTTGTTTTCCAGGTTCCGGGGATTCTCGCCCTCGGCGATGGCGATGATGCCCTCGATGATCATCTCGTTTGAGTGGGTCTGCTTCTTGATGATGTCCTTCAGCTTGCTGGCCACCGGCAGGAAGAACAGGTTGGCGAGCCCGATGCCATAGATCGTGGCCGTGAAGGCCGCGGCGATGCCGGGCCCCAGCTTGCTGGGGTCAGCCAGGTTCTTCATGACGGCAATCAGGCCGAGCACGGCGCCGATGATGCCCAGCGTGGGCGCATAGATGCCCATGCCCTCGAAAACCTTCGCGCTCTGGGTCTCGGACTTCTCCCGGGCAAAAATCTCGACCTCGAGGGCTTCCCGGATCTTGTCCGGCTCGGTTCCATCCACCAGCATCTGGAGCGCCCGCTGGGCAAAGGGATCTGTCTCGGTCTCCAAAGCCGGTTCCAGGCCGAGAAGGCCCTGCTTGCGGGCGATCTCGCTCCATTCCACCATCTTCGCGATCAGCTTTTCGTGGTCTTGCACCGGCGGCCTGAAGATCCACGGCATGATCTTCCAGGCCCGCAGAAAGGTTGCCTTGGGCGTCTGGATAAGGATCGAGGCAAAGGTTCCGAGGAACACGATTACGAAGGCAGCACCGTTGAACAGTGCGCCGAAGCCCGCACCCTTCATGGCCGAGCCGAGGAAGATGGCGATGAATGCCAGGGCTACGCCACTGAGGGTCAGCGCATCCAAGGACTCTGCTCCTGTGCGGTCATGCTGGCGCTGGCGGGGTGCAGCTGGTTCATGGCGTCACCGCGCCGCTGACGAGTGCATCCTGGAGGCGCGCGCGGATCCGGACCAGGGCCTGGCCGTGGATCTGGCAGACCCGGGATTCCGTCACGCCGAGCACCTCGCCGATTTCCTTCAGATTCAGCTCCTCGTCGTAGTACAGCGACATCACGAGCGACTCGCGTTCCGGCAGGGACTTGATCGCCTCCATCACCGCGTCACGAAATTCGTCGGACTCCAGTTCGGTGCAGGGTTCGGCATCCGGGTCGGCGATCTGCTGCACGGTGGGCTCGCCGTCGTCGGACACCTGGTCCAGGCTGAAGAGCCTGTGGGATGCAGCTGCACTGACCATGCGAAAGTACTCCTCGAGGCTTACCCCGAGTTCCGTCGCAATCTCCCTGGCTTCTGCTGCCCTGCCGGTTCTGTTTTCCACTGCCTGGATTGCCGCTGTCAGTTCACGCTGCCGGCGATACACCGAACGAGGCGTCCAGTCGGTGCTCCGGACCTCGTCGAGCATCGCACCCCGCACGCGAATCCCCGCGTACGTCTCAAAGCTGGCCCCCCTGGCGGGTGAGTACTGGCGCGCCGCATCGAGCAGCGCGATCAGCCCCACCTGGATCAGGTCATCCTGATCCACGCTGTCGGGCAGCCGGGCCCGGAGGTGGCTTGCGATCCGCTTGACCAGCGGGGCGTACTCCTCCACCAGGACGTCCGGGGACCGCCCGGCAGCAGCTGCATAGTGGTGCGCGGGATTCATACCGCGGCAGTCTCCCGGCCCTGGGCCCGGAGAAGTCGCTCCACGAAGAACTCGATATTCCCGCGCGCCGCCTGTGGCCCGGCCCAGCTATCGGCACGCTGGGCCAGTTTCTTGAGGGCGACGGACGCCAGGCTGGTCGGGAACGCCGTCACAAACGGCGCCTGCAGCTGCACTGCCCGCCAGACCCGGTCGTCGTAGGGGACGCTGCCAGCATGGTCGAGGGTGACCTGCAGGAAGCGGTCTGTGACGCGCAGCAGCTTGTCGAAGAGCGCCCGCCCGTCGCCGCCCTGGTGGGTCATGTTGGTGACCACCCGGAACCGCGTCACGTTTCGCTCCGTGCTGAGCACCTTGATCAGCGCGTACGCGTCGGTGAGCGAGGTCGGTTCGTCGCAGATCACGACCAGTACCTCGGTGCCGGCCTCGCAGAAGCGCAGTACGCCTTCGGATATTCCCGCTGCGGTATCCACCAGCAGCGCATCCAGGTCATCAGTGAGTTCGCTGAAGGCATTGATGATGCCGGCATGCTGCTGGGCTGAGAGCGCCGCCATGTCAGACAGTCCCGAGGCCCCGGGGACCACCTTGACGCCTGCCGGTCCGGTCAGGATCACGTCCTCCAGTCGTTGCCTGCCATGGACCACATCGGCCAGGTTGTGGGCAGGCTGGAGACCGAGCAGCACATCCAGGTTGGCAAGTCCCAGATCCGCGTCGAGCAGCATGATGCGCCGCCCGAGCAGGGACATCGCAATGGCCAGGTTCGCACAGATGTTGGTCTTGCCGACGCCACCCTTGCCGCCAGTGACGGTCATCACCTTGACGG